>DASVCA010000078.1:0-7962 GCA_036381835.1 Micromonosporaceae bacterium
CGAACGACTACGCGATCTTGCAGTTTTGGTTGACGATTCAGGTAGCTTGTCCTGAAAAGTCCCCACCAAAACTGCAAGATCGCGGGGGGGAGCGCGAGATCGGGGGGCGACCGGTCAACTCGAACGCGCGCCGAGAAACTCGAGGGTGACGGCGGCGAACAGCGGCGAGCTGAAGATGTTGTAGTGGGTGAGGCCGGGCAGGATAGCCAGCGCGTGACCGCCCTCCGGCCGGCCTTCGCCCATCCAGCCCCCGTCACGCAGGCCGCCGTCGAGCAGGTTGAAGACCTCGACGAAATGGCTGGGCGGTGCCATGTCGGCGTCCGCGGCGACGATGAGCGCAGGCACCCGCAGGCCGCGGATCTCCTCGGTCAGGTCGAAGTCCTGCGACAACGCCTCGCCGATCTTGTCGAGCAGCCGGGGAAAGTCCTCGGGGCGCGGCGCGACCCGCTGGTACAGCTCGTACATCGGCGTGTCCTTCATGAACTCGACGGCGCCAGCGCCCACCTGGCCCTGCTGCGCGCGGATCTCCGGATAGACGGCGTCGGAGCGGATGGGCGCCGAGGCCGCGACAACCCGGCCGATCTTGGTCGGATACCGCACCGCGACCCGCAGCGCCACCCCGCCGCCGACCGAGTAGCCCACGACATCCGGCTTGTCGAGTCCCAAGTGGTCGATGAGTGCGGCGATGTCGTCGGCCATGGACCACGGGTCCAACGGCCGATCGATGTCGGCGGTCCGGCCGTGCCCCTGCAGGTCCGGGACGACGACCCGGTGGCGCTCGGCCAGCGTGGGGAGAATCGGCCCGAACATCTCACCCGAGCCGAGCCCGCCGTGCAGCAGAATCAACGGGCGACCGGTCCCGTGGGTCTCGAAGTACAGGTTGAGTCCGTTGACCTCGGCGTACTCGCCGGTGCCCTGGACGGCGGGGGTCGACTCGGTGGCGGTCACGGTGGTCCTCCTCGTGTCGTTGCTCGTGGGTGCCCTGTCCTTTCAGACCACCTCACCGCCCGAATCTCATCGCCGATTCGGAGAAATCTCCAGCCTTAGCCCGGGCCATCGACGGGGAGGTCTGACCCCGTCCGCCAAGACCGCCTCGCGGTAGGTTGGCTCGGTGGGCGATGCGACGGTGGTCGACGAGCCGGCCGAGCTGCGTCTGGAGGCGTTCCGCGGCGAGCTCACCGGCTACTGCTATCGGATGCTCGGCTCGGCGTTCGAGGCCGAGGACGCCGTGCAGGAAACGATGATCCGCGCCTGGCGCGGCCTCGAACGGTTCGAGGGCCGGTCGGCGCTGCGGTCCTGGCTGTATCGGATCGCCACCAACGTCTGCCTCACCATGCTGGGCAGCGCCCAGCGGCGGGCTCGGCCGATGGACCTCGGCCCGCCCGGTAACGCCGGGTCCACACCCGGCGATCCGCTGCCGGAACAGGTATGGGTCGGCCCGGTTCCCGACGCGCGGGTCACCGCCACCGTCACCGACCCGGCAGAGATCGCTCTTGCCCGGGAGTCGATCCGCCTCGCGTTCGTGGCGGCGCTGCAGCATCTGCCGGCCCGACAGCGGGCGGTGCTGATCCTGCGCGACGTGCTCGCCTGGCCAGCCGCAGAGGTAGCCGAACTGCTCGACGTGTCGGTCGCCGCGGTCAACAGCGCCTTGCAGCGGGCCCGGGCCACGCTGGCCGCCGCCGACGTCGGCGGCGACACTTCCCGCCCGGCGGACCCGCGCCAGCGACAGCTGCTCGACCGCTACGTCAAGGCGTTCGAGAGCTACGACATGGAGGCACTCACGTCACTGCTACACGAGGACGTGACACTGAACATGCCGCCGCTTCCGTTGTGGCTGCGCGGCCGCGCCGACCTTCGCGCCTGGATGTTGGGGACCGGCAGCGGATGTCGGGGCTCCCGACTCGTGCCCACCGTGGCGAACGGAATGCCCGCGTTCGGGCAGTACCGCCCGACCGGACCGTGGGCCCTCGTCGTTCTGGACATCTCGGACGGTCGGATCCGCGGGATCACCAGTTTCCTCGACGTCGAGCGGCTGTTCCCGCTGTTCGGCCTGCCGATGCGATTCGAGAGTTGACCACGCTCACGTGCCGACGTTCACAGATGTTCCCGAACCCACTCGGCGAGCAGCCGGGCGCATTTGTCCACCGCCAGCTGCCAGGTCCGCTCCGCCCCGTCCCCCGCTTCGTCGCTGACGTTCTTGACGATCCGGATCGGTACCCCGAACCGCTGCGCCACCGACGCCAGCGCATACCCCTCCATGTCCACCAGTTGCGCACGGGCCGCCAGCCGGGCGCGCACCTCGTCGTCGTTGATGAACTGGTCGCCGGTGGCCAGCACCAGGCCGCTGTCGGCGAGGACCAGCGGCGCCGCGACGGTCTGCCCCGTCATCCGGTGGATGAGGTCGCCGTCCAGGTCGTGTTGGATGACGCTGCCCACCTCGTGGGTACCGGCCAGGCCGGGGTGCAGCGCCCCGGCGGTGCCGAGGTTGACCACCACCGACGGCAGCGGCCCCCGGGCGAGCGTCACCGCGAGCGCCGCCGCCGCGTTGACCTTCCCTATCCCCGTGAGCAGCACCGGCAGCCCCGCGTCGAGGTGGGCGGCCTCCTCCGGCATCGCCGACACCAGCAGCGGACGGCCCGGGGTGATCGTTCCTCGAAGACCCATCCGGCGATGGTATCCGCCGGCTTCACGGGTCTCCTCGACGCGCTCGCGGTCAGCCGTGCCGCTTCCCGCGACGCCGGCGGTCATCGGCCACGGCGAGCACCGTAGCGGTGTCAGGGCGGGCCGCCGTCGAGATGGGACAGCAGAGCCGCGACATCCTCGTGCCAGCCGCGAAGTTCCGCGAGCGTCGGCGCCAACTCGTACGTGTGGTGGTGCATGGCCCTGGACAGCCCGTGCCAGGCTGTCCGTGCGGTCAAGGCGGCCTCGGGACCGGCGAACCGGGGCAGGGCGAGGAGCTGGTGGCGCATGGGACGGCGGGCCACCGAAGGGGCGACCCGTGCCCAGTAGTCGTCCAGTGCCCGTTCGAGGGCGAGCCGGGTGAGACAGGCGCACCCGCGCTGCCAGCAGCGGCGCAGGCTGGGTGCCGGCCGTACCATCAGGCCCGCTGCGGCGTCGAGTAGCTGTTGCGGGGTCATCGCCGGCTCAACCTCTCCACCACGCGGCGCGCGTCGTCGATGAGAGCGATCAGGTCCGCGCTCGCCTGGTCGCCGTGGGAGAGGTTGTTGGCCACGGTGACCACCCGGTTCGCGTCCGGGTGCACCCGGTTCAACGCCCGGGTCAGGTCCCCGAGCCGCCTCGGATCGCCGAGTAACGCGAGCGCGAGGGTGGGCCGCAGTCCGTTGGCGTCGTCGATCGCCGCCTCCGTCTCGGCGACGGCCTTCCCCGCCTGCAGATCCCGAGTCCGGATCAGCTCGTGGCAGGTGAATTCGAGGGCGTCGCGGATGAGGTTGCCGACGATCGGGCCGCGTACGGCCGGGGCCAGCTGCTCGTCCCGGGCCACGGCGGCCGCGTCGTCGAGGTAGCGGGCCGCCGGATCGCCGTGCCGGTCGCCGGCGACGGTGACCCGGGAGTTGGCCAGCCGGCTGACGACCAGGATCCGGGCGGCCAGCTGCAGGTGGCGTACGGCGGCGGGGAGCCGGTCGTCGTGAGTGAACACGATGACCTGGCGGTGTCGGGCGACGTCGGCGAGCACCCTCGCCAGCCCGTACACCTTGATTGGGTCCATGGACTGCACCGGGTCGTCGATGACGAGGAACCGGAACGGGCTCTCCGACACGGTCGCGCGGGGCAGGAACAGTGCGAGCGCGAGTGAGTGCAGCTCGCCTTGGCTCATCACGCCGAGCGCCGCCCCGGGTACGCCGTCCACCTCGACGTTCAGGTCTACCCGCCGGGTGGTGCCGGTGCCGGCCAGCCGGATCTCGCCGAGGCTCACGTTGCTCTCGTGGCGCAGCGTGTTCCAGATCTCGGTGGTCTGGGTGGTGAGCGGTGCCAGCTTCTCGTTGCGGATCCGCTCGCCGACGGCCCGCAACCATTCGATGGCCTTGCGTATGTCGGGGAGGACCTGGGCGGCGCGCCGGCTGGCCCGTTCGGTCTCGACCCAGGCGCGGATCTGGTCGGCGACGGGCTGCCAGGCCTGCTGCCGTTGTTCCAATGCGCGGCGGGCGGCGGCCTGGACCGGGTGGAGCGCGGATCGGAGCGTGTCGAACGTGCCGAGCACCACCTCGCAGATCTTGTGCGGGTCTTCGGATGCGATGAGGTTGTCCCAGTGCTGCCAGGTGATGCGCAGGTCGGCGGTCGGCACGGCGTCGAGGTCGAGTTTGAGCACCGGCGGGAGCGTGGGGATCCGTTGGCGGAGTACGCGCAGCGTCTCCTGTTTGGTCCGGTGGGCTTCGTCGAGCTGTTCGGCGCGCTCGGTGAGTCGTCGCAGTTCCGTCCGGGCGTGCTCGGCCCAGGCGTCGTCGAGGGGTCGGCCGGCGCAGACCGGGCAGGGCTGGCCCGGGTGGGTGTCGTAGTGGCGCAGGGCGTCGCGGAGCAGTCCGGCGAGGGCGCGGGCCTCGCTCGCGGGGGTGGCGGCGAGGCTTTCGATTCGGTGCAGCGCGTCGCGCAGCCGCTCGATGTCGGCGACCAGCTGGGTCCGGTCGGGCAGTTGCAGGACGTCGAGTTGACGCAGCGAGGTCACGTCGGCGTCGTCGGCGGCGTCGTCTGCGACGGCCAGCAGTTCGAGTTGTTCGAGGTCGGCGCGCCTGCCGGCGAGCGCCTGTTCGGCGCGTCGGGCGCGGGGGTCGGGGTGAGCGGCCAGCAGCTCTCGCAGCGCGGGCAGCTGCTGCGCGGCGAGGTAGCGCCGGTCCTGCGTCGCTTTACGGGCGTCTTTGAGCAGCTTCTCGATCTCGACGAGCCGGCCGAGGCCGAGGATGCGCTGCAGCGAGTCGTACATCTCGCTGGGCTTGCCGCTGAGCAATCCGCCGAGTTCGGCGTAGGAGAGGAAGGGCCGGTACAGCTCCAGCGGCTTGTCCCAGCCGAGTTCGGAGACGGACTGCCGGGGTTTTCCGGCGAGCTGCAGGAACCGGGTGCAGTCGTCGAGTCTGCCGTCGGCGGCCCAGTGGCATTCGACGGTGGCGCCCCTGGGGTGGCCTTCCACGCCCAGGCGAACCCGAATGGACGGTTCTCCGGTGTGGTGCAGGTTGCGCCACCCTTCCTGCCAGATCGAGCCCCGCCCGGCCCATCGCTTGTTGGTCGCGGTGAGGGCGAACTCGGCGGCTTCGGCGAAGCTGGACTTTCCCGAGCCGTTGCGGCCGGTGACGATGGTCAGTCCCGGGCCGGGTACGAGGCTGAGCGTGGCGGTGGGCCCGATCCCCCGGAAGCCGGTCACCTCGATGCCGGTCAGGTAGGTGCCGACGGGCTCCGGGTCGTCCGCCTCGGGTGGTCGTGGTAGCGGTCGGCGGGTTGGGGTTCCACCGACCGCCGCGGCCAGGTCTTCTTCGCCGAGCAGTGCGGCGAGGACGAGTTCCTTGGCCGGTTCGGGCAGGTCCGCCTCATCGAGGTGGCTGAGGATGAGCTG
This sequence comes from Micromonosporaceae bacterium, assembly GCA_036381835.1. Taxonomy (GTDB): domain Bacteria; phylum Actinomycetota; class Actinomycetes; order Mycobacteriales; family Micromonosporaceae; genus DASULK01. The sequence continues at coordinate 5,561 of DASVCA010000078.1, forward strand.
ATCGACTGTGTCGGGGCCGGGGTCGGTCATCTGGGGACTCCTTCGGCGCGGGCACCGGCGGCGGGCAGGGCTCGACGGGGCCTTCATCGACGAAACGCCGTCGAACGAAAACAGTTACAGACAAGCAGACACTGAAAGCGTTGTCAATCTGCATGCGACTGTCGGATCATGTACAGTAGCCGCAGCAATCCGCCCGTACGACCGACAGGAAGCCCGATGCCGCCATCCGCCGAATTGACCGCAGCGGAGATCGCCCGCCTGGCCGGGGTCACCCGAGCCACGGTCAGCAACTGGCGGCGGCGTCACACCGACTTCCCCGCCCCGGTCGGCGGGACGGACACCAGCCCCACCTACGACCTGGCGCAGGTACGCGCCTGGCTGGCCGCCCGCGGCCAGCTCCCGACACCGTCCGCAGCCGACGACCTGCGGGTCGCGCTCCGCGCCCACGGCGTTGACGGCGGGACGCTGAGCCGGCTGCTCGCGCTGCTCCTCGCCGTAGACCGGCTGGCTGAGACCGCGCGCCGCGAACTGGTCGACCTGCCCGACAACCGGCTCCCCGCACGGGCCCGGGAGCTGGCCCGCCCCTACGCTGACCGCGTCCCCGGCACCGGCGACGCGGCCTACCGATCCGACGAGGTTCCCCTGCTGCGGGCGCTGGCGCGCTGCGTACAGGAGAAGGGCGCGCTGGCCGCGGCCGACGTCCTGGCCGAGACGGACGCCGATTCCGCCGGCATCCCCGGCAGGTACGAGACACCCGCCCCGCTGGCGGAGCTGATGGCCGACCTGCTCACCGCGGCGGCCGGAAACTATCCGGCGCGGGTGTTGGATCCCGCCTGCGGCCGGGGCGGTCTGCTCGCCGCCGCCGCGGCGCGCGGGGCGAAGGAACTGTACGGGCAGGACCTCTCGCTGCCACAAGCGGCACAGGCCGCCGTTCGACTCGCAGTCCTGGCCAAGCACGCGCAAGTCCGGGTGGGTACAGGCGACAGCCTGCGCAAGGACGCCTTCCCCGCCCTGACCGCGGAAGCGGCGCTGTGCGCCCCGCCGTACGGCAACCGCGACTGGGGGCACGAGGAGTTGGCCTACGACCCGCGCTGGTTGTACGGGCTGCCGCCGAGAGGCGAGCCGGAACTCGCCTGGGCGCAGCACTGCCTCGCGCACGTGACCGAAGGGTCGCCGGTCGTCCTGCTACTGCCGCCGGCCACCGCCGAACGGGCGTCCGGTCGCCGGATCAGAGGGGAGTTGGTTCGCCGGGGAGTGCTGCGCGCCGTCGTCGCTCTCCCGCCCGGCGCCGCCGCACCCCTGCACGTGGGGCTGCACATCTGGGTGCTGCAACGCCCGCACGCGCGGGCCGCCACCGCACCGACGGTGCTGTTCGTCGACACGCTCGCCGATCACCAGACCGGTGGCCGGCCCGGGCGGCTCGACTGGGCGGCGCTACGGCGTACGGTGCTCGACACCTGGCGGGCGTACGCCGCCGAAGACTTCGCGGACATTCCCGGCACCGCACGTGCCGTCCCCGCCATCGACCTGCTCGACGGGACCGTCGACCTCACCCCGTCCCGGCACGTCCACACCGCGTCGCCCGCCGTCCGACCCGACCAGCACGCGGACACGGCCCGGCAGCTGCGGGCGCGGCTGCGCGCCGCCGCAGACGAGTTGGCGCGGCTCGTCGACCGGGACGGGTGGGTACCCGCGGGCGACGAGGCACGGACCTGGCAGAGTGTGACGGTCGCGGACCTGGTCAGCGGTGGGGCGCTCACCCTGTTCCGCTCCCCCGCGTCCGGTCGCGGCTCATCGCCGGTCCGCTCCGCCTCGCACGGCGCGGACGGGACGGGTCAGGTCGTCGAGATCCGGCCCGGAGACGTTCTTCTCCCCGAACTGCTGCAGGGTCGGGCTCGGGTCGCCCGGGTCGCCGACGTCGACGACGTCGGGTACACGCTCGGCCCCAACCTGTACCTGCTCCGGCCGGACCCGCAACGTCTCGACCCGTGGTTCCTCGCGGGTTTCCTCTCCGACGAGACGAACGTCAACGCGGCGACCACCGGAACCTCGATCGTCCGGCTCGACGCCCGTCGCCTGCGCGTACCCCTGTTGCCGCTGGCGGAGCAGCAGCGGTACGGCATCGCCTTCCGGTACCTGGGCGAGCTGCGGGCGGCAGCCGACCTGGTGGGCCGGCTCACCGCCGAGACGGTGCGCGCCCTCGCCACCGGTCTCACCGGTGGGGCGCTGCTCCCGCCCGATGAGTACCACTGACCACCCCGCCCCCCACCATCCCCGCGATCTTGCACTTTTGGTTGGGGATTTGCGCTCTTAGTCCATGAATGCACCCACCAGAACTGCAAGATCGCGGAGAGTGTGCTGCTGGCCGGGGCCCGTGTTGTCGGGCCCCGGCCAGCACACGT
>DASVCA010000079.1:0-2400 GCA_036381835.1 Micromonosporaceae bacterium
GGATAGCCCATCGGATGGGATATCGGGTTCCGAACGGGTTGTGGTTACTAAAGGTCCGTACGTAGATACCCCAACCCCTATTCCGCAACCCGCAACCCTTTTGCCGCCGCCAGAGGCGGCGCCGCGCGAGACGCGCGGCAAGCGCGGAACCCGCATCCCCGACGACTTCGCGGTCACCCCGCTGATGAGGACCTGGCATCGCGAGCACACCCCCGACGTCGACATCGACGTTGAGACCGCCAACTTCGTCGACTACTGGCGGGCCAAGCCCGGCAAGGACGCCATCAAGGCCGACTGGATCGCCGCCTGGCGCACGTGGATGCGCAACGCCAAGAAATGGCAGGGCGAACGCGCACGCCCCGCCAGAAACCCGCACCGCCCATACGCCAACCCCGCAGACGTCGAAGCCGCATACGGAGGCACCCTGTGAACAAGGCCGCCGAATGCCCGCAGCACCCGGGCAGCAATCTCATCGGGTGCACCATCTGTCGCGCCGACGCACTCGCCGAAGGCGGAACCGCGCTCACCCAATACCTCGCCAGCCAGGAGCACGCCCGGTGCGACCGCGAATTCCCGCCCCGCTATCGGGACGCGCAGGTTGACCACCCGGAAATCGGCGAATGGGTCGAGAATTTCCGCCGCGATCCGCGGTCGGCGCCGAGCCTGCTCATCAACGGACCGACCGGCACCGGCAAGACGCACCAGGCGCTCGCCGCGCTGCGGGCCGCCGTCACGGCCGGGCAGCGGCCACGCGTCGAGTGGCGCATCACCACCGCCCCGGACCTGTACGCGCTGCTGAGACCCAGGGCCGGTGTCGACTCCGAGGCCGAGATGAACCGCTGGCGCACGGCGGGGCTGCTGCTGCTCGACGACCTCGGCGCGGCCAAGTCGTCCGAGTGGGTCGAGGAGGTCACCTACCGGCTCATCGACCACCGGTACACGCACTGCCTACCGACGATCATCACCACCAACGTGCCGACCGCGCAGCTGCGCGACCACCTCGGCGACCGGGTGGCGTCCCGGCTGGCGGAGATGTGTGCCCGGGTGACGCTGAACGGCCCCGACCGCCGCCGCGTGGCCCAGGAGGCGGCATGACCCCCCGACCCGACCGCCACCCGATCGTCCTGGCGCTCAAGGGCCGCCGGATCGCCCTCGGTCTCAGCCAGCGCGAGGTCGCTGCCGCCGCCGGCACATGGCAGGGCCGCCTGACCGCGTGGGAGACCGGCCACGCCGTACCCACGCTCGACTCCCTGACCGCGTGGGCCGCGGCCCTGGGCTGCGAGCTCGTACTCGCCGAGACCGACCGTGAGGAGACCCGATGACCACCTGCATCACCTGCGACCGCCCCGTCCCCGGCCAGGAGTACGGGTGCCCCGCCTGCGCCCGTTCGGCGTTCCGGGCGCTCACCGCCATCGCCGACCTCGCCGCCGCCGCCCGCGACGTCGTCGCCCGACAGGTCCGCCGCGGACCGGCGATCGGCGGGAGCGGAGCCGGCAGCCGACCGCCGCTGGACCTCGGGGCAGCCGAGAGACTGGCGGAGGTGACCAACGCGGTCACCACGTGGGCGAGGCACGTGGCGGAGGAGCGGGGCGTAAACGGCCCTGAGAGCCACGGAGACGGCCGAACGGGCATGGGTGAGAGTGATGGGCTTGCGGTGGCCGCACGATGGCTCTGCGAGCACCTGGAGTGGCTGCGCCATCGTCCCGAGTGGTCAGAGGCCCACGGCGACATCACCGCCGCCGAGCGGACGCTACGCGCCATCGTGGACGGACCGCCGCCGCGGCGCTGGCTCGGCCAGTGCGGCGCGGACGGACCCGACGGGCCGTGCCAGCAGGACATCACCGCCATCGCCGGCCAGCCCACCGCCCGATGCCGGTGCGGAGCCACGGTCGACGTCGCCACCCGCCTCGCCGAGCTCGCCGAGTTCGCGTGCAGGTACAGCTACACGGCTGCCGAGATCGCCGCGGCGTACCCGGGCATCAAGGCGGCGCGGATCCGTCAGTGGGCCCACCGGGGACGGATCCTGCCGACCGGCCACATCGACGGCCGGCCGACATATGACCTCGCCGAGGTGCTCGACCTGGCCCGACGCCATCCGGCGAGGGGCCGGCTTGATCGCGGTGGCACGGAGGGTGTAACGTCACGTAACGGTAGAGCCCGGAGTGGATCTCTCGTCGGGGGTGCGGCATGACTGAGTGGCCGCCCCTCGTCGAGATGGCCATACCTCAGGACATCCTCAACGCAATCGATGAATTCACCTCGCACATGCCGCTGCGATACAGCTACGAGACGCACATCTGCGAGTGGCGCCAGGTAGGCGATAGGGCCTGGCAGTGCACGTACAGGTGGGGCGACGGCACCCCATGCGACGTGGTCACAACCTATCCGCAGACAAATCAG
>DASVCA010000080.1:0-2146 GCA_036381835.1 Micromonosporaceae bacterium
CCCGCTGCTGGACGAGGTGCTGCGCGCCGCCGCGGAGCATCAACTCCACGAGGTGGTCATCGGCATGGCCCACCGGGGCCGGCTCAACGTGCTGGCCAACATCGTCGGCAAGCCGTACGAGAAGATCTTCTCCGAGTTCGAAGGGCACCTCGACCCGCGGCAGATGCAGGGCTCCGGGGACGTCAAGTACCACCTCGGGCAGGGCGGCAAGTTCACCACGACGGACGGCCACTCGATCAACGTGGCCCTGGTGGCGAACCCGTCGCACCTGGAGGCCGTGGACCCGGTGCTGGAGGGCATCGTCCGGGCCAAGCAGGACCGGATCGACCTCAAGCTGGAGGGCTACACGGTGCTGCCGGTGCTGGTGCATGGCGACGCCGCGTTCGCCGGCCAGGGTGTGGTCGCCGAGACGTTGAACCTGTCGCAGCTGCGCGGCTACCGGACCGGCGGCACGGTGCACGTGGTGGTCAACAACCAGGTCGGTTTCACCACCGCCCCGGAGTACTCCCGGTCCAGCCTCTACTGCACCGACATCGCCCGGATGATCCAGGCGCCGATCTTCCACGTGAACGGCGACGACCCCGAGGCCGTCGTACGGGTGGCCCGACTGGCCTTCGAGTACCGCCAGGCGTTCAACAAGGACGTCGTGATCGACATGGTCTGCTACCGGCGGCGCGGACACAACGAGGGCGACGACCCGTCGATGTCCAACCCGCAGATGTACAAGATCATCGACGCGAAGCGGTCGGTGCGCAAGCTCTACACCGAGGAGCTGATCAGCCGGGGCGACATCACCGTCGACGACGCCGAGGAGCTGCTGCGCGACTACCAGCAGGAGCTGGAACGGGTGTTCCGGGCGACCAAGAACGCCGCCCCGCCGAAGCAGCCCCGGCGGACGATGTGGCAGGAACAGCCGGAACCGCCGGTGCAGACCGCGACCACCGCGGACGTCATCCGCGAGATCGGTGAGGCGCACACCGCGCTGCCCGACGGCTTCACCCCGCACAAGCGGGTCCGGCAGCTACTGGAACGCCGGGCCAAGATGGCCGTCGAAGGCAACATCGACTGGGCGTTCGGCGAACTCATCGCATTCGGTTCGCTGCTGCACGAGGGCCGCACCGTCCGGCTCGCCGGCCAGGACTCCCGGCGCGGCACCTTCGTGCAGCGCCACGCGGTCATCGTCGACGCGGTGACCGGCGAGGAGTACACCCCGCTCGCGGAGCTGCGCAAACCGGAAGAGGCCCGGTTCTTCGTCCACGACTCGCTGCTCAGCGAGTTCGCCGCGATGGGCTTCGAGTACGGCTACTCGGTGGAGAACACCGAAGCGCTGGTGCTGTGGGAGGCCCAGTTCGGCGACTTCGTCAACGGCGCGCAGACCGTGGTCGACGAGTTCGTCAGCTCCGGCGAGGTCAAGTGGGGCCAGCCCTCGAAGCTGGTGCTGCTGCTGCCGCACGGGCACGAGGGCCAGGGTCCCGACCACACCTCCGGGCGGCCGGAACGCTTCCTGCAACTGTGCGCCGAGGACAACATGCGGGTGGCGATGCCGAGCACCCCGGCAAACTACTTCCACCTGCTGCGCCGCCAGGCGAAATCGCCGAAGATGAAGCCGCTGGTGGTCTTCACCCCGAAGTCGCTGCTGCGGCACCGGCTCTGCGTGTCCGGCATCGACGAGTTCACCACCGGCACCTTCCAGCCGGTGCTGCCGGACACCGGCGTCGACCCGCAGGCGGTTCGGCGGGTGCTGCTGTGCTCCGGGAAGTTCTACTACGACCTGCTGCAGGCGCGCACCGAACGGGGCGTGACCGACACCGCGCTCGTGCGGGTCGAGCAGTTCTACCCGCTGCCCGCCGACGAGATCCGGGCGGCGCTGGCACAGTACCCGAACGCCACCGAGTTCGCGTGGGCGCAGGAGGAGCCGGCGAACCAGGGCGCCTGGTCGTACATGGCGCTCAACCTGGTGGAACACCTGGACGGCATCAAGCTGCGGCGGATCTCCCGCCCGGCGGCGGCCGCCCCGGCGGTCGGGTCGGCGAAACTGCACGACGTCGAGCACGAAGAGTTGATCGACCAGGCGATACCGCGCCCGTGACGGGCCACGGCCCACCCTGACCGGGGCCGACCGAGCACAGCCAGTCGGGGGCGGGGG
>DASVCA010000081.1:0-36610 GCA_036381835.1 Micromonosporaceae bacterium
ATCTCCAACATCCACGCCCGGGAGACGTTCCGGCACCATTCGGTCGTCTCGGCCGTCGCCACCGGGGTGATCGCCGGCCTCGGAGTCGACGGCTACCGGCTCGCCCTACACCACCTGGCGGGGATCACCGGCTGACCGCCCGCGCCCGTGAGCACCGGTCATGCCCGGTAGACTTGGCCAGTTCATGTCCGACAGTTGAGATCAAGGCAGGAAATGGCCACCACCAACGACCTGAAGAACGGCATGGTCCTCAACCTGGACGGCGAGTTGTGGACCGTTGTGGAGTTCCAGCACGTCAAGCCCGGCAAGGGTGGGGCATTCGTGCGGACCACGCTGAAGAACGTGCTTTCCGGCAAGGTCGTTGACAAGACCTTCAACGCGGGCACCAAGGTCGACACGGCCACCGTCGACAAGCGGCCCATGCAGTACCTGTACTCCGACGGCGACGACTACATCTTCATGGATCTGGAGACGTACGATCAGATCCCGGTGCCGGCCGGGACCGTCGGGGAGGCGCGCAACTACCTCCTTCCCGAGGCGGAGGTGATCGTCGCCACGCACGAGGGGACGCCACTGTACGTCGAGCTGCCCGCGAGCGTGGTGCTCGAGGTCACGTACACCGAGCCGGGGCTGCAGGGCGACCGCAGCACGGGTGGCACCAAGCCGGCGACGGTGGAGACGGGTGCCACGGTTCAGGTGCCCCTCTTCGTCACCACCGGCGAGAAGATCAAGGTCGACACCCGCGACGGTCGTTACCTCGGCCGGGCCTGATGGCCGAGGGTCCCAAGCTCCGGATGCCCGCGCGCCGGAAGGCGCGCAAGCGGGCACTGGATGTGCTCTACGAGGCGGATCTGCGCGAGCTCGCGCCGACCGATGTGCTGACCACCTACCTGGAGCGACTCGGCCGTCCGCTGCCCGAGCACATCACCTACACGATCCGACTGGTGGAGGGCGTCACCGAACATCGGGAGCGGATCGACGAGTTGATCGCCAGCTATGCCGAAGGCTGGCGCGTGGATCGCATGCCGGTCGTCGACCGTAATCTCGCCCGCATCGCGGTGTACGAGCTGCGTCACGTCGACGAGGTCGATCCTCCGGTGGCCATCACCGAAGCCGTCGAGCTGGCCAAACAGATGTCCACGCCCGAGTCGCCGCGCTTCCTCAACGGAGTGCTGGGGCGCATCGCCGAACACGCGCGCTGACGGCGGGCTCCCGGCCCGGGAGCCCGCCGTCAGCGATCGGGCGTCAGGACGCGAAGAAGGACCGCGGGTCGTCGACGAGCACACCGGCCTCGGTCAGCCGTTCGACCAGTCCGGTGGGCGAGACGTCGTAGACGATGGCCAGGGCGCGCAGGTCGTCCGCCCGGATCGACAGCACCCGGCCGTTGTAGTCGCCGCGCTGCTGCTGGATGGCGCGGGCGTAGCGGGCCACGTAGGCGAGGTCCTCGGACGCCTCGTCGTAGAGCCGCTCCAGATCGAGCACGATTTTGCTGGCGGGCTCGTGGCGTACCCCGCTGCCTTCCGGCAGCAGCTCCGCGACCGGAACCCGGTAGAAGTCGGCCAGCTCGGCGAGCCGGGAGACGGTGACCGCCCGGTCACCCCGCTCGTACGAGCCGACGACTACGGCCTTCCAACGTCCGTTCGACTTCTCCTCCACCCCCTGCAGGGACAGACCCTGCTGTTGACGGATGGCGCGCAGGCGGGCACCCAACGACTTGGCGTATTCAGAGGGCATTGACACTCCCAGTGCTGGCCCGGGGATCCTCCCCAGCATTCACTACGGAGCGTGACGGTACGGGGGATCGGGACACTTGGTCAAGTAGGGGGCGTCAAATCTCGGCCACAATCCGCCCGCACCCTGTGACACGCTGCCCGGGTGTCTCGGTGTAGCGCAGGTCACGTCCCGCTCTCCGGGGCCGGTCCGTGCCGGCCGCGCGATCGGCGCTGGTAACGTAGCGTGCAGCCACCGGCCGACCATGCGGCCGGACCGACATCCTTTAACGACCCGTCCCGTGAGGCGGGGAAGGAGGTCCACGTGGCCTACCCGCAGGCTGCCCAGCCATCGGTGCCACATCCACCCATCGAGCCGTCACCCGGCAAGACCATCCTCAGCAGTTCCGACCTGCAGCGCGTGGTCGACAGGATCGCCCACCAGATCCTGGAGAAGACCCGCGGGGCCGTCGACACCGTGCTGTTCGGCATCCCGACCCGGGGCGTGCCGCTCGCCCGGCGTCTGGCCGCCCGGATCCGCGCCTTCGAGGGCCGCGATGTACCGGTCGGCACCCTCGACATCACCCTCTACCGCGACGATCTGCGCCGGCAGGCGACCCGTGCGGTCGGACCCACCGACATCCCCGCCGGCGGCGTCGACGGTCGGCGGGTGATCCTGGTAGACGACGTCCTCTTCTCCGGCCGTACCGTGGGCGCCGCGCTGGACGCGCTCAAGGACCTCGGCCGGCCCAGCTCGGTCCAGCTCGCGGTGCTGGTCGACCGCGGCCACCGGGAACTGCCCATCCGGGCCGACTACGTGGGCAAGAACATCCCCACCTCGCTGAGCGAGAGCGTCAAGGTCACCCTCACCGAGATCGACGGTGTCGACGCGGTCCGGATCGTGGACAAGGGAGCGGACCGGTGATCAAACACCTGTTGTCGGCCGCCGACCTCGACGCCGAGACCGCGACCCGGATCCTGGACACGGCGGCCGAGATGGCCGCGCTCGCCGGACGCGAGGTCAAGAAGCTGCCGGCGCTGCGCGGCCGGACCGTGGTCAACCTCTTCTACGAGGACTCCACCCGGACCCGGATCTCCTTCGAGGCGGCGGCGAAGCGACTCTCCGCAGACGTGATCAATTTCTCCGCCAAGGGGTCGAGTGTCTCGAAGGGGGAGAGCCTCAAGGACACCGCGCTGACCCTGCAGTCCATGGGCGCGGACGCGGTCGTGGTCCGCCACTCTGCCGCGGGCGCGCCGCATCGACTCGCGGACTGGGTGGCCGGTTCCGTGATCAACGCCGGTGACGGCACGCACGAACACCCGACGCAGGCGCTGCTCGACGCGTACACGATGCGCGCCCGGTTCGGCCGGCTGGCCGGGCTGCACGTGGCGATCGTCGGTGACGTGCTGCACAGCCGGGTCGCCCGCTCCAACGTGCTTCTCCTGACCACCCTCGGGGCCAAGGTGACCCTGGTCGGGCCGCCGACCCTGCTGCCGGTCGACATCGCCACCGCGCTGGTCCCCGGGGTGGCCGTCTCGTTCGACCTCGACGCGGTCCTGCCCACCGCCGATGTGGTGATGATGCTGCGGGTGCAGCGGGAGCGGATGGCCGACTCGTACTTCCCGTCGGCTCGCGAGTACTCCCGGCGGTACGGTCTGGACGGCCGACGTCTACGGCGGCTGCCCGAGCACGCGATCGTGATGCACCCGGGACCGATGAACCGCGGCATGGAGATCACCGCGGAGGTCGCCGACTCGCCCCGGTCCACCATCGTCGAGCAGGTCGCCAACGGGGTGTCCGTCCGGATGGCCGTGCTCTACCTGCTGCTCGGAGGGAAGCACCAGTGACGACGTACCTGATCAAAGGAGCGCGGGTGGTCGGCGCGGAGCCGACCGACCTGCTGGTGCGTGACGGGATCGTGGCGGAGACCGGCCGAGGGCTGACCGCCCGCGGTGCCAAGGTCGTCGACGCCGCCGGTCTCGTGGCCCTGCCCGGCCTGGTCGATCTGCACACGCACCTGCGCGAGCCCGGACGGGAGGACGCCGAGACCGTGGAGACCGGCTCGCGTGCCGCCGCCCTCGGCGGCTACACGGCGGTCTGCGCGATGGCCAACACCTCCCCGGTCGCGGACACCGCCGGGGTGGTGGAGCAGGTCTGGCGACTGGGGCGCGAGGCGGGGCTGGTCGACGTGCAGCCGATCGGCGCGGTCACCGTCGGGCTGGCCGGTGAACGGCTCGCGGAGCTCGGCGCGATGGCGGCCTCCGCGGCCAGGGTGCGGATGTTCTCCGACGACGGCCACTGCGTGGCCGACCCGCGACTGATGCGCCGCGCACTGGAGTACGTGAAGGCCTTCGACGGGGTGATCGCGCAGCACGCCGAGGAGCCACGGCTGACCGAAGGCGCCCAGATGCACGAGGGCGAGGTGTCCACCCGACTCGGCCTGACCGGGTGGCCGGCCGTGGCGGAGGAGGCGATCATCGCCCGGGACGTGTTGCTAACCGAGCACGTCGACAGTCGCCTGCACGTCTGCCACGTCTCCACCGCCGGCAGCGTCGAGCTGCTGCGCCGGGCGAAGACCCGCGGCGTGCGGGTTACCGCCGAGGTCACCCCGCACCACCTGCTGCTCACCGACGAGCGGGCGGCCAGCTACGACCCGGTGTTCAAGGTCAACCCGCCGCTGCGCACCGCCGCCGATGTGGCCGCGTTGCGCTCCGCGCTGATCGACGGGGTCATCGACGTCGTCGCCACCGACCACGCTCCGCACGCCGTGGAGGACAAGGAGTGTGAGTGGGCGTACGCACGGCCCGGGATGCTGGGGTTGGAGACCGCGCTGTCGGTGGTGCTCGATGTGTTCGGCGAGCAGTGGGAGCTGATCGCCGAACGCATGTCCCGCACCCCGGCGCGGATCGCCGGACTCGCCGAGCACGGCCACGACCCGGCACCCGGTGCGCCGGCCAACTTCACCCTGGTCGACCCGGCCGCGCGGCGCACCGTCGACCCCGGTGAGCTGGCCAGCCGCAGCCGCAACACCCCGTACGCCGGAATGCTCCTGCCCGGCCGGATCGTCGCGACCTTCCTGCGCGGCGAGCCGACCGTACTCGATGGGAAGGCGACCAGGTGATCCGACACAGCGATCGACGGATGAGGACGGCGGTCCGGACCGGAGGTGGGGCATGACGCGGCGGCGCAAGGCGATCCTGGTGCTGGAGGACGGTCGGACGTTTCACGGTGAGGCGTTCGGCAGCGTGGGGGAGACGGTCGGCGAGGCGGTCTTCACCACCGCTATGACCGGCTACCAGGAGACGCTGACGGACCCGTCCTACCACGGCCAGGTGGTGGTACAGACCGCCCCGCACATCGGCAACACCGGGGTCAACGACGCCGACGACGAGTCCGACCGGATCTGGGTGGCCGGGTACGTGGTGCGCGACCCGGCGCGGATCGGCTCCAACTGGCGGGCGACCGGCGAGTTGGAGGACCGGCTCGCGACCGAGGGTGTGGTCGGCATCTGCGGCGTCGACACCCGGGCGCTGACCCGCCATCTACGCGAACGCGGTGCGATGCGGGTCGGCGTGTCCAGCCTGGACGTCGACCCGGAGGCGCTGCTGCGCCGGGTGCGGGAAGCACCGCGGATGGCCGGCGCGAATCTCTCCGCGGCGGTGACCACCCGGCAGCCGTACGTGGTGCCCGCCGAGGGACGGCTGCGCTTCACCGTCGCCGCTCTCGACCTGGGCATCAAGCGGAACGTGCCGCGTCGACTCGCCGCCCGCGGGGTGACCACCCACGTGCTGCCCGCCACCTCGACTATCGACGATCTGCTGGCGACCGGTGCCGACGCGGTGTTCCTCTCGCCGGGTCCCGGGGATCCGGCGACCGCCGACTACGCGGTCGGGTTGGCCCGCGAGGTGCTGCGTCGACGGATCCCGCTGTTCGGCATCTGCTTCGGCAGCCAGATCCTCGGCCGGGCGTTCGGGTTCGAAACCTACAAGTTGCGCTACGGCCACCACGGCGTCAACCAGCCGGTGCGGGATCTGGCCACCGGCCGGGTCGAGATCACCAGCCACAACCACGGGTTCGCGGTGGACGCCCCGGTGGGGCGGGTGGTGGACACCGAGTTCGGCGGGGTCGAAGTCAGTCATGTGTGCCTCAACGACAACGTGGTCGAGGGCCTGCGGGCCACGGACGTGCCCGCGTTCACCGTCCAGTACCACCCGGAAGCGGCGGCCGGCCCGCACGACGCGGACTACCTGTTCGACCGCTTCGCCCAGCTGATCGAGGGCGGTCGGCGTCAGAGCGGAGGTCCGCGTGCCTAAGCGCAGTGATCTGCGGCATGTGCTGGTGATCGGCTCCGGGCCGATCGTCATCGGCCAGGCCTGCGAGTTCGACTATTCGGGTACCCAGGCGTGTCGGGTGCTGCGCAGCGAGGGGCTGCGGGTCACCCTGATCAACTCCAATCCGGCGACCATCATGACGGACCCGGAGTTCGCCGACGCCACCTACGTGGAGCCGATCACCCCGGAGTTCGTGGAGCAGGTCATCGCGCGGGAGCGGCCGGATGCGCTGCTGCCGACGCTGGGTGGGCAGACCGCGTTGAACACGGCGGTCGCCCTGCACGAGTCGGGGGTGCTCGACCGGTACGGCGTGGAGTTGATCGGCGCCGACATCGACGCGATCCGCCGGGGCGAGGACCGGCAGTTGTTCAAGGAGATCGTGGCGAAGGCCGGTGGTGAGACGCCGCGCAGCCGTGTCTGCCACTCCATGGCGGAGGTGCACGCCACCGTACGGGAGCTGGGTCTGCCGGTCGTGATCCGGCCGTCGTTCACGATGGGCGGGCTCGGCTCGGGCATGGCGCACACCGAGGAGGAGCTGGAGCGCATCGCTCGCGCAGGCCTGGCCGCCTCGCCGGTGCACGAGGTGCTCATCGAGGAGAGCGTCCTCGGTTGGAAGGAGTACGAGCTGGAGTTGATGCGCGACCGCAACGACAACGTGGTCGTGGTCTGCTCCATCGAGAACATCGACCCGATGGGGGTGCACACCGGCGACAGCGTCACCGTCGCCCCGGCGATGACGTTGACCGATCGCGAGTACCAGCGGATGCGGGACATGGGCATCGCGGTGCTGCGCGAGGTGGGGGTGGACACCGGCGGTTGCAACATCCAGTTCGCGGTGCATCCGCGGACCGGGCGGATGGTCGTCATCGAGATGAACCCGCGGGTGTCGCGTTCGTCGGCGCTGGCGTCGAAGGCGACCGGTTTCCCGATCGCCAAGATCGCTGCGAGGCTGGCGATCGGCTACACCCTCGACGAGATCGCCAACGACATCACCCGGCAGACCCCGGCCGCGTTCGAACCGACGCTCGACTACGTGGTGGTGAAGATTCCGCGGTTCGCGTTCGAGAAGTTCCCGGGCGCGGATGCGGAGTTGACCACCACGATGAAGTCGGTGGGCGAGGCGATGAGTCTGGGCCGCAACTTCACCGAGGCGCTGAACAAGGCGATGCGCTCGATGGAGACCAAGGCCGCCGGATTCTGGACCGTGCCGGACCCGGCCGACGCCACGCTGGAGTCCACGTTGGCGGCGTTGCGCACCCCGCACGACGGCCGCCTGTACACGGTGGAGCGGGCGCTGCGGCTCGGCGCCACCGTGGACCAGGTCAGCCAGGCGTCCGGGATCGACCCGTGGTTCATCGACCAGATCGCCGCCCTGGTCGAGTTGCGGGCCGAAGTCGCCGCGGCGCCGGTGCTCGACGAGGAGCTGCTGCGGCGGGCCAAACGAGCCGGGCTGTCGGACCGGCAGTTGGCCGCCCTCCGCCCGGAGCCGGCCGATGAGGACGGGGTTCGGGCGCTGCGCCACCGCCTCGGGCTGCGCCCGGTTTACAAGACCGTCGACACCTGCGCCGCCGAATTCGCCGCCGCCACCCCGTACCACTACTCCTCCTACGACGAGGAGACCGAAGTCGCAGCGTCGGCCCGGCCGAAGGTGATGATCCTCGGCTCCGGACCCAACCGCATCGGCCAGGGCATCGAGTTCGACTACTCGTGCGTGCACGCGGTCATGGCGCTGCGCGAGTCCGACTACGAGACCGTGATGGTCAACTGCAACCCGGAGACGGTCTCCACCGACTACGACACCGCCGATCGGCTGTACTTCGAGCCGCTCACCTTCGAGGACGTGCTCGAGGTCTGGCACGCCGAGGACACCTCGGGTCGGGCGGCCGGCGGGCCCGGGGTGGTGGGCGTCGTCGTCCAGCTCGGCGGGCAGACCCCGCTGGGTCTGGCGCAACGTCTCAAGGACGCGGGCGTGCCGATCGTGGGTACCACCCCGGAATCCATCCACCTGGCGGAGGACCGCGGCTCGTTCGGCGCGGTGCTGTCCCGTGCCGGCCTGCGCGCTCCCGCGCACGGCACCGCGACCAGCTACGAGGAGGCCAGGGCGATCGCGGCCGAGATCGGCTACCCGGTGCTGGTCCGGCCGTCGTACGTACTCGGCGGGCGCGGCATGGAGATCGTCTACGACGATGCGACGCTGCGCGACTACATCACCCGGGCCACCGACATCTCCCCGGACCACCCGGTGCTGGTCGACCGATTCCTCGACGACGCGATCGAGATCGACGTGGACGCGCTCTGCGACGCCGACGGCGAGGTCTACCTCGGCGGGGTGATGGAACACATCGAGGAGGCCGGCATCCACTCCGGCGACTCCGCCTGCGCGTTGCCGCCGATCACCCTCGCCAGCACCCATCTGGCGGAGGTGCGTCGTTACACGGCTGAGATCGCCCGCGGGATCGGGGTGCGGGGACTGCTCAACGTCCAGTACGCGCTCAAGGACGACGCCCTCTACGTGTTGGAGGCCAATCCGCGCGCCTCCCGCACCGTCCCGTTCGTCTCCAAGGCCACCGGGGTGCCGCTGGCGAAGGCCGCCGCCCGCATCATGCTCGGCGCGCGCATCGCCGACCTGCGGGCCGAGGGGCTGCTGCCGGCCACCGGCGACGGCGGCCTCCTGCCCGACGGCGCCCCGATCGCCGTCAAGGAGGCGGTGCTGCCGTTCAAGCGGTTCCGGACCCGAACCGGCGGCGGGATCGACTCCCTCCTCGGCCCGGAGATGAAGTCCACCGGCGAGGTGATGGGGATCGACCCCGCCTTCGGCAACGCCTTCGCCAAGTCCCAGGCGGCCGCGTACGGGTCGCTGCCGACCGGTGGGCGGATCTTCGTCTCCGTCGCCGACCGCGACAAGCGGGCGATGATCTTCCCCATCAAGCGGTTGACGGATCTCGGCTTCCAGATCGTCGCCACGGTGGGCACCGGGGAGGTGCTTCGCCGGTACGGGATCGCCTGCGAACTGATCCGCAAGCACTACGAGGCCGGTGACGGTCCGGACGCGGTCTCGCTGATCACCGCCGGAGAGGTCGTCCTGGTGATCAACACGCCGCAGGGTTCCGGGGCCAGCGCGCGCGCGGACGGTTACGAGATCCGCAGCGCCGCGGTGACCGCGGACATCCCCTGCATCACCACCGTGCCCGGCGTGGCGGCGGCGGTGATGGGCATCGAGGCGCTGATGCGCCGCGACATGTCCGTCCGGCCGCTGCAGGAGTTGCACGCCGCCCTGCGGGCCTCCGATGCGCAGCGGGGAGCGGAGACTTGATCTTCGAGCGGACGATCCGTCCGGTCCTGTTCCGGATCGGCGGCGGCGACGCGGAAGCGGCCCACGAGTGGACGCTGCGCCGGCTGGCCGCGCTGTCCCGGCAGCCGGTCGCGCTGGCGCTGCTGCGCGCGCGCTACGCGGTGTGCGCGCCGCGTACGGTCTTCGGCGTCCGGTTCCCGAACCCGGTGGGGTTGGCCGCCGGGCTGGACAAGAACGGCATCGCCCTGCCCGCCTGGCCGGCGCTCGGCTTCGGGTTCATCGAGGTCGGCACGGTCACCGCGCACGCCCAGCCCGGTAACCCGCGACCGCGGTTGTTCCGGCTGCCCGACAGCGGAGCCCTGGTCAACCGGATGGGTTTCAACAACGCCGGTGCGGCGGCGCTCGCGGACCGGTTGGCCGCGCTGCGCCGGCCGCTCGGCGTACCGTTGGGTATCTCGCTCGGCAAGTCCAAAATCACCCCGCTGGACCGGGCGGTGGAGGATTACCTCGCTTCGTACCGCGCGCTGCGCGACTTCGGGGACTATTTCGCGGTGAACGTCTCCTCGCCGAACACCCCCGGGTTGCGTTCCCTGCAGGACCGGGAGCATCTGGACGCGTTGCTGTCGGCGTTGGTGGGGGAGAAGCCCATCCTGGTGAAGATCGCCCCGGACCTCACCGATCACGCGATCGCCGAGGTGCTGGCGGTCTGTCTCGATCGGGGTGCGGCCGGCGTGATCGCCACCAACACCACCCTGGGACGAGACGGGCTGGCCGCGGGGGACGCGGCGGCCGCCGCGCAGCCCGGCGGGCTGTCCGGTCGTCCGCTGACCCGGCGGGCCCGTGAGGTGGTCGCGTTCGTGCACCGCGAGACCGGCGGGACCCTGCCGGTCATCGGCGTCGGCGGCATCACCGCGCCGGGGGACGCGACGGCGCTGTTCGACTCGGGAGCCAGCCTGGTGCAGCTCTACACTGGCTTCATCTACCACGGTCCGGCGCTGGTCCGTGCCATCGCTACCCGGGTGGGCGGCGTATGACTCCGGAGGAGCTCCTCGCCTTCGACCGGGCCCACGTCTGGCATCCGTACGGACCGATGCCCGCGGCGCTCGACCCGTACGTCGTGGTCGGCGCGCAGGGAGTTCGGCTCCGGTTGGCGGACGGCCGTGAGCTGATCGACGGCATGTCATCGTGGTGGGCCGCCATCCACGGCTACCGGCACCCGGTGCTCGACGCGGCGGTGACCGACCAACTGCGGCGGATGAGCCATGTCATGTTCGGCGGGCTCACCCACGAGCCGGCCGTGCGACTGGCCCGCACCCTGGTGGAGATCGCCCCGCCGGGTCTGGAGCACGTCTTCCTCTGCGACTCGGGATCGGTGAGCGTCGAGGTCGCGATCAAGATGTGCCTGCAGTACCAGCGGGCGATCGGCCGACCGGAGCGGCGCCGGCTGGCCACCTGGCGGGGCGGCTACCACGGCGACACGTTCCATCCGATGAGCGTGTGCGACCCGGAGGGCGGGATGCACCACCTGTGGGGTGACGTGCTGCCGCGACAGGTCTTCGCCGCGGCGCCGCCGGACGGCTTCGACGCCCCGGTCGACCCGGCGTACGCGGCTGCCCTGGCCGACACGGTGGCCCGCCACGCCGATGAGCTCGCCGCGGTGATCGTCGAACCGGTCGTGCAGGGAGCCGGCGGTATGCGGTTCCACAATCCGCACTACCTGCGGGTGCTGCGGGAGGTGACCCGGGCCCACGGCGTCCTGCTCGTCTTCGACGAGATCGCCACGGGCTTCGGCCGTACCGGCCGGCTCTTCGCGGCTGACCACGCCCAGGTCGCCCCGGACGTGATGTGCCTCGGCAAGGCGCTGACGGGCGGGTACCTGACGTTGGCCGCAGCTCTGTGCACACCGCAGGTGGCCCGTGGCATCTCGGCCGACGGCGGGGTGCTCGCCCACGGGCCGACGTTCATGGGCAACCCGCTGGCCTGCGCCGTCGCCAACGCCTCCATCGGGCTGCTGCTGGCCCACGACTGGACGGCCGAGGTGTCGAGGGTGGAGGCCGGCTTGCGTGCCGGCCTGGAGCCGTTGAGGGGCCTTTCCGGGGTCGCCGACGTACGGGTTCTGGGTGCGATCGGCGTGGTGCAGCTCGACCACCCGGTCGACGTCGCGGCCGCCACCGCCGCCGCCGTCGCGCACGGGGTGTGGCTGCGCCCCTTCCGCGACCTGATCTACACCATGCCGCCGTACATCGCCACGGACGTCGAAGTGGCCCGGATCGCGCAGGCGATCGAGGCCGCCAGCCGCGTGGGTTGACGCGGTAGACGACGCGGGCGACCGAACCGGCGGTTCGCCGAGAGGAGACCGAGGATGGAAAGCTTTGGCGCCCGACTGCACCGGGCGATCGCCGAGCGGGGGCCGCTGTGTGTCGGCATCGATCCGCATCCCGCGCTGCTGCACCAGTGGGGGCTCGCCGAGGATGCCGCCGGGCTCGAGCGGTTCTGCCGGTCCGTGGTGGACGCGATCGGGGACCGGGTCGCGGTGTGCAAGCCGCAGTCGGCGTTCTTCGAACGTTTCGGTGCGCAGGGCATCGCCGTTCTCGAATCGGTCATCCGACAGTTGCGTGACGCCGGCGCCCTGGTGCTGCTCGACGTGAAGCGGGGGGACATCGGCTCCACGGTCAGCGCGTACGCCGCCGCGTATCTGGATCCGGCGAGCCCGCTGCGGGCGGACGCGATCACCGCCAGCCCGTTTCTGGGGGTCGGCTCGCTGGCGCCGATGTTCGAGACGGCGGCCGCGCACGGCGGCGGGGTCTTCGTGCTCGCGCTCACCAGCAACCCCGAGGGCCCGAGTGTCCAACATGCCCGCGGCGTGGACGGACGGACGGTGGCGCAGACCGTGATCGACGAGGTGGCTCGGCTCAACCGGGGAGCACGGCCCTTGGGCAGCTTCGGTCTGGTCGTCGGCGCGACGATCGGTGATACCGGACATGATCTGTCCACAGTAAACGGTCCGTTGCTCGCTCCGGGCCTGGGTGCGCAGGGTGCCACGGCCGAGGATCTGCGGACCGTCTTCGGCGGCAGCCTGTCGTCGGTGCTGCCCTCGTACTCGCGTGAGGTGCTCGTTGCGGGGCCGAGTCCGGCTCGGCTGCGGGCCGCCGTCGACCGGGTGTTGGACGAGTGCCGAGCCGTCCTTTCTGTCACGTCCGGGTAGCCGAGCCGTCACGATAAGTCGATCATCGCGCGCCACGTTGCCGAAATCGCCGGCGACCGCTAGTTTTCCCCGCGCTGGGAACCACATTTCCCTTTGGTTCCCTGGCACACCTTGTTTTGCAGAAAGCGGCGGAGCGATCGCCCGTCGCCGATGGACCTGAGGAGAACTGGTGCCGCTCCCCACCCTGAGCCCCGAGCAGCGCGCTGCCGCGCTGGAGAAGGCCGCGGAGATCCGCAAGGCCCGTGCCGAGCTGAAAGAGCAGCTCAAGCAGGGCAAGATCACCCTCGCCGCCGTGCTCGAGCGGGCCGAGACCGACGACGTCGTCGGCAAGCTGAAGGTCTCGGCCGTCCTGCAGGCGATGCCGGGCATCGGCAAGATCCGGGCCAACCAGATCATGGAGAAGCTCAAGATCGCCGACAGCCGGCGGCTGCGTGGCCTCGGCGAACAGCAGCGCAAGGCACTGCTTGGGGAGTTCGCGTCCAACTAGCGAACGCCACCGTGTAAAAACAAGCGGTGGACATGTTCGACGAAGCGCGCCCGGCAGCTCGCCTCACGGTCCTCTCCGGCCCCTCGGGGGTCGGCAAGGACAGCGTGATCGAGCTGATCCGGGCGCGCTCACCCTGGGTATGGGTCTCGGTCTCCGTGACCACTCGGAAGATGCGTGACTACGAGGTCGACGGAGTGCACTACTACTTCGTCGACCGGCCGGAGTTCGAGCGGATGGTCGCCGAAGGACAGCTGCTCGAGTGGGCCGAGTTCGCCGGCAACCTGTACGGCACGCCGCGCGGCCCGGTGGAGGCCCGTCTGCGGGAAGGCCGCCCCGTCCTGCTGAAAATCGACCTGCAGGGGGCACGGCAGGTGCGGGCCGCGATGCCGGACGCGCAGTTCGTGTTCCTCGCGCCACCGAGTGTGGCCGAACTCAAACGTCGCCTGATCGGTCGGGGCACCGATGACGAGGAGACCATCCGTCGGCGGCTCGCCCACGCCGACGAGGAGCTCGCGGCGGAACGTGAGTTCGATGTCACGGTGGTCAACGACAACGTCGAGCGGGCCGCCGAGGAGCTGCTAAGCTTGCTCGGTCCCTGCTTTCTGACCCCGGCCGAGTCGCGCGCCAGCGGTTGAGAGACACAGAGGTTACAGCTCGTGGCATCCATCGCCAACCCCGAAGGCATCACTAACCCGCCGATCGACGAACTGCTGGAGAAGACCCAGTCGAAGTACGCACTGGTGATCTTCGCGGCCAAGCGCGCCCGCCAGATCAACGCCTACTACAGCCAGCTCGGCGAAGGTCTGCTCGAGTACGTGGGCCCGTTGGTGGAGACCACGCCGCAGGAGAAGCCGCTGTCGATCGCGCTGCGCGAGATCAACGCGGGACTGCTCACCGCCGAGCCGATCGAACAGTCCTGACAGCTCTCCGATGACCGCCAAGGTCGTCCTCGGCGTCGGCGGGGGCATCGCCGCCTACAAGTCCTGCGAACTGCTGCGGCTGTTCACCGAGTCCGGTCATCAGGTCCGGGTGGTTCCGACCGCCGCAGCGCTCCGATTCGTGGGGGCACCCACCTGGGCGGCGCTGTCCGGTCAGCCGGTCGCCGACGGGGTCTGGGACGACGTGCACGAGGTACCGCACGTGCGGATCGGCAAGGAGGCCGACCTCGTCGTCGTCGCCCCCGCCACCGCCGATCTGCTCGCCAAGGCGGCGAACGGCCTGGCCGATGATCTGCTCACCAACACCCTGCTGACCGCCCGGTGTCCGGTCGTGTTCGCGCCGGCGATGCACACCGAGATGTGGGAGCATCCGGCGACGGTGGAGAACGTCGCGCGGTTGCGGGCCCGGGGGGCACTGGTCATCGAACCGGCCACCGGGCGGCTGACCGGGGCCGACACCGGCAAGGGGCGGCTACCCGAGCCGGCCGAGATCTTCGCGATCGCCCGTCGGGTGCTCGCTCGCGGTGCGACGCCGGCGACGGACCTGTCCGGCCTGCGGGTGGTGGTGACCGCGGGTGGGACCCGCGAGCCGATCGACCCGGTCCGGTTCCTCGGTAACCGGTCGTCCGGCAAGCAGGGCTACGCGTTCGCCCGCACCGCGGTCGCCCGGGGCGCGCAGGTCACGCTGATCGCCGCGAACGTGGCCCTGCCCGATCCGGCCGGCGTCACGGTGCGGCGCGTGTCCACCACCGAGGAGTTGCGGGCGGCGACCGTGGCCGCGGCGCACGATGCCGACGTGGTGGTGATGGCCGCGGCGCCGGCCGACTTCCGACCGGCGAACTACGTAGCCGACAAGATCAAGAAGGTGGACGGGGCAGCCGCGCCCACCATCGAACTGGTCACCAATCCGGACATCGCGGCGGAGTTGGGCGAGCGCCGTCGCCCGGGCCAGCTTCTGGTGATCTTCGCCGCGGAAACCAGCGACGCGCTTCGCAACGCCCGGGCCAAGCTGCTGCGCAAGAAAGCGGATCTCGTCGTGGTGAACGAGGTCGGTCCGGACCGCGGCTTCGGCGCGGACACGAACGCCGCGACGGTGCTCGACGCCGCGGGTGAGACCACCGTCTTCCCGGAGCGTTCGAAGGAAGACCTCGCGGACGGGGTCTGGGATCTGGTGGTAACCCGCCTGAAACGCGCATCCTGACGGTTGGTCACCGCAAAGGGCCTACCCTCATGTGTGGGCGGTGCTGACTAGACTGCCTCGCAGGTAACGTTGACGTAAGGAGCGCCGTGGCACGCCGTCTGTTCACTTCCGAATCGGTCACGGAGGGCCACCCGGACAAGATCGCCGACCAGATCAGCGACGGCATCCTCGACGAGCTGCTGCGTCAGGACCCGCGCAGCCGGGTAGCCGTCGAAACGCTGATCACCACCGGCCAGGTGCACGTCGCGGGTGAGGTGACCACCGACGCGTACGCGGACATCCCCACCATCGTGCGGGAGACGATCCTGCGGATCGGCTACGACTCGTCGAAGAAGGGTTTCGACGGTGCCTCCTGCGGCGTCAACGTGTCGATCGGCAACCAGTCACAGGACATCGCCATCGGCGTGGACAGCGCGCTGGAGCTGCGTACCGGCATCTCCGACAGCGCGCTGGACGCACAGGGCGCCGGCGACCAGGGCATGATGTTCGGTTTCGCCTGCACCGAGACGCCCGAGCTGATGCCCTTGCCGATCGCCCTGGCCCACCGGCTCGCCCAGCGTCTGGCGACCGTCCGCAAGGAGGGCATCGTTCCGTACCTGCGGCCGGACGGCAAGACCCAGGTGACCATCGAGTACGACGGGTTCCGTCCGGTCCGACTGGACACCGTCGTGGTCTCCAGCCAGCACGCCGCCGACATCTCGCTGGAGACGCTGCTGGTGCCGGACATCCGCGAGCACGTCATCGAACCCGAGCTGGAAGGCCTGGGCCTGGAGACCGAGGGCTACCGGCTGTTGGTGAACCCGACGGGTCGGTTCGAGATCGGCGGACCGATGGGCGACGCCGGATTGACCGGCCGCAAGATCATCGTCGACACCTACGGCGGGTACGCCCGCCACGGGGGCGGTGCCTTCTCGGGCAAGGACCCGTCGAAGGTCGACCGTTCCGGGGCGTACGCGATGCGTTGGGTGGCCAAGAACGTGGTCGCCGCCGGCCTTGCCGAGCGCTGCGAGGTGCAGGTGGCGTACGCCATCGGAAAGGCCCAACCGGTGAGCCTGTTCGTCGAGACCTTCGGCACCGAGATGGTCCCGGTCGAGCGGATCGAGAAGGCCGTCAAGGAGGTGTTCGACCTGCGGCCGGCCGCCATCATCCGGGATCTCAACCTGCTCCGCCCGATCTATCAGCAGACGGCCGCGTACGGACACTTCGGACGCGAGTTGCCTGACATGACGTGGGAGAACACGGACCGAGCCGCCGACCTCAAGTCCGTGGCGGCAGCCTGACCGCTCACAGCCGCCGGCAGCCCGCCGACGTGCTGCCGGTCGCCCGAGTCTGCGTCGACGTGCCGTTGGCGCACCTCGACCGCCCGTTCGACTACCTCGTACCGGTCGCGTTGGCCGAGACGGCCCAGCCGGGCACCCGGGTCCGGGTGCGTTTCGCCGGTCAACTCGTCGACGGGTGGCTGCTGGAGCGGGCGGAAGAGTCCGAGCACCCCGGCCGGCTTGCCTACCTGGAGCGGGTGGTGTCGCCCGAGCCGGTGCTCACCCCTGAGATCGCCCGGCTCGCCCGTGCGGTCGCCGACCGGTACGCGGGCAGCCTCGCCGACGTGCTGCGGCTGGCCGTCCCGCCCCGCCACGCACGCGCCGAAGCATCGGTCCCGTCGCCCGAGCCGGACCGGTGGCGGCCGGGAGCGCCCGGGTCCGACCCGCCCGCCGTCTCGACGGCTGTTGGCTGGTCCGCCTATCCGACCGGACCCGGCTTTCTCCGGGCGCTCGGGGACGGGCGCATACCCCGGGCGGTCTGGTCGGCGTTGGCCGGTGAGGATTGGGCCGCACGTTTCGCCGAGGCGGCCGCGGCAACGCTCGCCGGCGGGCGGGGCGTCGTCATGATCGTGCCCGACGCTCGCGATCTCGATCGACTCGACGCCGCACTGACCCGGACGCTCGGGCCCGGTCGGCACGTCGCGCTCTCCGCCGCGCTCGGGCCGGCGAACCGCTACGCCGCGTTCCTCGCCGCCCGGCGGGGCTTGGTTCGTGTGGTGATCGGTACCCGAGCGGCCATGTTCGCCCCGGTCGATCGGCTGGGCCTGGTGGCGATCTGGGATGACGGCGACGACCTGCACGCGGAGCCCCGCGCCCCCTACCCGCACGCCCGCGAGGTGCTGCTGACCCGGGCCAAGCTCGCCGACGCGGCCGTACTGGTCGGCGCCTACGCCCGCAGCTGCGAGGCGCAACTGCTGGTCGAGACGGGTTGGGCACGTGAGATCGTGGCGGACCGGGCGGCGGTGCGCGCACGGGCTCCCCGGGTGACGCCGATCGGCGACGATCCGCAACTGGCCCGCGACCCGGCCGCGGCGACCGCACGGCTGCCGAGCCTGGCCTGGGACGCGGCCCGCGCCGCCCTGGCCGCCGGCGCACCGGTGCTCGTGCAGGTTCCGCGTCGCGGCTATGTCCCGGCCGTCTCCTGCGCCGGGTGCCGGGCGTCGGCGCGCTGCGGGCGCTGCGCCGGACCGCTCACCCTTTCCGCGGCCCGGGCGCTGCCCGCCTGCCGCTGGTGCGGCCGGGTCGTCGCCGATTTCGCCTGCCCGCACTGCGGCGTCCGGCGGCTGCGGGCGGCGGTGGTGGGTGCCCGCCGCACGGCGGAGGAGCTCGGGAGGGCGTTCCCCAGCGTGCCGGTGTGGACCTCCGGCCGGGACCAGGTGCTGCGGGTCGCGCCGCACGACGCCGCCCTGGTGATCGCCACGCCGGGGGCGGAGCCGACCGCGCCCGGCGGCTTCGGTGCGGTGCTGCTGCTCGATACCTGGGCGCTGCTGACCCGCGCCGACCTGCGGGCGGGCGAGGAGGCGCTGCGCCGGTGGATGGCCGCCGCGGCGTTGGCGCGCCCGGCGGCGGCCGGGGGCCAGGTGGTGGTGGTGGCCGACGGCGGGCTCGCTCCGGTTCAGGCGCTCCTGCGCTGGGACCCCGCCTGGCACGCCCACCGGGAACTGGCCGAGCGGCGGGAGCTGCGCTTCCCGCCGGCGGTCCGGCTGGCCAGCGTGACGGGGGCGCCGCAGGCGGTCGCCGATCTGCTCACCGCGGCCCGGCTGCCCGAGGAGGCGGAGACCTTGGGACCCGTGCCGGTCGGCCCGGACCAGGAGCGCATCCTGCTGCGCGTGCCGAGGACGCGCGGCCCGGCGCTCGCCGCCGCGTTGCACGCCGCCGCGGGGCTGCGATCGGCGCGTAAGGCGATTCAGCCGGTCCGGATTCAGGTCGACCCCCTGGACCTGTGGTGATCGGTCGTCCGGGTCGACGTCCGCCGGCCCGCCCGGGCCTCCGTAGACTTGGCGGCACGACATCCGTCCGTTGAAGGAGCCCCTCGAGTGACCGTCCAACCCATCCGTCTGTTCGGGGATCCGGTCCTGCGTACCCCGGCCGAGCCGGTCGTCGACTTCGACGCCGAGTTGCGCAAGCTGGTGGCCGACCTGACCGACACGATGCGCGAGCAGGGCGGTGCCGGCCTCGCCGCGCCACAGCTCGGGGTGGGCCTGCGCGTGTTCACCTTCGACGTCGACGATGTCCTCGGCCACCTGGTCAACCCGGTACTCGATTTCCCCGACGAGGAGGAGCAGGACGGCCCGGAGGGCTGTCTGTCCCTGCCGGGGCTGTACTTCGACACCAAGCGTCGCCAGAACGTGGTGGCCAAGGGCTTCAACGCCTACGGTGATCCGGTGCAGGTGGTCGGCAGCGGCTTGATGGCCCGCTGTCTGCAGCACGAGACCGATCATCTGGACGGGGTGCTGTTCATCGACCGCCTGGACCCGCAGCGGCGCAAGGAGGCGATGAAGGCGATCCGAAAGGCCG
This sequence comes from Micromonosporaceae bacterium, assembly GCA_036381835.1. Taxonomy (GTDB): domain Bacteria; phylum Actinomycetota; class Actinomycetes; order Mycobacteriales; family Micromonosporaceae; genus DASULK01. The sequence continues at coordinate 19,001 of DASVCA010000081.1, forward strand.
AGTGGTACGACCCGGACGCCCCACCGGTGATCAAGGTCAGTCCACACGCCGGCCCGTTCGGCCTGGGCCGGTGACCGATGCGGCTGATCTTCGCCGGCACGCCGGCCGTCGCGTTGCCCGCGCTGAACGCGATCGCCGCCAGCCGCCACGAGCTGATCGCGGTGGTCACCCGTCCCGATGCCCCGGCCGGACGGGGTCGGCGGGTGACCCGCTCGCCGGTGGGCGCCTGGGCCGATGAGCGGGGCGTCGAGGTGCTCACCCCGCAGCGTCCCGGAGAGCCGGCCTTCCTCGACCGGTTGCGTGAACTGGCACCCGACTGCGTCCCGGTGGTCGCCTACGGGGCGCTGGTGCCGCCCGCGGCGCTGGCGATACCCGCCTTCGGCTGGGTCAACCTGCATTTCTCCCTGCTGCCGGCCTGGCGCGGCGCGGCGCCCGTGCAGCATGCGTTGCTGCACGGCGACAGCGTGACCGGGGCGAGCGTGTTCCAGCTGGAGCAGGGCCTGGACACCGGGCCGGTGTTCGGCACCCTCACCGAGGAGGTCCGCCCCACCGACACCGCAGGTGACCTGCTGGAACGGCTCGCCACCGCCGGTGCGGGCCTGTTGGTGGCGGTGCTCGACGCGATCGAGGCGGGTACCGCCCGGGCGCAGCCGCAGCCGGCGGACGGGGTGTCACTGGCACCCAAGTGGACCGTCGAGGACGCGCGTATCCGGTGGTCGGACCCGGCCTTCGCGGTGGACCGGCGCGCCCGCGCCGCTACCCCGGCTCCCGGGGCGTGGACCACGTTCCGCGGCGAGCGGGTCAAACTCGGACCGGTCCGCCCCGCACCCGAAGGGCCGGCACTGGCACCCGGGGAGTTGCTGATCGAGCGGAACCGGGTGCTCGCCGGCACGAGCACCGCGCCCGTCGTGCTCGGCGAGGTACGCGCCGCGGGCAAGCGAGCCATGTCGGCCGCAGACTGGGCGCGGGGCGTCCGCGTGTCCCCGGGGGAGCGCTTCGAGTGACCGGTGCGACAGCGGGCGGCCGGCGCCGGCCGCAGCGAGTCGGTGGGGCGCGCAACGGCCCCGGCGATCGGTCCCGGCGGGTGCCGGATCCGGCCCGTCAGGCGGCCTACGACGCCGTCGCCGCCGTGCACCGCGACGACGCCTACGCCAATCTGATCCTGCCGGCGATCCTGCGCGACCTGCGCCTACGCGGGCGGGACGCGGCGTTCGCCACCGAGTTGACGTACGGCACCCTGCGGGCCCGCGGATTCCTCGACGCCGTCATCGCGGCCGCGGCCGGACGGGACGTGAGCCGCATCGACCCACCGGCCCGGGACGCCCTGCGGCTCGGCGCCTACCAGTTGTTGTACACCCGGGTGCCGGCGCACGCGGCGGTCTCGTCGACCGTCGATCTGGTGCGGTCCGTCGCACCGCAAGCTGTGGGCTTCGCCAACGCGGTCCTGCGCCGGATCGCCGCACGGGACGCGGAGGGCTGGATCGCAGAACTGGCACCGGCGTACGACGTGGACCCGATAGGCCACCTCGCGCTGGTGCACAGCCACCCTCAGTGGATCGTCCGCTCCTTCGCGGAGGCGCTCGGCGGGGATCTCGAGGAGACCGCCCGGGTGCTGGTTGCGGACAACGAACGTCCGCCGGTGCACCTGTGCGCCCGTCCCGGCCGGATCGGCGCGGCGGAACTGGCGGACGAGGTCGGGGGGCGACCGGGGCCGTACTCCCCGTACGCGGTGCACCTACCGGGCGGTGACCCAGGCGAACTGGCACCGGTCGCGGACGGGCGGGCGCATGTGCAGGACGAGGGCTCGCAGTTGGTGGCGTCGGCGCTCGCTGCGGCTGCGGTGACCGGCTCCGATGAGCGCTGGCTCGACCTGTGCGCCGGGCCGGGCGGCAAGGCCGCACTGCTCGGGAGGTTCGCCGCGGAGCGGGGCGCCCGCCTGACCGCGGTGGAGGTGGCGGAACACCGGGCGCGCCTGGTCATGGCGGCGGTGCGGAAGATGCCGGTGACCGTGCTCCACGCGGACGGGCGTGCCGTGGGCAGCGCACCGCAGCTGCCCGAGGCGGGCTTCGACCGGGTGCTGGTCGACGCGCCCTGCACCGGCCTGGGGGCGCTGCGGCGCCGGCCGGAGTCGCGGTGGCGGCGCGAACCGTCGGACCTGCCCGCGTTGACCCGACTGCAGCGGGAGCTGCTGGCGGCGGCGCTGCGGGCGGTCCGACCGGGTGGGGTGGTCGGCTACGTCACGTGCTCACCCCATCCGGTGGAGACCAGGGTGACGGTTGCCGAGGCGGTTCGCCGGGCGGGGTTGCCGGTTGAGTTCGTCGACGCCCGGCCGCTGCTGCCGGCCGCCGTGCCCGGACTCGGCGCGGGGCCGACCGTGCAGCTGTGGCCGCACCGCCACGGCACCGACGCGATGTTCCTGGCGGTGCTGCGGCGCGCCGCGGCTTAGCTTTCGTCCCCCGGCACGCCTCACCGCCCGGTCAGCGGATGGGCAGCGCCGGGGCGGTGTGGGTGTGCCGGATCGTGACCTGGAGGGCAATCCGGTGACCGCGGACGTTCATGCGTCGGCTCCATTCGTAAACTGGCCGGGTGACCACGCCATCGCCCATCGTCGCGCCCAGCATCCTCGCAGCTGACTTCGCTCGTCTCGCCGATGAGGCACGAGTGGTGGAAGACGTGGCCGATTGGTTGCACGTCGATGTGATGGACAACCATTTCGTGCCGAACCTGACCATCGGGCTACCGGTGGTGCAGAGCCTGCTGGCCGCGACGACGTTGCCCTTCGACGTCCATCTCATGATCGAGAATCCACGCCGGTGGGCACCGGCCTATGCCGATGCCGGCGCCTACAACGTGACGTTCCACGCGGAGGCGTGCGAGGATCCGGTGGCGCTGGCGAAGGATCTGCGGGCCGCGGGTGCCAAGGCCGGGCTGGCGATCGACCGGGATACGCCCATCGAGCCCTACCTCGAACTGCTGCCGAACTTCGACACTCTGCTGATCATGACGATCAAGGCGGGGTTCGGCGGACAGCGTTTCATCCCCGAGCTGCTCGAGAAGGTCCGCATCGCCCGTCGGCACGTCAATGCCGGTCATCTCGAACTGCGTATCGAGGTGGACGGCGGGATCTCCCCGGACACCATCGAGCAGGCGGCGGCCGCCGGTGCCGACGCGTTCGTCGCGGGCACCGCGGTGTACGGCGCGGCGGATCCGGCCGAGGCGGTGCGCAGGTTGCGTCAACTGGCCGAGCGGGTGACCGGCAAGGCGTGAACGCCGATCCCAGCCGACCGGACCTCGTCCTCGTGGTCGACGACGACGAGGACATCGCGCGATTCGTCAGCGTCAATCTGCGACTGCACGGGTTCGACGTGCTGCACGCGTGCGACGGCCAGGAGGCGCTGGAACTGATCGAGCAGCGTAAGCCGGACCTGGCCATCGTCGACCTGATGATGCCGCGCGTCGACGGCATCGAGTTGATCCGGCGTCTGCGCGCCGATCCGATGACCCTGGCGCTTCCAGTGATCATCCTCACCGCGCGGGGCCTCACCGTGGACAAGGTGGTCGGGCTCACCGCCGGGGCCGACGACTACATGGTCAAGCCGTTCGACACCGCCGAACTGGTCGCCCGCGTCGCCACGACCCTGCGCCGGAACAAGGAGTTCCGGGAGGTCTCGCCGTTGACCGGCCTGCCCGGCAACAGTCGGATCCGGCGGGAGATCGCCGACCGGATCCGCAGCGGGTCCGACTACGCCGTCGCGTACATAGACATCGACCGCTTCAAGAGCGTGAACGACCGGTACGGCTTCGTCCGCGGCGATGAGTTCATCGCCGCACTGGCGCGCAGCCTGAACCGCGCCGTGCTCTCGGTCGGGATGCCGCCGGCGTTCCTCGGCCACGTCGGCGGCGACGATTTCGTCGTGGTGTGCACCCCGGAGCAGATGCGCCCGCTCACCGAACAGGCGGTGATCGACTTCGAGAAGGCCGCCGACGGACTGTACGACCCGGAGGACGCCGCCCGCGGATACGTCGAACTGCACGACCGGCGGGGAAACGTGCGCAAGGCCGCGTTGGCGACCCTGTCGATCGGGGTGTGCCTGTCGGTCGCCGACCGGCGTTTCACCGATCCCCTGGAGGCGATCGCGGTGGCGTCGGAGATGAAGGCGGTGGCCAAACGGCAGCCGGGTTCGTTCGTCGCGCTCGACCGCAGGCGCACCCCGTCGTGAGATTGCTCGCTCCGCTAGCGGAATAGCCGCTTGCCCGTGTAAGACTCGACGCGTACCCACCACGCGCTGGCGGGACTCGGTGGAATTCCGAACCGGCGGTGAACCGCGGCGGCCCGACCGCCCGGCAAGCCCGCGACCCGGTCGACGATGTCGAACGGTGGACCTGGTGCGACTCCAGGGCCGACGGTTGGGCGCGGAGCCGATCCGTGCCCAGAAAGTCCGGATGGGAGCAGCGCGCGGAACGGGCGGGCGGGTGGTGCACCCGTCTGCCCGGCCTGGGGCGGCCGCTGCCGTCCCGGCCTTCCGCTGCCGCCATCCGGTGGACACCGACCCGCCCGCGCCGAAGGCGCAAGGGAAAGGGCGGCCGGTATGGCGGACGTCTCCGTCGACGAGGCGATGCGCCGCGCCATCGCGCTCGCCGCGCGTGGCCTCGGCACCACCAGCCCGAACCCGGTGGTCGGCTGCGTACTGCTGGACGCCGCCGGAGAGGTGGTCGGTGAGGGCTTCCACGCCTACGCCGGCGGACCCCACGCGGAGATCATCGCGTTGGCGCAGGCCGGTGAGCGGGTGCGCGGCGGGACCGCGGTGGTCACCCTGGAGCCCTGCAATCACACCGGCCGCACCGGCCCGTGCGCGGAGGCGCTCATCCGGGCCGGGGTCGCCCGCGTCGTCATCGCCGTCCCGGACCCCAATCCCGTCGCCGCCGGCGGGGCGCGCGCCCTTCGCGCGGCCGGCGTGGCGGTGGAGATCGGGGTACGCGCCGCCGAGGCGGAAGAGGTCAACATCGCCTGGCTTACCGCGGTGCGGCGCGGGTGGCCGTATGTCATCTGGAAGTACGCCGCCACCCTCGACGGACGCTCCGCCGCCGCCGACGGCACCAGCATGTGGATCACCTCGGTGGCGGCGCGGACGGACGTGCACGCCCTGCGCGCCACGGTCGATGCGGTGCTGGTGGGGGTCGGCACCGTGCTCGCCGACGACCCTCGACTGACCGTCCGGGATCTGCGTGACGGCAGTCTGGCGATCCGGCAGCCGCTGCGCGTCGTGGTGGACAGCGCCGGGCGTACCCCGCCGGATGCGCGGGTGCGGGATGACGCGGCACGAACCTGGATCGCGACCGCCGCGGAGGTGGGTCGGGGGACCGACGGGCGGGTTGACCTCCGGGCGCTGCTCGCCGCGCTCTATGAGCGCGGAGTGCGCTCGGTGCTGCTCGAGGGCGGGCCGCGGCTCGCCGGTGCCTTCCTCGCCGGCGGACTGATCGACAAGATCGTCGGCTACGTGGCGCCGAAGCTGCTCGGTGCCGGCCCGGCCGCGTTGTCCGACGCCGGCATCCGCACCGTCTCGGATGCGGCCGAGTGGGAGTTCGTCGACGTCACCCGCCTCGGTCCCGACCTGCGCTTCATCGCGCTGCCCGGCAAGAGAGGAAGCTGAGATGTTCACCGGCATCGTGGAGGAGCTGGGTGAGGTCGTCCGTACGGTCGGCGCGGCAGACGCCGCACTGATCGCGGTACGTGGACCGATGGTCACCTCCGACGCTCGTCATGGCGACTCGATAGCGGTCAACGGCGTGTGTCTGACGGTGGTCGAGGTGACCGGCGACGTGTTCACCGCGGACGTGATGGGTGAGACGTTGCGCCGAACGGCGCTGGGCGACCTGCGGCCCGGGGATCCGGTCAACCTGGAGCGGGCCGCGACGTTGGGCAGCCGGCTGGGCGGTCACCTGGTACAGGGGCACGTCGACGGCGTCGGGGAGATCATCGGACGGGAACCCGGCCACCATTGGGAGACCGTCCGGTTCTCGTTGCCCGCCGGGCTGGCGCGGTACCTGGTCGTCAAGGGATCGATAACCGTGGACGGCGTGTCGCTGACCGTCGTCGACCTCGGCGACGACTGGTTCTCCGTCGGGCTGATCCCCACCACGCTCAAGCTCACCACACTCGGGCATAAGGGGGTCGGTGCCCGGGTCAACCTCGAGGTCGACGTGATCGCCAAATACGTCGAGCGGCTGATGGGAGCCCGGTGATGGATCTGCTGTTGTGGTTCCTCGACTCCCGGCTGGAGATCGCCGGGACCCATATCCTCTGGCGCGAGATCGTCGGCAACGGCTTCGGCCTGGCCTCGGCACTGCTCGGGATGCGCCGCCTGGTCTGGGCCTGGCCGGTCGGCATGATCGGCAACGCCCTCCTGCTCACCGTGTTCCTCGGCGGAGCCTTCGCCACCCCGCAGGCGCTCGACCTGTACGGGCAGGCCGGCCGACAGGTCTTCTTCTTCGCGCTCAGCGCCTACGGCTGGTGGCGCTGGTCGGCGAATCGTCGCCGCGGCATCGTCGCGGACGGGCGGGCCGTGACGCCCCGGTGGGCCAGCGGTCGGGAACGGCTGGCGATGCTCGCCGCGGCCGTCGTCGGCGTCGCGCTCTGCTACCCGGTCCTCGCCGCCCTCGACTCGTGGGGGCCGTTGCCGGACGCATGGATCCTGGTCGGGAGCATGCTCGCCACCTACGGGATGGCTCGGGGCTGGGTGGAGTTCTGGCTGATCTGGATAGCGGTGGACGCGGTAGGGGTGCCGCTGCTGCTGGCCGGCGGGTTCTACCCGTCGGCTCTGATGTACGCCGGCTACGGCGGGTTCTGCGCCTGGGGATTCGCGGCGTGGTCGCGTGCCTCCCGGGTGCCGGCCGCCCCGCTGCCGGCCGAGGCGCCGGTGGAGGTGCGGGCATGAGCATCCTCGGTTCAATCGAGCAGGCTCTCACTGATCTGGCTGCGGGCCGACCCGTGGTGGTGGTCGACGACGAGAACCGGGAGAACGAGGGCGACCTGATCTTCGCTGCCGACGCGGCCACGCCGGAACTGCTCGCCTTCACCATCCGGCACACGTCCGGCTACGTCTGCGTGGCGCTGACCGGACCGGACTGCGAACGCCTCGACCTGCCGCCGATGTACCACACCAACCAGGACCGGCGGGGCACCGCATACCGGGTCGCGGTGGACGCGCGGGAGGGGGTCAGCACCGGCATCTCGGCCGCCGATCGGGCCCGTACCATCCGGCTGCTGGCCGACCCGGCCACCACCCCGTCCGACCTGGCCCGACCAGGGCATGTCGTGCCGTTGCGGGCGCGCTCCGGCGGCGTGTTGCAGCGTCCGGGCCATACCGAGGCGGCCGTCGACCTGGCCCGGCTCGCCGGGCGGCGTCCGGCCGGCGTGCTGTGCGAGCTGGTCAACGACGACGGCACCATGATGCGGCTGCCGGAGCTGGCGGAGTTCGCCGCCCGGCACGGCCTCACCCTGATCAGTATCGCCGACCTGATCGCCTACCGGCGGCGGATCGAGAAGCAGGTGGAACGGGTCGCCGAGGCCCGGCTGCCGACCGCGCACGGGGTGTTCCGAGCGCTGGGCTACCGGGCCGCCGACGGCACCGAGCACCTGGCGCTGGTGTACGGCGACCTCGGTGACGGGCGCGACGTGCTGGTCCGGGTCCACTCCGAATGCTTGACCGGCGACGTGTTCGGGTCGCTGCGGTGCGACTGCGGTCAGCAGCTCGACGCGGCCCTGGCCCGGGTGGCCCGGGAGGGACGCGGGACGGTGCTGTATCTGCGCGGGCAGGAGGGGCGGGGCATCGGCCTGCTGCACAAGCTGCGCGCCTACCAGCTGCAGGACCGTGGGCGGGACACCGTCGACGCGAACCTGGACCTGGGTCTGCCGGCGGACGCCCGCGACTACACCGCCGCCGCGCACATCCTGCGCGACCTGGGGGTGCGGTCGCTGCGGCTGCTGACCAACAACCCGGCGAAGCGCACGGCGCTGGAGGAGCACGAACTCACGGTGCTCAGCCGGGTGGCGCTGCCGGTGCGCCCCCACCCGGAGAACCTGCGCTACCTGCGGACCAAACGGGATCGGATGGGCCATCTGCTCGACGGCTTGGACACCCACCCGGCTGGCGACGACATCTGGAGGATCGAGGCCGACCTGGTCGCCGATGGGGCGGCCCGGCCGAGCGCGGTGGAGGAGCTTGCGTAGCGATGGCGGGTACCGGAGCGCCCGAGCAGTCCGTGGTGGACGCGGCCGGGCTGACCGTCGGAGTGGTGGCCGCGCGCTGGCACGGCGAACTGGTCGATCACATGGTGGAACGGGCGGTCGCCGCCGCCCGGGCCTGCGGCGTCACCGACATCACCGTCGCCCGGGTCGCCGGATCGGTGGAGCTTCCGGTGGTGGCGCAGGCCCTGGCCCGCCGCTGTGACGCGGTCGTCGCGCTCGGCGTGGTGGTCCGCGGCGCGACCGCCCATTTCGACTACGTCTGCCGATCGGTCACCGATGGGCTGACCCGGGTGGCGTTGGACGAGTCGACCCCGGTGGCGCACGGGGTGCTCACCGTCGACACGGTCGAACAGGCCCGCGACCGCGCCGGCCTGCCGGACTCCGCCGAGGACAAGGGCTGGTCGGCCACCGTGGCCGCGCTGGACGCCGCGTTGGCCGTCCGGCGGCTGGCCGGGTGACGGAGATGTCCACCGGGTATCCGGCCTGCCGACGGTCCGCCGCCGGCTGCGACAATCTGCTGTCGTGAAGACGTTCGAGGAGCTGTTCACCGAGCTGCAGGTCAAGGCCGCGGCCCGCACCCCCGGCTCCAGCACGGTCGCCGAGCTGGAGCGCGGAGTGCACGCCATCGGCAAGAAGCTGGTCGAGGAGGCGGCCGAGGCGTGGATGGCGGCGGAGCACGAAGGGCCGCAGCGCACCGCGGAGGAGGTGTCCCAGCTGCTCTACCACGCTCAGGTGCTCATGCTCGCGACCGGCCTCACCCTCGAGGACGTCTATCGACATCTGTGACGTGCCTTCCCCCTCGAACCAGCGATTCAGAAGGAGCACGTGACAGATGTTGCGCATCGCCGTTCCCAACAAGGGCACCCTCGCCGGGCCCGCCGTGGAGATGCTGCGTGAGGCGGGCTACCGCCAGCGCACCGACGACCGGGATCTCGTCTGCCGAGACGAGGACAACGACGTCGAGTTCTTCTACCTGCGTCCCCGGGACATCGCGACCTACGTCGGCTCCGGAGACCTCGATCTCGGGGTGACCGGCCGGGACCTGCTCGTCGATGCGGGCGCGCCGGCCGAGGAGATCCTCGACCTCGACTTCGGTCACGCGACGTTCCGCTTCGCCGCACGGCCGGAGGCCATGTCGTCGCTCGACGAACTGGACGGGCGGCGGATCGCCACCGCCTATCCCGGCGTGGTGCATCGATACCTCGCCGAGCGGGGGCTGCGGGCGGATGTCATCCGCTTGGACGGTGCGGTGGAGAACGCGGTCCGGCTGGGGCTGGCCGAGGTGGTCGCGGACGTCGTCTCCACCGGCACGACCCTGCGCCAGGCCGGGCTGACGGTCGTCGGGGAACCGGTGCTGCACTCGTCGGCCGTGCTGATCCGCCCGACGACCGCTTCCGGCGGGCCACAGGTCGACCAACTCGTGCGCCGGCTGCAGGGTGTGCTGGTCGCTCGCCAGTACGTCATGTTGGCCTACGACGTGCGCGCGGATCTGCTCGACCGGGCGAGCACCCTGACCCCCGGCATCGAGTCGCCGACCATCTCGCCGCTGCACCGGGAAGGCTGGGTGGCGGTGCAGGCGATGGTGCGCCGCACCGAGGTGCACCGCGTCATGGACGAGCTCTACGACCTGGGGGCCCGTGCCATCCTGGTCACCAACATCCACGCATGTCGACTGTGAGCGTGCGGCGTCCGCCCACCCAGGCAGCGGTGCTGCCGGCGTGGGCGGCGCTCACGGTCGCGGGGCTCGGTGGCCTCACCGCGGCCGTTCAGAGTGTCGCCAACGCCGAACTGGGGGAGCGCGTCGACAACCCCGCCCTGGCCGGCGTGATCAACAACGTGGGTGGGTCGCTCGTCCTGATCGCGGCACTGCTGGTCGTTCCCTCGATCCGCGCCGGGCTGGCCGTACTGCCCCGCGCCGGCCTGCCCTGGTGGGCCTACCTCGGCGGGCTCGGCGGTGCCTGCATCGTGCTCGCCGCGGCGTACGTGGTGCCGGTGCTCGGTGTCGCCGCTTTCACCATCGCACAGGTGACCGGCAACAGCGTCGGCGGGCTGGCGGTGGATCGCGTCGGGCTCGGCCCGGTGGGACGACTGTCGCTGAGCGGCCCGCGGGTCGCCGGTGCCGCGCTCGGCGTCCTGGCGGTGGCGTTGGCCCACGCCGGTCAGCCGATCGGTGATCTGGCGCTCGGCGCGGTGCTGTTCGCGGTGCTCGGCGGGGCGGCGGTGGCGCTGCAGGCCGCGCTCAACGGCCGGATCGCCGCGGTGGCGGGCGCGGCGGCGGGCACCGCGGTCAACTTCGCGGTGGGTACGCCCGCCGTCATCGCGGTCGCCGCCGCGCTGGGCGCCTTCGCCCGGCTCGACGCGATCCGTTGGCCGACCGACTGGTACCTGTACGCGGGTGGGCTGCTCGGCGTCGCCATTGTCTTGGTGCTGCAACTGGCTGTCCGGTCGGTCGGCGTGCTGCGCACCGGACTGGCGATCGTGGCCGGTCAGCTCGGTGGGGCGCTCCTGCTGGACGCGGTGCTCCCGGGCGGCCCAGGGGTGAGCGTTCCGGTGCTGGCCGGCGCGTTGCTCACCTTCGCCGCCGTGGTGGTGTCAGGGCGCGGCGGGCGGTCGGCGATCGGTGCCCGGCGAAGTGGCACACTGGGGCGGTGACCGGTTCCGAGGTGGTACGGCTGCGCCCGCAGCGGGTTCGGGTGGTGTGCTGGGTCAGCGCGGTCGTCGTGGTGTTGCTGTTCACCCTTATCGCTGTCGGCTTGGAGGGTTCGACCGGCGTGGGGAAGGCCACCTTCCAGCGTGGTGACCGGTTCGCCATGGTCGGGCTGGGCGTCCTCATCGCGGCGGGCATCCTGCTGTTCACCCGGCCGCGGGTGGAGGCGGATGCGCGGGGCATCCGGGTGCGCAACCTCGTCGGCTCGTACGACCTGCCCTGGCAGGTGGTGCGCGCGGTGCGTTTCGATCGCGGCTCGGCCTGGGCCGTCCTCGAGTTGCACGACGACGAACTGGTCGCGCTCATGGCGTTGCAGGCGGTCGACAGGGACCGGGCGGTCGCGGGGGTGCGGGCCTTGCGCGCGTTGCATGCCGCCGCGCACGGGCGGGTGCCGGCGGAGGACTGAGCGGCGCGGTAGCCGAAGCAGCCGTACCGGTTGCGATCCGACCTGCTAGTCTTGGAGCGTCGACCCGGCTGGCACCTGGTGTCAGCCGTCAAGCGGAGCGCCTGCTCCCACCCGAGTCGCCGCGCGAGGTGGCCGGGTCCGGTCACCCGGTCGGTGTTCGCCGATCGGGGATGGCGTGCCCGGGTTCGGGTGCGTCAGACCGGTCGAGCAGGCCCCGGCGATCCGCCGGGGCTTTCTGTTTGCCGGTCGAGATGCCGAGTAGTGGATCGGCCCCGCCGGGGTCGATGCGGATCGCAAAGAGGAGGCCACATCAGCGTCGAACCACGGGTGAACGAGCAGATCCGGGCACGGGAAGTCCGGTTGGTCGGCCCAGAGGGTGAGCAGGTGGGCATCGTTCCGTTGGAGCGTGCCCTGCAACTCGCTGCGGATGTCGACCTGGACCTGGTCGAGGTTGCGCCGATGGCGCGCCCGCCGGTGTGCAAGCTCATGGACTTCGGCAAGTTCAAGTACGAGAGCGCACTGAAGGCGCGCGAAGCCCGGCGTAATCAGCAGCAGACCGTCATCAAGGAGATGAAGCTCCGCCCGAAGATCGACCCGCATGACTACGAGACCAAGAAGGGTCACGTGATGCGGTTCCTTCGGGCCGGTGACAAGGTCAAGATCACGATCATGTTCCGCGGGCGGGAGCAGAGCCGTCCCGAGCTGGGCTACCGGCTGCTGCGCCGGTTGGAGTCCGAGGTTTCGGATCTGGGGTACGTGGAGGCCGCCCCCAAGCAGGACGGCCGTAACATGATCATGGTTCTCGCTCCGCACAAGGCCATCAAGGCCTCCGCGGCTGCGGCAAAGGCCGGCGGCGGACGCGGACGGGACGCTGGTGCCGCTGAGGCGCCCCCGACCCAGCAGGGCGGCGGCGCCGAGACCGCCGGCGGATGACAGGGGAGAGACGGTTCAGATGCCGAAGATGAAAAGCCACACCGGTATGGGCAAGCGCGTCCGCGTGACCGGCCGTGGCAAGATCGTGTCCCAGCAGGTGGGGATGCGCCACAACCTGGAGAAGAAGCCCTCTACCCGCACCCGGCGGTTGTCCGGCAGGGTCGAGGTGGCCAAGGCGGATGTCAAGCGAATCAAGCGAATGCTCGGCTTCTGACGGGCGCCACCGGGACCTTAAGGAGTAGTTGACATGGCACGCGTCAAGCGGGCGGTGAACGCCCAGAAGAAGCGTCGTACCACGCTGGAGGCCGCCAGCGGTTACCGTGGCCAGCGCTCCCGCCTTTACCGCAAGGCGAAGGAGCAGGTGCTGCACTCGATGCAGTACGCCTACCGGGACCGCCGCGCCCGCAAGGGCGACTTCCGCCAGCTCTGGATCACCCGCATCAACGCCGGGGCCCGGGCCAACGGGATGACCTACAACCGGCTGATCCAGGGCCTCAAGCTGGCGGGCGTGGAGGTCGACCGCAAGGTGCTGGCGGATCTGGCGGTCAACGACGCGGCCGCCTTCGCGGCGCTCGTCGAGATCGCCCGTAACGCCGTCACCGCCCATGGCACCGGGGGCGCGGCGTCCCAGGCTGCCTGAACCACCCGGTGGTCACACCGCAACACCGACCCGGGGTCGGTCCGTTCACCGCACGGACCCCCCGGGTCGTCGCCGCCCGGCGGTTGCATCGCCGCCGGGAGCGGGACAGCAGCCGCCGGTTCCTCGCCGAGGGACCGCAGGCGGTCCGCGAGGCCCTCGCCCACCCGGGCGCGGTGCGGGAGGTGTTCGCCACCGCGGCGGCCCTGGACCGCCACGCGGACCTGGTCGCCGCCGCGACGCGCACGGGCGTACCGGTCTCCCCGGTGACCGAGGACGGGCTCGCCGCGCTTGCCGAGACCGTCGCGCCGCAGGGGCTGGTCGCCGTCTGCAACCACGTCGACGTGGACCTCGCCGCCGCGTTGGCGGGCGCGCCGCGGATGGTGGCGGTGCTCGTCGAGGTACGCGACCCGGGCAACGCGGGCACGGTGCTGCGTACCGCCGACGCCGCCGGGGCCGAGGTCGTGATCTTCGCCGGGGACGCCGTGGATCCGTACAATGGCAAATGCGTGCGCGCCTCCGCGGGGAGCCTCTTCCACGTTGAGCTGGTCCGCGCCCCCGACCCGGCCGCGGTGGTCGCCGCGCTGCGCGCCGCCGACCTCGCGGTGCTGGCCGCGTCCGGATACGGCGAGACCGACCTCGACGACCTCATCGACGCCGGCGGGTTGACCCGACCGACCGCCTGGCTGTTCGGCTCCGAAGCGCACGGGCTGCCGGCGGCGTTGACCGACCGCGCCGACGCCCGGGTGCGGGTGCCCCTGCACGGCCGCGCGGAGAGCCTGAACCTGGCTGCGGCCGCCGCCGTCTGCCTGTATGCTTCGGCCAGAGCATTGCGCAAGAACCGTTCGGGGAGCCAGTGACGTGACAGCCCGCTCGCTGTTTAGCCAGCCCGCCGGTGTCGGCGGGCGGCGGGGCTGACCCTCCCCTTGCGCGCTCTCCCACCGGTGGGCGGCGGCGAAGCCGCGGGTTCCTAGACTCGGTACGCCATCCGTCGAGGGAGACAGTCGCGCACATGACCTATCGCAACGATCCGTACGACCCGAAGCAGGTTGCCCTGCTCGACCAGAGCGCGCTCGACGACGCGGTCGCCGAGGCGGAGAAGGCGTTCTCCACCGCCCCCGACCTCGACGCCTTGACCGCGCTGAAACCCGCCCATCTCGGGGACCGGGCCCCGATCTCCCTGGCCCGCCGGGAGATCGGGGCGCTGCCACCCGCGGCCCGAGCCGACGCGGGCAAGCGGGTCAACGAGGCCCGGCACCGCATCGAGGCGGCCTTCGCCGAGCGGCGAGCCGAGCTCGAACGCCTGCGGACGGAGCGGATGCTGGCCGACGAGCGGGTGGATGTCACCCTGCCGTGGGACCGGCGCCGGCGCGGCGCCCGCCACCCGCTCTCGACCCTGATGGAGCGGATCGGCGACCTGTTCATCGGCATGGGATACGAGGTCGCCGAGGGACCCGAGGTCGAGTTGGAGTGGTACAACTTCGACGCCCTGAACATCCGCCCGGACCACCCTGCCCGGACCATGATGGACACCTTCTACGTCCGAGCGGCGCAGGTCGGCGGCGGGGAGTCCGGCCTGGTGTTGCGCACTCACACCTCACCGGTGCAGGCCCGGGCCCTGCTCACCCGCGACCTGCCGGTCTACGTGGTCTGTCCCGGCCGGGTCTACCGCACCGACGAGCTGGACGCCACCCACACCCCCGTGTTCCATCAGGTGGAAGGCCTGGTGGTGGACAAGGGGATCACGATGGCCCACCTCAAGGGCACCCTGGACCACTTCGCCCGGGCGATGTTCGGTCCGGAGGCGAAGACCCGGCTGCGCCCGTCGTACTTCCCGTTCACGGAGCCGTCCGCGGAGATGGACCTGTGGTTCCCGCAGCACCGCGACGGACCCCGGTGGATCGAATGGGGCGGTTGCGGCATGGTCAACCCACGCGTGCTGCGCGCCTGCGGCATCGACCCGGACGTCTACTCCGGGTTCGCATTCGGCATGGGCATCGAACGCACGCTGATGTTCCGTAACGGGGTCACCGACATGCGGGACATGGTCGAGGGGGACGCGCGGTTCAGTTGCGCGTTCGGGATGGAGGTCTGACATGCGGGTCCCCGTCTCGTGGCTGCGGGAGTACGTCGACGCGCCCACCGATCCCGCGCTGCTGGAACTCGCGCTGGTCAAGGTCGGGCTCGAAGTCGAGTCGATCACCGACCTGCGTACCACGGTCACCGGTGACCTGGTCGTGGGCCGGGTGTCGGAGATCGAGGAGTTGACCGGCTTCAAGAAGCCGATCCGCTTCTGCCGGGTGGACGTCGGTGCGGCGAACGGCACCGGCGAACCGCAGGAGATCGTCTGCGGGGCCACGAACTTCGCCGTCGGCGACCGGGTCGTGGTGATCCTGCCCGGCGGGGTGCTGCCCGGAGGCTTTCGCATCGGCGCCCGCAAGACGTACGGCCGGATGTCCAACGGCATGATCTGCTCGGCCCGTGAGTTGGGCATCAGCGACGAGCACTCTGGAATCCTGGTGCTGCCGCCGGATGTGTCTGCGCAGCCCGGTGCCGACGCACGCCCCGTGGTCGGACTCGACGATGTCGTGGTCGAGTTGAATATCACCCCGGACCGGGGCTACTGCTTCTCGATTCGCGGCATCGCGCGGGAGCTGGCCTCCTCCCTCGGACTCCCGTTCCGTGATCCCGCCGCTTTGCCCGACGTCCCCACGGCGACCGCGGAGCCGGCCTATCCGGTACGGGTCGAGGATCCGATCGGGTGCGACCGCTTCGCCGGACGGGTGGTGCGGGGCATCGACCCGAGCGCGCAGAGTCCGGAGTGGATGCGTCGTCGGCTCACCCTGGCGGGTATGCGGCCGATCTCGCTCGCCGTCGATATCACCAACTACCTGATGCTGGAAATCGGTCAACCGATGCACGCCTTCGATCTGGCGAAGCTGCGCGGTGAGCTGGTGGTCCGGCGAGCGCGGGCGGGGGAGCGGCTGACGACCCTGGACGGGGTGGATCGCGCCCTCGATCCCGACGATCTGGTGATCGCCGACGACTCGGGGGTGATCTCGCTGGCCGCGGTGATGGGTGGGGCCGACACCGAGATCTCCGATGGCACCACCGAGCTGCTCTTCGAGGCCGCGCATTGGGATCCGCCGTCCGTCGCGCGTGCCGTGCGACGCCACAAGCTGCCGAGCGAGGCCAGCAAACGGTTCGAGCGGGGGGTTGACCCGCAACTGCCGTTGATCGCGCTCAGCCGCGCGGTCGCGCTGCTGACCGAGTACGCCGGCGGCACGGTCGACGAGCGGGTGCTCGACGTCGACTCGGTGGCCCCGCGCGAGCAGATCGGCATCCCGGCCGAGCTGCCGGCCCGCACCGCAGGGGTGCCGTATCCGACCGAGCGGGTGGTCGAACTGCTCGAGGAGGTCGGCTGCACGGTGACGGTCGCCGACGACCGGCTGGCGGTGACGCCGCCGAGCTGGCGACCCGATCTCACCGATCCGGCCGATCTGGTCGAGGAGGTGGTCCGCCTGGACGGGTACGACAAGGTGCCGAGCGTGCTGCCCGTCGCACCGCCTGGAAGGGGTCTCACGCCGACGCAGCGGCGGCGGCGGACCGTCGCGCGCGCCCTGGCCGAGGCGGGCTACGTCGAGGTGCTCTGCTACCCGTTCACCAGCACCGCCGCACTCGACGCGCTCGGCCTGCCGGACGACGATCCCCGGCGTGCCCTGGTGCAGCTGGCCAACCCGCTGTCGGAGGAGGAGCCGGCGCTGCGCAGCACCCTGCTGCCGCCGTTGCTGGCCGCTCTGCGGCGCAACGTCGGGCGCGGGCAGCGTGATCTCGCGCTGTTCGAACTGGGCCTGGTGTTCCATCCGGCACGGAACCCGACGGGTGATGCGCCCCCGCGCATGGGGGTCGCCGACCGTCCGACGGATGCGCAGCTCGCCGCGGCGGAGACGTTCGTGCCGGAGCAGCCGTGGCACGTCGCGGTGGTGCTCGCCGGGGACGTGGAATCGCCCGGGTGGTGGGGGCGGGGCCGTCCGGCTAGCTGGGCCGACGCGGTGGCCGCCGCCCGGCTCGCCCTCGACGCGGCGGGGGTGCCGGTCGAGCGGGTCGAGATCCGCGCCGGCGAGCGGGCACCGTGGCACCCCGGCCGCTGCGCCGAGGTGCTGGTCGACGGGACGGTCGTCGGGTACGCGGGCGAACTGCATCCGGCCGCGGTGGCGGCCCTCGACCTGCCGAGGCGGACCTGCGCGATGGAGTTGACCGTGGACGCGCTGCCGTTGCCCGGGGTGGTGCCGGCACCGCGGATCTCCACCTACCCGCCGGCGTTGATCGACGTCGCGTTGGTGGTCGGTGCGGAGGTTCCCGCCGCCGACGTGCAGCGCGCACTGGTCACCGGCGCCGGTGACCTGTTGGAGTCGGTGCGCCTGTTCGACGTCTACGAGTCCGCCGAGCAGCTCGGCACGGGACGTAAGTCGCTGGCGTACAAGCTGGTCTTCCGCGCGCCGGATCGCACCCTGACGGTGGAGGAGGCGGTGGCGGCGCGGGATGCGGCCGTCGCCGAGGCGGCGAGCCGGTTCGGCGCGGTGCTGCGCGGCGGCTGACCGGATCCGGGCCGGTCCGGCTGTCGCGGGGCGCGACCGTCCCGCGACAGCCGGGCCCACCCGTGCGCTCGGGGTCACATC
>DASVCA010000082.1:0-6874 GCA_036381835.1 Micromonosporaceae bacterium
GGCGCGGAGCACTTCGACCGGGTCTTCGTCGTCGCAGATCGGCAGGAGGGGCGGGAAGTAGCGGACGTTCTCCTCGAACAGGTCGAAGATCGAGGTGATCCAGCGTTCGCCGAACCAGACCCGGGGCCGCACCCCTTGGGCTTTGAGTTCTTCCGATCGGGTGTCGGTGGCCTGTTCGAACAGGGCGATGCGGGTCTCCGCCCACAGTTGCCGCCCGTAGAGGAACGGCGAGTTCGCGCCGAGCGCCACCTGGATGCCGGCGATGGCCTGGGAGGCGTTCCAGTAGCTGGCGAAGGTGTCCGGCGACACCTGCAGGTGGAACTGGAGGCTGGTGCAGGCGGCTTCCGGGGCGATCGAGTCGCTTTGTGCCTGTAGTCGTTCCACGCCGCGGATGTCGAGCCCGAAGTCTTCGCCGCGGGCGGCGACGATCTGCTGGTTGAGCAGTCGGTAGCGTTCGCCGGTGGACAGGTTCTGCGATACCAGGTGCTGTGCGGTCAGGGTCGGCAGGATGCCGATCAGGATGATCGAGGCGTCGGATTTGACCGCCCGTTCGTCGGCGCGGGCGAGCCGGGTCTGCAGTTCGGTCTCGTACTCGGCGAAGCCGTTGCCGGCGATCAGCCGGGGTTGGACGTTGAATTCGAGGTTGAACTGGCCCAGTTCGGCTTGGAATGCGGGGTCGCCGAGGTTGGCCAGCACTTCGGCATTGCGCATGGCCGGTTCGTCGGTCGGGTCGACCAGGTTGAGTTCGATTTCCAGGCCGGTGGTGGGGTGGTCGGAGTCGAAGCGGAAGTCGTCGAGCATCAGCGCGAAGACGTCCAGGCAGCGGCGTACTTTCTGGCGGTAGCGGACGCGGTCCGCCCCGGTGAACTCGCTCGGATCGACCTTTTTGCCCACCTGGCCAACCCCCCGGTGACGTGGTTACCCCGCGTTGCGCGCCGCCGCGTTGCGGTAAGCGCTCAACGTCTTACGGTAGGTGCCTGGCGGGGTTTCAGCTAGACGCGACGCGGACCGTCTGTATTGGACAGATGACATTCGGTACGGCATCCGCCCCGGTCACCGTACGGGGGTGTCCGGGGCGGCGCGGGTCGGGCCGGTCAGTTCTGGCGGATGGCCTCGCCCTCGATCTCGATTTTCACCTTCTTGCCGACCACCACGCCGCCGGTCTCCAGGGCGACGTTCCAGGTGAGGCCGAACTCTTCCCGGTCGATCTCGGCGGTCGCGCTGAACCCGAAGATGTCCTGGCCGTAGGGGCTGCGGCCGACGCCTTCGAACTCCACTTCAAGGTCGACGGGCCGGGTGACGCCCTTGATGGTCAGGTCGCCGGTGAGCACGAAGGTGTTGCCTTCGACCGATTTGATGCCGGTGCTGCGGTATTCGAGCGTGGGGTGTTTCTCGACGTCGAGGAAGTCGCCGCTGCGCAGGTGGGTGTCCCGGTCGGCGACGCCGGTGTCGATGCTGGCGGCGTTGATCGTCGCGGTCACTGAGGACAGGGTCGGGTCTTCGGCGACGGTGATCGTGGCGGTGGCCTCGGCGAACTCTCCGCGCACCTTGCTGACCATCATGTGTCGGGCGACGAAGCCGACTCGCTTGTGGGCGGGGTCGAGGTGGTAGGTGCCGGCGGCGGGGATGGTGAGGCCGTTCCAGGATCGGGTGGCGGGTTCGGTGGTGGTCATGTCGCTCTCCAGCGGGCAGTCACGGTTAGTTGCTTGCGCAACTATATCTGAGACAACATTCCCTATGTCAAACACTGTTAGGATGGGTGGGTGATGGATCACCTTCTCGACGATCCGCGGATCACCGCGATGGGCTTGTTCGCCGAGGCGTACGCGGGGCTGTCTGCGCGGATGTCAGCCCAGTTCGCGGAGCACGGGCTGTCGACGGTTGAGTTCGAGGTGCTGACCCGGCTGGCCCGCTCGCCGGGGCGACGGCTGCGGATGACCGATCTGGCCGCCCAGACTTCGCTGTCCACCAGCGGGGTGACCCGGGTGGTGGACCGCATGGAGCGGTACGGCCTGGTCGAGCGGGTCGCCTGCCCGTCCGATCGGCGCAGCTTGTACGCGGAGCTGACGTCGGCCGGCATTCAACGGCTGGGCGAGGTGCTGCCCGGCCACCTTCAGTTGATCGAGCAGTGGTTCACCGGGCAGCTCAGCTCGGAGGCGCTTGACTGCCTGCTGGACGGGCTGCGCAGGGTGCGGGACGCGGTGCATCCGGGGGCGACCGCCGGCACCGGGCCGGCGGTCAGCCCGTCACCGGCCGGGTGACGCCGAGGCCCGCCACACCACCCCGACACCAACGAAATCAGCCGACCCACCGCCACAACCAACGAACCCAAACATCCACCAACAACGATGACAGATCGCTGGTCATTGACCAACGTCAGACCCGCGGAGAATCAGGGCCAATTGCCGCCTTCACTTGGTCGAGATGGGTGCCGCTGCGAGAGACACAGGGGGACGAAAATCCGGCAAGCCGTCGGACGATAATCAGGCTGACCGGAACGCGGCGGATCCTGTCAATCCCCGCCGATGCCTCCGGCGGGTATTATTCCGATGCAAGTACGCTGGGCGCCGATTCGATTGGTTCGACGACTTATGGTTAACCGCATCTTCTCGGGCGCTGCCTACTACTACAGCCGCTACCGTCCGCCTTATCCCCAGGCATTGCTACAGGACGTGGTGCGGCAGACCGTCGGCACGAGTGGAAGACACATGGTCGACTGGGGCTGCGGCACCGGCGAGGCGGCGCTGCCGCTGAGTTCCTTCTTCGCAGAGGTCGTCGCGGTCGATATTGACGCCGAAATGATCGCGTTGGCCCGCGAGAAGGCTGCCGCGCAGCATGTGGTGAACGTGCGGTGGGTCGTCGGTCCGGCCGAGAGCCTGGACTTGTCAGATGGTTCCACCGACCTCATCGTGGCCGGCTCATCGTTCCATTGGATGGACCGCGAGTTGCTGGCGCGGCGCGCTCACCGCGCGTTGACGGAACGTGGCGCCATCGGCATCATCGGCGGCGGCAGCAACGTCTGGGATGTCACGTGCGGGTGGCACGAGGTCGCCGTCACGACGTTGAAGCGGTGGCTCGGCGAACATCGTCGCGCCGGCAGCGGCACGTACACCGTGGCTAAGAAGCACGAGGACTACCTCGAACCCGCTGGCTTCCAGCTGGAATGTCGGGACTACCGGGTCGAGCACGTCTGGACCGCCGACTCCATCGTCGGCTTTCTGTACTCCACCTCCTTCGCCAGCCCAGCTGTCCTCGGCGAGCGACGCGAGGGTTTCGAGGCCGACCTGAGAGCCGGGCTGGCCAGGTTGTCGTCCGCCGACTCGTTTCCGGAGGTCCTCGATTTCTACCTGATGATCGGCCGCAGGTAGGCGGCTCAGCCGTGCAACCACTGCATTTTCCGGCTGCACTCCTACCGGCATGTTGGGAGATAAGATAATTTTCTATGACTGTGGTACTCGAGGGGCTTGCCCAGGGCTATGGGACACATACTATTATCGATCAGTTCACCACAATTCTACGACCTGGGATCACTGCGCTCCTCGGGCCGAACGGCGCGGGAAAGACGACTTTGCTCCGAACGCTGGCGACGGTCATGCCACCTCGGAACGGCGTCATCAGTCTTGATGGCACCGCGATAACCGATGAGCGCTCCGCCCGGCGGGCGCGAGACAAGATTGGATACCTGCCGCAGGACTTCGGTTTTGAGCCGCAGATGACGGTGCGGGACTTTGTCACCTACGCGGCTTGGATGCGAGGAGTGCCCTCCGCGAAATGGAGGCAGGCCGTCGACGAGGCACTGGAGATGGTCGACCTCTCCGCCGAACAGGGCATGCGGATGCGGCGTCTCTCCGGTGGCATGCGGCAACGGGCCGGTATCGCCTGGGCGGTAGTCGGCCGCCCTCGGCTGGTGCTCCTCGACGAGCCTACGGTGGGGCTAGACCCGCGTCAGCGACTGCAGTTCCGCAAGATTATCTCAGCCCTCGATGACACGGTCGTCGTACTAAGTACTCATCTCATCGACGACGTCGCCGCAGTATGCGACCGGGTCATCGTGATGCACGGCGGGGCAGCTAGGTTCGACGGTTCCGTGACAGAGTTGGAGTCGCTGGGCCACGACGGACTGCCCGGTCACTCCGCCCTCGAACGTGCCTACATGCACCTCCTCCCGGAGAGCGAGCAGCAACTGTGAGTGCAATGTGGCTGCACCTGCGCACCTCTCCAATCCGCTGGTCGCTGCCGGTGCTCCTCGCCGTTGACCTCGCGGCGCTGTTTCTTAGAAACCGGTCATGGATCGGTGTCTGGCCGGAAAGCGGCGCGGCGGCGCAGGTCCCCGCGTACCTGCTGGGCGTGCTAGCCGCGGGGGTGGCGGCTTGGGCGGCGGGGGCCCAGACGCGGCATCGACTCCACGAGCAGCTCGCCGTCGCCCGGGTCCACCCCGCGATCTCGGAGGCATATCGCCTCGGCGCGACGCTGATCCTGCTGCTGATCCCGTACGTGATCGGCCAGGTAGTGGCGTTCGCGGTGACCGCCCGGACCTTCCCACCCGGGCTAGGTCTCTTCTGGGGGTACGCGCTGCTCGGCCTGTTCGTGATGGTCATGGCCACCGCCTTTGGCTGGCTCTGCGGCAGGCTACTCGGCACCCTCTTCGCGGCCCTGGCTGCGTCGATGGGCTTCCTGTTCCTTCTTACGCTGTTGGGGCGGGTGGGCTTCGTTGTGCTGTCCGGCCGGCCGAACACCATGGTCGATCCGGTGGGGCTGGTGCTGCGGCTGGGCTCGGTGATGCTGCTGCTGGTGGCGCTGCTGTGGCTGCCGTCGCCCGGACGCGCCCGGCCGGCGAGGCGAGCAATCGTGTTGCAGGTGGCGGCGATTCTGCCTCTCGCCATGGTCGTCGTCACTACGAGCCCGGTGGTCGACCGGACACCGCCGGGCGACGATGTGACGTGTGTCAATGGTCGGATGACCCTTTGTATCTGGCCGGAACACGAGAAGTACCTGCCGAAGCTGCGGAGTCTCAACGCCCGAATCGGCCTGCTGCCCGCCAGCTTTGTCCCGCCGCCGAGGATGAACGAGATCGGTATCGAACGGACTTGGCATCTCGGTCCCGACGGGGTTATTCATCTCGACGGGGACGCGGGCGCGCCCATTTTCCACATCTTGGAGGGCAGCCCGTGGTCGTATGCGGGTGACGTGAGTAATGCGATCCTGGCCTCAACCTTTGGCTTTACCGACACGCAGTATTGCTCCTGGGACACTCTGACCTCGGCGGACCAGGAACGGCTGTCGGTTCTTGGCGCATGGCTGGAGGCGTACCTGGTGGGACGGAGCACCCCCGACTATGAGACCAATGCGCCCATGGAGATGCAGGCCGCATGGGCGCGGGGGCGGGCAATCGCCGGCGAGCAATCACTCCCGGAGCAGTTTCGGTGGGCGGACCGAGAGGTAGGTGATCTTCGTGGACGCTACTGCAAACCGGTCCGGTGACGATCCCGGTCGATGGCTGCCGATCCGCCTATTCCTCTCGGTCCGGCCCCTGGCGGGCGCGCTAGCGGGCGTGGTCCTGCTCGCCGCGCTGGCCGCCTGGTTCGGGCTGGCCGAAGCACCGTTGCCCACCGCGGTGGAGCAGGGGAAGGCCCGAATTCCGCTGTGGCGGCTGCTCGCCATGGGCGTCATGGTCCTGCCAGTCGTCGCGATGCACAGCTCACTGGCCGACTTGGAGGTCGTGGCCACCCGAAGATTGCGCGCCCTGCAGCGATCCGTCCTAGCCGGGATTGGCACTGTATCGGCGCTGATCTACCTCGGCAGTTGTGCTCTGGTGATGCAGGGAGCCGTCGTCGGGATTGTCGCGCGGTCGCTGCTCGCCTGGTTCGGCTTGGCCCTACTCTCCGGGGCTGTACTGGAATGGCGGCTGGCTTGGGCTGTGCCAACGGTGGTGGCCGTGGTGCTCTGGTACTGGGGCCACGATGGCGCGGGGCGGTACGAGTGGTGGGAATTCAGTGCCCGCCCTCATGACGACATGCCTAGTCTGTTGATCAGTGTGACACTATTCGTCGCTGGACTCGTCGCGTTCGCCGCCACGCCGTGGCGTCTTCGTTCCTGGCGCCGCTGGCTGCCGACTCGGGCCCGGGCCGGGCGGGGAGCCGTCCGACAGGCATTGGATCGGCCACACCGCACCGACACCACCGCCAACGGTGGATGGAACTGTCAAGCGGACGGCTCTGTCTCACATCCGGTGGTGACCGAACGTAATCGATCTTCTTGAGATGTGATCCGTGTCCCCGCGCTACCGTAGCTCGGCTCAAGCCGGCCCCGTCATCACGGCGTGGGGCGGCCGCGGCAATCGGCCGGGTGAGGCCGAGGCCCGCCAGGCTTGCCCGAGGGTGAGCGACCCGGCCCGACCGACCGGAGCGAACATCACCGTCGGCTGCTCCCACCACGACGGACGACGATGCCGGGGCGGCCCGGCCCGATGCCGACCACCATCCACAACCGCCCGCACATCACCGGTCAACTGCGCACGCACGAACCGCCACCGCCGCGCCGCCGCACCACGACGATCACGCCATCCCCACACCAGCGAAACCAGCCGACCCACCACACTCACCGCCGACCCTCCGCCCGCTGCTGCAACCGCCGCATCAAATGCACCAGCGACCGCGACTGCGCCAGGTCGATGTACCACCGCTCCCGGGACTCCTCATCCGTCGAGAACTCCAACATCACCCCACCGGGCGTCAACGACGGACCCACATCCATCCGCCACAACCCCGCAGCCACCTGAATCACCTCATCCCCCCGCGGCGCCGCACACGTCAACCCCGACAGATGCAGACCCGACGCACAATCCGGCCCACCCACACACCACGACGGATGAGTA
>DASVCA010000083.1:0-10518 GCA_036381835.1 Micromonosporaceae bacterium
AATCTCTCGCGCCGGGAAGCCCGCGCCCCGTAACGCGGCCTCCCGCCACAGATACCAGCCGGTGTCGCCGAGGCTGACCAAGTGGCCCGGCTGCTGCTCCTGTGTCACGTCCGGCAGACCCTTCCGCTCGTCACGCCAGCCGACGCCGGATCTCGGCGCCGAGGTCCGCAAGGGTCGGATGGTCGAAGACCGCGGCGATGCTGAGATCAACCCCGAGACGTTCCCGGATGACCGACATCAGTTCGATCGCCGTCAAGGAGTTGCCGCCCAGTTCGAAGAAGTCGCTGCCGGGGTCGACGTCGGGAATGCCCAGCGCCTCCACCCAGATCGCGCGCAGCCGCTCCGCCACGTCCTCGCCGCCGGCGGACGGCGGGGCGGAGGAGATCTGCGCCGAAGCCGTCGCCGGAATTGTTGTCACGGCCGCTGGGGCGGCCGTCGCGGGCCCGGCCGCCGGGTCCGGTGCGGCGGCAGTGACGGTCCGCGCCGCGGATGGCTCCGGAACCTCGACCGACGCCGACTCGAATGCGCCGTCGCGGTATCGGTTGACGGCCACCTGTCTGGGGGTACGGGAGCGCAGCAGGGTGAGCAGGAGTTCGCCCCCCAGTTCGGGCGGTATTCCGTCCTGTCTGACCGGTCGCTTGAATCTTCCCGACTCAGGCTCAGTCGTACGAATCAGGTTCGCGGCCTCCGGTGCCCGCCGCATGGAGAAACCTTCGATCTCGACGAGCACGCGGCCGTCGGGACCGATGACATCGAGGTCGGCGACGATCATGTTGGCGGCGCCCGGTCGACGGCGTATGTAGCTGAAGAACTGCGCCGGCAGACTGTCATAGACCAGCATCGACCGGTACATGAACGGCATGTGGATGTCTTCGTGTTCGTTGTCGCGAGCCGACGTCGTCGCGCCGTCGAGAAGGCTGGGATGGAGGGCGTGACCGGCCACCTCATCGGTGAAGGGCGCCGGAAGCTCGAGGGTGAGCAGCTGCTCGCCCGGCACGCCCCGGTGGAACTCGGTGATCGTCTGCCACCGGGGTCCGAGGGTGAACGCGTTGACCCCGGCCGGCTCGGGCGTGGGCGTGTGGACGTCGGGGAGCCGTCGCCGCAGCGCCGCCAGATCAGCCGTCCTCGGCTGCGCGGCCACCTGACGGATCCGCCCGCGGACGTGTATCAGCAACGCCTCCGGTGACGTGTCCATCGGTGGCGCGGACGCGACGGTGAATCGGTGGTAGCCATCCGCGTCAGGCTCGAACAGCACCTCCAAACGCCGGGCTTCGGCGAGGGTCATCATCTTCTGGAACACCACGTCCGTCAGCTGCACCGGGGCACGAACACCCGACTGGATCGCCTCGCGGAACGCCGACACCACGAAATCGAGGTGACTGGTGCCGGGAACGACCGGAACGCCGTCCAACCGATGCTCGTCGATGACCGGTTCGTCCCGGGCGCTGATCACCCGCTGCCACCGCACCGCTCCAGCCGCCGCATCGGCCGGCAGTGCCGGCGCGACCGCCATACCCACGGCGTCCCACGCCGGCCAGTCGATGCTCACCATCCGCCTCGCCGGCAGGTCGCACGTCTGTATGAAGCTGTCCAGGAACGCGTTCGCCGCCGCGTAGTCGGCACCGCCGGGTTGGCCCTCCAACGCCGCCCGGCTGGAGAAGAACACCAGGAAGTCCAGCGGGCTCCGCTTGGCGAACACCTCCTCGATGGCGAGCGCTCCGGCCACCTTGGGTCGGAAGGTCTCCACCGGGCCCTTGCGGTCGCCGAACTGGACCATGCCCGAACCGCGCACCCCGGCCAGGTGGAACACACCGGCGACCGGACCGCGGCTGCCGGCGATCTGGTCGATCACCGCGCCGAGCGCTGCGGCGTCGCTGACGTCGCAGGCGGTCACCTGCACCTCGGCACCGAGTGCGCGGATCTCAGCCAGCTTCGCCTCGGGTGCCCTGCCGTGCCGACTGAGCAGGACCAGGTACGGGCGCATGCCGGTACCGGCCAACGCCTTGGCGACGCTCAGTCCGAGGCCGCCGGTCCCGCCGGTGATCACGTACACCCCGCCGGGCCGTAGCCCGGCATCGGCGGCGGGGACCGGCCGGTACGGTGTCTCGGTCCGGACCCATCGGCGGTGCCCGCGCAGCGCCACCACAGCCGACTCCCGCCAACGGGCCAACTCGGCGACCAGGACGTCCTCCGAGACGCGATCGGGTAGATCGATGAGTTTTGCGCTGATCGCCGGGTCTTCGCTCGCGATGGTCTGGACCAGCGGATGGAGCACGGCGTTCGCCGGATCGACCGCCTCGCTTCCGCTGACGTCTGCCGAACGCGTGGTCAGTACCAGCAGGCTCGGACGGTTCTGCGACGCTGTGCGCGCGCCGAGCCGTACCGCCTCGACCACACTGTGGAAATTCCGCTCCACGCAGGTCGACATCGACGCGCCGTCGTCGTCGGAGTCGGCGAGTGTCCAGCCGTGGACCAGCAGCTGAGGGTGACGCCCTTCGTCGGCCAGGGCCTGAAGAATTTCCGGCAGGTCTGCGAAGCGGTCCGGTTCGAGGTGGAAGACGCCTGTGCCGGAGGTACGGAACCGTTCGGGAACGGCGAGTAGGCGCACGCCGGCACGATTGAGGGCGGCGACCAGATCCCGGCTACGGACATCGTCGGCGGGCAACAACGCCAGTGCGTCGACCTTCCCGGCGGGCTCGGGCGCGTCGACGACCGGCTGTGCCATCCAGTCGACGAGGCTGAACGGGGTGGCGGCAGTAGCGCGCGGTGCCGGCGACCCGGTCGTGGTCGACGTACCGCCGTCGCCCGCCAGACCGCCAGGCGTCGCGACGGGAACGTTCGCCGGCTGCGGATCGAGCCAGTGACGAGATCGTCGATATTGGTAGCCGGGCATCGGGACACGCCGGACCGTCTCGCCGGACATCACCGCGGACCAGTTCGCCTCGTGACCCTCCACCCAGAGCGCGGCGAGCGCCTGCCGCGCGGATCGCCGGTCCGCCGGCGGATCGGAACGCCGCGCAGGCAACGTGGCGAGAACCAGGTGGCGGTCGTCCCGGCCCGCAGGATGGGACCGCACGAGGGCGGTGAGCGTACGCGAGGGACCGACTTCGAGCACCACCCGTGGCGCGGCCGCGAGCAGCCCCTCCAGCGCCGCTCCGAAGCGGACCGGCTGCACCAGCTGGGCGGCCCAGAACTCAGGATCGACCGCTTGTTCGGCGGTCATCGCACGACCGGTGGCCGCACTGAGGATCGGCAGTTTCGGCGGCCGGGCCGCCACCGTGCGCAGTACCTGTTCGAACTCCGCAGCCGCGGGCGCCATGGCCGTGCAGTGGAACGCGTGCGAGGTGGGCACCCGCCGAACCGATTGCCCCAGCTCCCGCTGGTACCGCTCGAACGTCTCGATGTCTTCGACGGTACCCGCCACTACGCACTGCCGCGGTCCGTTGTCGACGGCCAGGGTCAGCTGCTCCGGCAGCAGCGGGACGATCTCGTCGGCGGGTGCGGCGACGGCGAGCATCGCACCCGCCGGCATTCGGGCCATCGCCCGTGCTCGGGCCGCGACGAGGGTCACGGCGTCGGGCAGTTCGAACACCCCGGCGACGGCGGCCGCGGTCAACTCCCCGATGCTGTGCCCGAGCAGGCACGCCGGTGTCACACCCCACGACTGCCACATCCGCGCCAGGGCATACTCGACCGCGAAGAGCAGGGGCTGCGCGATGACGGTATCGAGCAGCTCGGAATCAGCGTCGGCGGAACGCCAGGCGTCGGCAACCGGCGTACCGAGGGCGGCGAAGAGATCGAAGACCTCGTCGAGCACCGCGGCGAAGGTGGGCTCGTGCCGGTAGAGGTCGAACGCCATGCCCGCGTGCTGCGCGCCCTGCCCGGGGAAGAGGAAGACGACATCGCGCGGGCCGTCCGCCGGTATGGCACGGACCGCCTTGGCGTCCATGGACGCCAAGGCGGCGACGGCCTCCGCGGCGCTCGCACTGACCAGAGCGGCGCGATACCGGTGCCCGGTGCGACCATGCTGCAGCGTGCTGGCCGCGGCCGCGAACTCGCGCTCACCGTGGTCTTGCAGGAAGGCGGCGAGCTTGTCGCGGTAGGCGTCGGCGGCCTCCGCGGTCTTTGCGGACCAGATGAGGATCCGGGGATCGCCGTCGATCGGACCGGGTCGGACGGGCGGCCCTTCTTCAAGTACCACGTGGACGTTGGTTCCGCCGACGCCCAAGGAGCTGACACCGGCCAGCCGGGGCTGCCCGGACACCCGCGGCCAGTCCAGCGGTTCCCGAGTCAGCTGGAACGGTGAACCGTCCAAGCCGAGCTCGGGGTTTATCCGCTCCAGATTGACGGCGGGCGGAATACGTTCGTTCTCCAGACACAGGACAGCCTTGATCAGCGATGCGGCGCCGGCGGCGTGGCCGAGATGACCGATGTTCGCCTTCACCGAGCCGATCGTGCACCACGGCGCAGCACTGCCGGTGGCACCGAAACGTGCGAAGGCGTGCTTGAGCGCGGCCACCTCGATCGGGTCGCCCAGGACGGTCCCGGTCCCGTGCGCCTCGATCAGTGAGATCGCGCTCGGCTCCACACCGGCCATCCCGATCGCCTCGACGATCACCTTGGACTGGCCTTCCACGCTGGGTGCGGTGAAGCCCATCTTGCTCGCACCGTCGTTGTTCACCGCAGTCGCACGGATGACGGCACGTACCCGGTCGCCATCGGCCAACGCCTGGGACAGTCGTTTGAGGACGACGACGGCCACGCCGCTGCCGAACACCGTTCCCGTCGCGGCGGCGTCGAACGGCCGACAGTATCCGTCACGGCTGAGTGGGCCGTCCGGCGTCCACCAGTACCCGTGCCCGACGGGAAACTCGATCTCCACCCCGCCGGCCAGGGCGACGTCGCATTCACCCATCCGGATCGCGTTCACGGCTTGATGAACCGCGGTGAGCGAGCTGGAGCATGCGGTCTGGACGGTCATGCTCGGGCCGGTCAGGTTGAGTTTGTAGGACACCAAGGTGGCGAGTGAGTCCGCGTTGTTCCAGGTGCCCAGCGACAACTCCGTCAGGCTCCGCAACGTGTTCGCGGCCGGCTGAACGTGAAGGTGGAGGTAGCGGTTGACGCCCGCCGCGCCGAATACGCCGACATCGGTCAACCGGCCCACATCGTATCCAGAATTCTCGATCGCCGAATGCGCCGCCTCCAGGAACATCCGGATTTGCGGGTCGCAGATCTGCGCTTCCCTGGGAGTCATCCCGAAGAATTCGGCGTCGAACGACTCAACGTCCGGTGCCTGCGCGACGGCCTTGACATACCTGGAGTCGCCAAGCGCCTGCGGTGGCACACCGGCGGCGATCAGTTCCTCGTCGGTGGGAAATCTGATCGAGTTCCGCCCGTCGACCAGGTTGCGCCAGAACTGCTCCACGTTGGCGGCACCCGGCACCCGCACAGCCATACCGATTATGGCGACCGAATCGATGTCAGTGTCCATGCTTCGCCATTCCTCGCGGTTTCGCGCGTGTGGGGTTACCGGGAGTGACCGGGTGTTGCGTCAGTTCGGTTCGTAACCGGACGGATACCACAGGAGACAGCGCCATCCGGGTTCGTCCGCTTCTGTCAACTGGTCGCACACCGCTCGTATCGTCGAATTTGCAGCGCGCCAGGTGGAACCATAGCCAACCGACGATCACTTGGCCAGAGGCTATCCGTGGGACCGACACCTGTCGAGCCGAAGGATTGGCAAGCCGTCGGTGCCGTGCGAGACGTACGTCCTCAGCCGTTGCGACCGGCTTCGAGCTCGTCGAGGAGCAGGCGCAGCGCCGCGGCCACCGTCGCGGTGCGGATCGCCGCCCGGCCACCGTCCAGTTCGAGCCGCCGCACCACCGCACCCCCCGGCCCGGCGAGCGCGATGAACACCAAGCCGACCGGCTTGCCGCCCTGCGGCTTCGGACCGGCGACCCCGGTGGTCGCCAGACACCAGTCGACGGCGCAGCGGGACCGTCCACCTTCGGCGAGCGCCACCGCGACGTCCGGATCGACCGGCCCCCGCCCGGCGAGCAACTCGGCCGGCACACCGGCCAGCACCGACTTCATCTCGGTCGCATAGACCACCAGTGCGGCCCGGAAGACCCTGCTCGCCCCGGCCGCGTCGACGATCGTGGACGCGAGCAGCCCGCCGGTGAGGGACTCGACCGTCGCCAGGGTCTGCCCACGCGCCCGCAGCGCGCTCACCACCTGCTGGGCGAGGCTCCCGTTCGGCGGCGGCGCGGCGTGGCTCACGCGCGCCGCGCCCTCCGCCGCAGCCGCAGCGCCCGCACCGCGTAGTCCAGCGCGGTCAACACGGTCACCACGACAGCCACGCCGAGGATCCACGGCCCGACCCAGGACAACGTGGCCGGCACGGGCAGCAGATACCAGACGATCGCCAGGATCTGCAGGGCCGTCTTCGCCTTACCGCCCCGGCTCGCCGCGATCACCCCGTATCGGATCACCCAGAACCGCAGCAAGGTGACGCCGAGCTCCCGCGCCAGGATCACCCCGGTCACCCACCAGGGAATCCGGTCGTACCAGGACAGCAGCACCAGCGCGGTCCCGGTCAGCGCCTTGTCCGCGATCGGATCGGCGACCTTGCCGAACGAGGTCACCAGCGCGAATCGACGGGCGATCCAGCCGTCGGCCAGGTCGGTGGCCGACGCGACGACGAAGACCGCACAGGCGACGATCTGCCAGAACCGATGGACCAGCTGCGAACCGATCACCAGCGCGACGAAGACCGGCACCAAAACCAGGCGCAGCGCGGTCAGCGCGTTGGCGGCGTTCACCACCGGCACCGGGCGAACCGTCGCCGGTGGTCGCGGTGTCGCCCGGGTCACGACGTCACCGCAGCCGAGATGACGTCCACCGGTACGGCGATCAGGTCGACCCCTTCCGTACCGGTCACCCGAGCGCGCACCAGGTCGCCGGGGCGCAGCGCGGCCAGGTCCACGTCGCCGTCGGCCGGCGCCACCAGGGTGGTGGAACCGTCGACCTCCGGCGCCTGGTGGGCGGCCCGGCCCTCCACCAGCCCGTCCTCCACGAAGTCGATCAGCACTTCGACGGTCGAGCCGATCCGTTCCTCGGCGCGCTGTGCGCACAACTCCTCGGCGAGGGTCAGCAGCCGGTCGTAGCGACGTTTGATCGTGGCCGCCGGCACCTTGCCGGGCAGGGTGGCCGCCTCGGTCCCCTCCTCGTCGCTGTAGTCGAACACCCCGATGGCGTCCAATCGCGCGGCGGACAGGAAACGCACCAGCTCGTTCACATCGGTACGGGTCTCGCCGGGGAAGCCCACGATGAAGTTGCTGCGCGCCCCCGCCTGCGGCGCGAGGTCACGGATCGCCGCGAGTAGGTCGAGGAACCTCTCCCGCGAGCCGAAGCGACGCATCCGCCGCAGCACCGGCTCGCTGGCGTGCTGGAAGGAGAGATCGAAGTACGCTGCCACGCCCGGTGTGCCGGCGATCGCCTCGATCAGGCCAGGACGGGTCTCCGCCGGCTGCAGATAGCTGACCCGCACCCGCACGATCCCGTCGATCGCGGCGAGCTGCGGCAGCAGTTTCTCCAGCAGCCGCGGGTCGCCCAGATCCTTGCCGTACGAGGTGGAGTTCTCGCTGACCAGCACCAGCTCCCGCACCCCCGTCTCGGCCAGCCACTCGGCTTCGGCGAGCAGCTCGTCCGGGGTGCGGGAGACGAACGCGCCGCGGAAGGCCGGGATGGCGCAGAACGCGCACCGACGGTCACAGCCGCTGGCCAGCTTCAGCGGGGCCACCGGACCGGCGGCGAGCCGGCGGCGCAGCACCGGACGCAGGTGGGCGGGGGTGTGCTCGTCCACCTGGGCGTGCCCGGGCACCACGACGGCGTGTTCGCGGCGGGCGACCGGGGTCAGCGGCAGCAGCTTGCGCCGGTCCTGCGGGGTGTGCGCGGGGAGCCGCTCCCCCGCCAGGACGGCCGCCAGGCGCGCCGAGATCTGCGGATAGTCGTCGAAGCCGAGGACCGCGTCGGCCTCGGGCAGGTTGTCGGCGAGTTCCCGGCCGTACCGCTCCGCCATGCACCCGGCGGCGACCACCTTCGCTCCGGTGTCGGCTGCGGCGAGCAGGGTCTCGATCGACTCCTGTTTGGCCTGCTCCACGAAGCCGCAGGTGTTGACCAGCACCACGTCCGCGTCGTCGGCGTCGGTGCTCACCTGCCAGCCGTCGGCGTGCAGCCGCGCGGCCAACTCCTCGGAGTCGACCTCGTTGCGGGCACAGCCAAGGGTCAGCAGCGCCACCCGGCGCGGAGGGTTCGGGGAGGAAGCGGCAACGGACACCATCCGAGGGTACCGGGCGCGCCGACAACCTGACGCAGCCAGCACCGAACGCCGCGGCCGGCGGCCGGGGCGTCCAGACGCGCGGCCACCTCGGTGTCGGTGAAGATCAGTGTCACACCGCGCATCCTGATAGTTGAAGCATGGTTTAGGTCAAGGGACGGGCCGCTTCCGTCCCGCACGCGACGAAAGCGCACGTCATGGCTTGGGTAGTGCTGGTTGTCTCCGGATTGTTCGAAACCGTGTGGGCGGTCGCGCTCGACCGCAGCGAGGGTTTCACCCGGCTGGTCCCGTCGGTGGTCTTCCTCGTCGCGGCGGCGCTGAGCATGGTCGGGCTGTCCTGGGCGCTACGCGAGATCCCGGTCGGCACCGGCTACGCCGTATGGGTCGGCATCGGCGCCGTCGGCACGGCGTTGTTCGGCATGGTGGCGCTGGGCGAGTCGACCAACTGGCCTCGGTTGCTGTGCCTGCTGCTGGTCGTCGCCGGCGTGATCGGGCTGAAACTGTTCAGCTAGGCCGCGCGGCACCCGGCTCAGTCGGGCCGCAAACCGGCCAGCACCTCGTCGAGCTCGTCAGGTTTGATCAACACGTCCCGGGCCTTGGAGCCCTCGGACGGGCCGACGATGCCGCGGGTCTCCATCAGGTCCATCAGGCGGCCGGCCTTCGCGAACCCGACCCGCAGCTTGCGCTGCAGCATCGAGGTCGACCCGAACTGGGAGGTCACCACGAGCTCGACCGCCTGCAGGAACAGGTCGAGGTCGTCGCCGATGTCCTCGTCGATCTTCTTTTTGCCGTCCTGTGCCGGGATCAGCACATCGGGGCGGAACTCCGGCTCGCGCTGCTCCTTGCAGAACCGGACGACGTCGGCGATCTCCTTCTCGGTGACCCACGCGCCCTGCATGCGGATCGGCTTGGACGCGCCCATCGGCAGGAACAGCCCGTCGCCCCGCCCGAGCAGCTTCTCCGCGCCCGGCTGATCGAGGATGACCCGCGAGTCGGCCAGCGACGAGGTGGCGAACGCCAGCCGCGACGGCACGTTCGCCTTGATCAGGCCGGTCACCACGTCCACGGACGGGCGCTGGGTGGCCAGCACCAGGTGGATGCCCGCCGCCCGGGCGAGCTGGGTGATCCGGACGATCGAATCCTCCACGTCGCGCGGCGCGACCATCATCAGGTCGGCCAGCTCGTCGACGATCACCAGCAGGTACGGGTACGGGCGGATCTCCCGTTCGCTGCCCGGCGGCGGCTTGATCTGGCCGGCGCGCACCTTGCGGTTGAAGTCGTCGATGTGTCGGACCCCGTGGGCGGCCAGGTCGTCGTAGCGCATATCCATCTCGCGCACGACCCACTCCAACGCGTCGGCCGCCTTCTTCGGGTTGGTGACGATCGGGGTGACCAGGTGCGGGATGCCCTCGTAGCTGCTCAGCTCGACCCGCTTGGGGTCGATCAGCAGCAGCCGCACCTCGTCCGGGGTGGCCCGGGTGAGGATCGACACCAGCAGCGTGTTCAGGCAGGACGACTTGCCCGCGCCGGTGGCCCCGGCGATCAGGATGTGCGGCATCTTGGCCAGATTGGCCACCACGAAGCCGCCTTCGATGTCCTTGCCGAGCCCGACCAGCATCGGGTGATGGTCGCGGGTGGCGGCCCGGGAGCGCAGCACGTCGCCGAGTGCCACGGTCTCCGGGTCGGCGTTGGGGATCTCCACGCCGACCGCGCTCTTGCCGGGAATCGGGCTGAGGATGCGTACGTCCGGGGACTTGACCGCGTAGGCGATGTTGCGGGACAGCTGCGTGATGCGCTCCACCTTGACGCCGTGCCCCAGCTCGACCTCGTAGCGGGTGACGGTCGGGCCACGGGTGAACCCGGTGACCGCCGCATCCACGTCGAACTGCTCGAACACGCCTTCCAGCGCGGCGATGACCTCGTCGTTCGCCTTGCTGCGGGCCTTCGGCGGGCTGCCCGGACGCAGCAGGTCGGGCGGCGGCAGCCGGTAGTCGCCGGCCAGGCCGGTCAGGGCGAGCTGCTCGGCCCGCGTCGGCGGGGCCGGCGAGTGCTCGGGCGGATCCGGGGTCCGCCGGGCGGCCGGCACCTTCGCCGTGCGGCCGCGCGGCAGGATGAGGGTGTCCTCGTCCTCCTCGTCGTCGGCCGACGGCTCCTCGTCAACCGGTTTCGGCTGGGGGCGG
>DASVCA010000084.1:0-22571 GCA_036381835.1 Micromonosporaceae bacterium
GACCGTCGGCTCCTTGAAGAAGTCGGCCAGGGTCAGCTCGGGGTGCAGGTCCTGCGTCACGAGCATCGCCACGAACGAATCCCCGCCGACGTCGAAGAAGTTGCTGTCCCGGTCCACCGGGCCTCGGTCGAGCGCCGCCTCCCATACCTTTGCGACCCGCCGCTCCCACTCGTCATCGAGCACCTGTGCGGGCACCGCGACGACCGGTGGGGCGGCCGTACCGGCCAGTCGCGACAGCGCGACCCGGTCCACCTTCCCGTTTCGGCTCAGCGGCAGCGCAGCCAACTCGATCACCATCGCCGGCACCATCGGCGCGGGCAGCCGGGCGGCCACCCACGCCCGGATTTCTTCGGACGCGACCGCCTCCCCGGGTTCGATCACCAGGTATGCGACCAGTTGCCGTCCGGTGAGGGGGTCTCCGACGGCCGACACTGCGCATGCTCGCACCGCCGGATGCGCCAGGATCGCCGCCTCGACCTCTCCGGTCTCGATCCGTACCCCGCGGATCTTGACCTGGAAGTCGACCCGGCCGAGCAGTTCCAGCAGCCCGTCCGAACGGTAGCGGGCGATGTCGCCGGTACGGTACAGCCGCTCCCCGACGATCGGGCCGAACGACCAGTCGATGAACTTCTCGCGGGTCAGCTGCTCGTCGCCGAGGTACCCGCGGGCCAGCCCGGCACCGGCCAGATACAGCTCTCCGGCGACGCCGGCGGGAACCGGCTGGCCGGCCGGATCCAGAACGTAGGTGCGCTGGTTGGCCATCGGCCGGCCGTACGGGATGCTCACCCACCCCGGATCGACCCGGTCGACCTCGTAGATCGTGGAGTGAATGGAGGCTTCGGTGGCCCCGCCGAGGCTGACGAACCGCAGCCCGGGTGCCAAGGCTCGAAGCCGGTCCGGGAGTGCGAGCGGGATCCAGTCCCCGCCGACCAGCGCCAACCGTAGCCCGCCGAGGTCGCCACCGACCCGCTCGGCCCGGGTGACCGCCAGATCGAGCAGCGACGGTGCCGAGTTCCACACCGTCACCCGATGCCGGCGCAGCAGTTCGAGCCAGTGCGCGGGCTCCTTCGCCCGCGAAACGGTGGGCACCACCACGGTGCCCCCGCCGACGGTGAGGCCCAGGAACTCGTAGACCGACATGTCGAAGTTCAGCGACGACAGCGCGAGCACCCGGTCTCCGGGACCGACCCGGTAACGGGTGTTCAGGTCGACCAGGTTGTTCAGCACCCCGCCGTGCCGCAGCGCGATACCCTTCGGCTGCCCGGTCGAGCCCGACGTGTAGATCAGGTAGCACAGGTCGTCGGGCCCGACCCGGTCCTCCGGAGGGGTGGCCGGGCAAGCCGCGATCAGCTCGGCGTCGGCGTCCAACCGCACGACGGTCAGCTGTCCCGCCGGCACCCGATCCGCCAGCTCCGACCGGGTGACGAGCACCCGGCAGTCCGCGTCCCGCAGCATCGCCTGCAGCCGGGACACCGGATAGTCCGGGTCGAGCGGAAGATAGGGTCCGCCGGCCTTGAGCACCGCCAGCACTCCGACGAGGAAATCCGGCCCCCGGTTCAGGCACAGCCCGACCGGCACGCCACGATCGACGCCGATCTGCCGCAGCCGGTGGGCCAGTCGATTGGCCGCGGCATCCACCTCGGCGAACGTCAGCCGGAGGTCCCCGCAGATCAGCGCTACGGCCTCCGGCTGCTCCCGCGCCCGCTCGGCGAAGGCGGTGTGCAGCGTCGGCCCCGGCAGCGGCAGATCGACGGCCGTGTCGTTCCATTCGACGAGGATCTGCCGCACCTCATCCGGCGGGAGCAACGGTAGCTGCGGCACCGACGTGGCCGGGGCGGCCGTGGCCGCACCGAGCAGGGTCGCCAGGTGGCGGAGCAGCCGCTGCGCCGTGTGCGTTTCGAACAGGTTGCCGTCGTACACCAGTCGCACGGCCGGTTCGCCGCCGGTCCCGACCTGCAGCAGCAGCTCTCGCCCGGCGGTGGCCGAAGCGCCCACGTCGTCGGTGACCTCGAACGCCACCGGCGCGAAGGCCGGGTCCGGTCCGGCCCCGACCGGTTCGGCCAACCGCGCCATCACCTGATCGACGAGCGCCCCGAAGGCGAGATCGGCGTCGGCCGGCCGAGTCTCGATCATCCGGCAACCGGCCGCATCGGTCACCGCGACGGCGACGTCCGCCTGGCCGGTGTACCGGGCCAGCAGCGCCACGAAGCCTGCCAGCAGCACCGCCTGCGGGGTGGCGCAGCGGGCGGCGGCGAGGTCGAAAACGGACACGGGCAACGCCTCGCCGACCACGGCCGCCGGTCGCGGGACAGCGTCCGGGGCCGGACGGCGATCGCCGCGAACCCGGACCGGATCGATGTGGACCATGGTCATCGGGCCACCTCCGCTGCCCTGTGTGCCGTGCCGTAACCGGGCAAGGGGAAGCGCGCGCACAACGCCCGGACCTCGGCCCGTACTGATCGCCGTACCTGTGGATCGAGTTCGTAGCTGACGTCGTCGACCACCGTCACCGCCCGTAGCACGTCGTCGATCAGCGCCGCACACCGGCGCATCTCGGCCGGGCCCATCGCCCGCTGGGCCACGACGTTCGTGCCGAGCCGCAGTCCGCTGGCCACCGAAGGCGGGCGGTGATCACCGGGAATTCGGTTCCGGTTGGCCAGGATCCCGCACTCCTCGAGCGCCCGCTCGGCGACCAGGCCGCTGATGCCGGTCGGCCGCAGGTCCGCCACCACCATGTGGTTGTCGGTCCCACCGGTGAGCAGGTCGTAGCCCCGATCGAGCAACGCCGCGGCCAGCGCTCGGGCATCGTGCCGGATGCGCCGGGCGGTACCTCCGAACTCGGGGGTACACAGCAGGGCGAACGCACGGGCCTTCGCCGCCATGGCCGCCGGATTCGG
Organism: Micromonosporaceae bacterium; assembly: GCA_036381835.1. Classification (GTDB taxonomy): domain Bacteria; phylum Actinomycetota; class Actinomycetes; order Mycobacteriales; family Micromonosporaceae; genus DASULK01. The sequence continues at coordinate 2,898 of DASVCA010000084.1, forward strand.
CGTGCCCTGCGAGCGTGGGAAGACGGCTTGGCGCAGCAGCGTGGCGAGCGGGGTGCGCCCGTCCGGGCCGGGGGCCAGATGGTCGCGCCCCAACAGGATCAGGCCGCCCCGCGGGCCGCCGAGCTGCTTGTAGGTGCTCGTCGTCGTCACGTGGGCGTGATCTATGGGACTCGGGTGAATACCGGCGACGACCAGGCCCGCGATGTGGGAGATGTCGGCGAGCAGGTAAGCACCCACCTCGTCGGCGATCTGCCGGAACCGGGCGAAGTCGATGTGTCGCGGGTAGGCGCTGGCACCGGCGATGACAACCCCCGGGCGGTGTCGGTGCGCGAGCCGCGCAACCTCGGCATAGTCGATCCGCCCGTCCGCGCCCAGTCGGTAGTGGATCGCGCTGAAGATGCGGCCGCTCACCGAGGCCGGCGAGCCGTGGGTGAGGTGGCCGCCGGAGTCCAGGTCGAGCCCGAGAATCCGACCACCGGCCGGGAGCAGCGACAGGAGCACGCTCAGGTTGGCGCTGGAGCAGGAATGCGGCTGCACATTCGCGTACCGGGCACGGAACGCGGCCCGGGCCCGCTCCTCGGCGAGCAGTTCCACTTCGTCGAGCCGGCGGGTGCCGGGGTGGTACCGAGCCCCCGGGTAGCCCTCCGCGGTGACGTTCGCCAGTGCGGCGGCGGCGGCGGCGAGCACGGACGGGTCCGCCGCACTGGTGGAGGCGACGAGTGCGAGGGTGTCCTGCTGGTCGGCCAGTTCCGCGTCGAGGAGCCCGGCGAGCAGGGGGTCCGCCTCATGCAGCGACCGGGCACCGGCAGCGAGCAGGGCGGCGTGCGCGCAAGCACTGTCGCAGGCTCTTGTTCCGCGGGCCGGCTCGGCGGACTCACCGACCCCGAACCCGTTGGTCAGCACCGTCATGACAACAACTCGTCGACGACGCGCGCCACCTCGGTGCTGCGCATGAACTCCCGGTGCGGCACGTCCAGGTAGATCGCGTCGGCGACCAGGCGGGCCCGCTCCGCTTCCGGGAACGTCGCCAGACCGGACCCCGGCGTGCTGCTGTTGACCGCGGTCGCGACCGACCATATCCCGACCTTGTCCAATTCGGCGGCCGCGGCGAACCAGTGCAGGTACGCGGTGAACAAGCCGACGAACTCCGCTGCCCGCGTCGACGAGAAGCCCGATCGGAGCAGGCCGGGCGCAACCACCTGATGGCACAGGGCACCGATCGCCTTCGCCACCGACAGAGAGTCGCCGGGGGCGGCGAGCGCGGCCCGCCCCCGTGCCAGCGCCGCCTCCGTCTCCTGTGGGGTGAGCACCGCCGACAGCCGTCCGATCATCCGCTCGTAGTGGTCGAACAGCGGCTGCCGGGACGACAGTTCGGGGTCGAGGAGGATCAGCCTGGGCGGTTGCGGCTGCCAGTCGCAGATCCGCTCGAACAGCGCCGCCGCGTAGAGGCTCCCGGTGCAGAAGCCGATGAGGGCCCGTACCGGGAGCCCGCTGGCACGGATGTCCGCGGCCCACCGGTCGACGTAGTCCGCGCCGCCCATGTCGGCTTCTTCGCCGTACCGCGGCGGAGCCGTCTCCCATACGTTGCACCGGGTCGTCAACCGTTCGACCAGCTCGGTGAAGGTCGCGGTGGGTCGGCCCGCCGCGGCGAAGTCGAACGTCACGACGAGATCGGCACCGTCCACCGCCCGTAGCACGTTGCACGACCGGGGCGCGATGCGCGGGACGGATGTGGTCATCAGCGCCACCTTTCCGACCGGGAGTTCATCGGGACGCGCCGGACTCGACCTGCTCCCGCAGCTCGTGCTTGAGGACCTTCCCGTTCGCACTGCGCGGCATGGACTCGACGACGTGAATCCGCACCGGCAGCTGCTCGGCGGTGAGGTGCTCGCGCAGGAACGTCGGCAGCTCGTCGACTTTGGCCGCATCACCGAGCACCACGGCGGCGACGACGTCCTGGTCGTCCGGGTTCCCGTCCCGGTCGACCCCGAACACGGCGGCTTCCTGGACCTCGGGATGCTCGTACAGCGCCGCCTCGACCTCGATCGTCGAGACGAGGCCGGTGGGTTTTCGGATAGCCACGTTTCGGCGGTCGAAGAAGTAGAGCATGCCGCGCTCGTCCACCCGGCCGAGATCCCCGGTACGGGTCCAGCGGTCCGCGTGCACCCGCTCGTTGAGCTGCGGGTTGTCGAAGTAGTAGCGCTTCGGTGCCGGGCTGCGCAGCCAGATCTCACCCAGCTCGCCCGGCGGTACCGGCGCACCGTCGTCCCCGACGATGCGCAGCTCCGTGTTGCGCACCGGCCGGCCGGTGGCCAGCGGATCCGCCGGGTCGAACGTGTGCCCGATCGACGCCGGAACGGCCTCGGACGCCGCGTACGACATGTTGATCCTGGCGTTGGGCATGATCTTCAGCAGCCGTCGAGCGACCGCGGGTGGGAGCGCGGTGGACGCGTTCGCCAGGGTCTCGACGCAGCTGAGGTCGTAGCGTTCGCCGGCCCCGGAACGCAGCAGCTGAAGTGCCAACCACGGGGTGATCATCACCGAGCCGATTCGGAACCTCTCGATGAGTTGCGCCATCCGCTCCGGGTCGTCCGTCGGACACAGCACCAGCGTGGACGGGGTGTGCACGGAGAAACTCATGGTGGTGGCGCTCGCGGTCGTACCCAGCGGCATCGGAGTCAACAGCGGTTCCGGATCGCCGAACAGGTAGAAGCCTTCCGGACCGCGACCATAGGTGAGGTTCCCGTGCGGCGAGGTGGACGCCTTCGCCAGGCCGGTCGTCCCGGAGGTGAAGAGGATGTCGGCGATGTCGGTGACCCGCACCCGCACCGGCACCTCACCGATGTCGGTGCCGGTGAGCTCGGCGACCGTGCCGGTGACCCCGGTGAACTCGTCGGGCGGAGGGTTTCCCGCGCCGTGCACCACGGCCACCGCCCGGCACCAGGTGAGGCGACGCATCGTCTCCTGCGCACCGACCCCCCGGTTGAGGTGGATCGCCGTCGCGCCGGCCTTGAGCACGCCGAGATAGGCGATGGCGTAGTCGATCCAGTCGAGGTCGTCGTATCGCAGTCCGACGACCTGCCCGTGCCGCACGCCGGCCGCGATCAGGCCGTGCGCGAGCGCGTTCGACCGCTGGTCCCATTCGCCGTACGTCATGACGGCCTCGTCGTTGACGTTGAGCGCGATGCGGCCCGGCTGCAGTTCGGCCCGACGCCGCAGCAGGTCGGGCACCGTCCAACTGGTCGTGGTCTCCGGTACGTAGGGCCGCGTGGCGGCGTGACTCATGGACGACTCCTTAAGCAAGCCCGCTGGGCGGTGGCAACCGGCCCATGCCTACTGGTCTGCGCCGGCCTCCAGCGCGGCGACCACCTGCTGGGTGGACCGGACCCGGCCGATGAGCCGGAAGATCCGGTCGATGCTGTCCTGGTGCGCTCGGCCGTCGAACGCGGTCGTGGCGTCCTCGACGAGGATCTGCTCGAATCCCCGGTCGTGCGCCTCCCGTGCGGCCGCCTCCACACCGAGGTTCGTGGCCACTCCGCCGAACAGGAGCGTGTCGATGCCGCGCCCACGCAGCTGCGGCTCGAGGTCGGTGCCGTAGAACGATCCCCACTGGTGTTTCACCACGTGTTTCGCTTCGAGATCGGCGAGGTCCGGCACGAGTTCGGCAAGCCGCGGATCGACGGGCCCGGCGGGGAAGGTGACGTCGGCGGTCGGCGTGAACGGCGGCGGGCCGCCGATCCCCATCGAGCCGCGGACCATGATGACCGTGCCGCCGAGTCCGCTGAGGGTGAGCGCGAGCCGCCGGGCGTTGGCGACCACGTCAGCGGGCTTGTGCGGGGCGAACGGGATGCCCGCGCCGAGCCCCTCCTCGACCACCCCGCGCTGCAGGTCGATAAGGACCAGTGCGGTGGTTCGCGGGTCGAGCCGCGCCTGACCTGTCATGGCTTCCTCCTTCCTGACCCAGGAGGTCACCCTGACGGGTGCACCGGCATCCGCGCTGCTCAAGGGTGAGCAGCGCGGACCGACGATGCAGTAGGTCGCGGCGGCGCGTCAGGGGGTCCAGGTGGGACGCAACGGGTACGACGCGTCGCCGTCCGGCCCGGTCCGCGTGGCCAGCACCTGATGCAGCTGAATGGTGTTCCGCTCGAACGCGAGACGGGAACCGGCCATGTACAGGCCCCACACCCGGGCGATCCCCACCCCCGCCTCGCTCACGCAGGCGTCCCAGTGCTCGACGAGATTCCGGCACCAGGCGGCGAGGGTCAGCGCGTAGTGCTGGCGCAGGTTCTCCTCGTGCTGTACCTCCAGGCCGACGTCGTGGATCTCGCTGATCACCCGCCCCGGCCCGGCCAGCTCGCCGTCGGGGAAGACGTACCGGTCGATGAACCGGCCCGGCCGGTTCGGCATCCGGTTGTCCGCTCGGGTGATGCAGTGGTTGAGCAGTCGGCCTCCGGGACGGAGCCGATCCCGTAACGCGGCGAAATAGCTGGGGTAGTTGCGCACCCCGATGTGCTCGGTCAACCCGATCGAGCTGACCGCATCGAACTGTTCGACCGGCGCGTCCCGGTAGTCCAGGTACCGGACCTCGGCGAGGCCGGTCAGCCCCTCCCGCTCGATGGCCGCCTGCGCCCACTCCGCCTGGGCCCGCGAAAGCGTGACGCCCAGCGCGCGTACCCCGTACTCGCGGGCCGCGTGCCGGACCATGCCGCCCCAGCCGCACCCCACGTCCAGCAGCCGCATGCCGGAACGCAGCCCGAGCTTGCCGGCGACCAGGTCGTACTTCGCCGCCTGCGCCTGCTCCAACGTGTCGCTGGGATCGTGGTAGACCGCGCACGTGTAGGTCATGGACGGTCCGAGCACCCGCTCGTAGAACGCGTTGGAGACGTCGTAGTGGTGCTGGATCGCGCGGCTGTCCCGGCCCCGTGAGTGGCGCCATCCCGCGGTCAGCCGCCGCCACCGCGGCAGCGCCTCCTGCGGGGGGCGCGGCGGCGGCAGCAGCCGGTCCCAGCCGAGTCGGCGCACCAGGGTCAACGCCTCGGCCGGCGACGGCAGCCGTAGCCGCAGCTCGTCCTTGAACAGCCGCAGCGCCTCGTACGGGTCGCCGGGGTGCACCCCGACCAATCGCAGATCGCCGCTGACGTACGCCCGCGCCAGGCCGAGATCCCCGGGTGCGGTGAGCAGGTACGACAGGCCGCGTTCGGTTGCGATGTGCAGCCCGATGCCCGCGTCCGCCGGCCCGACCGCGCTGCCGTCGTATCCGCTGATGCGCAGCGAAAGCGGACCGTCGGTCACCGCCCGGACGATGTCCGCCACTGTCGCCCGGCGCGGACGACGTGCCGGTGCCGACGGCTGTGCGGCGGGCGCATGCCCGGTGGTGAGGTCCGCGTGTGCGTCGGTGGGCGCGGGTGCCGCTGGTGCGGACACCGGCACCGGCCCGGCGGGCGCGGGCGCCGGTGCCGGTGGGGCGGGCGCGGGCTGTGCCGAGGTCTCCCTGGGCTCTCGATCTGTCACACTCATCGTCGTCCTACCGCCTTCTCGTACATGCCGGTCAGTCGGTGGTCGGGGTCGTACCGGTCTTTGACGGCGCGGTAGACGGCACCGCCGTACAACCGATCGAAGGTCTCGCGGTCGTAGTAGGCGTCCGAGTACAGCGACTTGTGCCCGCCCGCCGCGGACACCGCCTGCTCCACGGCGCGATTCACGTCGCCGTCCGCGGCACCGTCGCGGATCGGCACGGTGCCCCAGAACCCGATGTTCACGTAGGGCTGGCCCGGGCGCAGCGGGTAGAGCGGCCAGGCCCGCGCCGAGCCCGGACCGGCCGGCTCCCGCAGTCGTAGTGGGCACAGCCACACCGGCGACATCGGCACGTGCGCGACGAACCAGCGGAGGAAGTCGGCCGTCCCCTCGAGCGGAATCTCCACGTCCTGCACCACGCGCTCGCGCGCCGGGCGCCCGCGCCAGCGGTCGAGACGCGCCGCCACCCGGTAGCGGTGGTCCAGTCGAACCAACCGGTGGTAGACGTCGCTGCGCCGGTACCGTGCCGGCCACAGCCGGCGGATCAGCGGATGCTGCACCCCGAAGGCCCGCGAGCACCAGAACCAGTCGGTGTCCCAACGCCACAGGTAGTCGTGGATGGTGAGGGCGTCGTGGTCGCGGTGGCGCAACGACTGGTAGTAGATGGCCTGACCCGTGTAGTCGCTGACCTGCGAGACGTCGTCGGTGAAGGTGCCCAGCACCAGATACGCCTCGTCGGGGCGGAACACGACCCCGTCCATCGCGTCGACCCGTCGGCCGGCGAACGATCCCGTCGCCATCACCTCGCCGATCGCCGCGACCAGGTCGTCGAGCGCCGCGAAGCGTACGTTGCGCAATGCGACGAAACGGTGGACCGGAGCGAGTTCGATGCGCAGTCGCACCGCATAGCCGAGACTGCCGAGCGAGTTGGGAAACGCGGCGAACAGGTCGGCGTGCTCCCCTTCCGGCCGGGCGGTGACGATGTCCCCCGCGCCGGTCAGCACGTCCATCTCCACGACCGACTCGTGCGGCAGACCGTGGCGGAACGAGGTGGATTCGATCCCCAACCCGGTCACCGCCCCGCCGAGGGTGATGGTCCGCAACTGCGGGACGACCAGCGGCATGAGGTTGTGCGGCAGCGTCGCCGCGACGAGCCTCTCGTAGGTGCACATCCCCTGGACGTCGGCAATGCGGGCGGTGGGATCCACGAAGAGGACCCCGTCGAGACCGCGGACGTCCAGGCCCGGCACCCGGGTCGCCGCCCGTGGACGGAACAGGTTCGAGGTTCGTTTAGCGAGTCGGACCGGAGCGCCGGGCGGCACCGCGGCGAAGGATTGCCGCAGGCGGGCGACCGCCCGCTCATGCTCGGGCCCCGGCTCGTGCGGCCGCTCGACCTGCAAGGCGCTCACCAGGTCACTGTACGCATGCGGTCGATAAACCGACCGCTATATTGCCGAGAAATGTCGTTCCGGTCTGTCCGGATAGGGCCGTCCGGCCCAGCGACTATCCGCCACAGGTCCCGATGCCCGCAGCCCTCCGCCTCTGACCGGACCCCCGGTCCCCTCCGTACGGTCGAGCCGAGACCACGAAGGAGGTCGAGATGAGGACCTGGCAGGTATCGGATGTGATGACCACTGACGTGGCCGTGGTGTACAAGGACACGCCGTACCGGGACATCGTCGACGTGCTCGCCGAACGGCACGTCAGCGCGGTTCCGGTGGTGGACGAGTCCCGGCGGGTGCTGGGTGTGGTGTCCGAGGCGGATCTGCTGCACAAGGTAGAACTCGTCGGGCAACCCCAGGAGCGGCGGATCTTCGGCCGCCGGCGCACGCGGGTGAAGGCGGAAGCGGACGTCGCGGCGGACCTGATGACCGCGCCGGCGGTCACCACCCGCCCCGACACCTCGCTGACGGAAGCCGCGAAGACGATGAACCGCGAGCACGTCAAGCGCCTGCCGGTGGTCGACGATCTCGGCCACCTCGTCGGCATCGTCTCACGCGGGGATCTGCTGAAGGTGCACCTGCGCCCGGACGCCGACATCCGCCGGGACGTGGTGCGCGAGGTGCTGCGACGGCTGCTCGGGGTGGCGGAGGACGAGGTCGAGGTGACCGTCGAGGACGGCGTCGTCCGATTGATCGGGCAGCTCGACCGCCGGACCTCAGTGGACATCGCCGGCCGGCTCACCGCCCAGGTGAGCGGCGTGGTGAAAGTGATCAACGAACTCGGCTACGACTACGACGACACCCGCTGGCAGGCATGAGCGGGCCGGTTGGCGGACCGGCCCAGCCCTCCGGGGCCGGTCCGGCAGCCATCGTCCCTGGCCCGGTCGGAGCGGGGGCGATAGCATCGGCGGATGGTAGCGACGGCCCACCCGCGAGACGACGAGGCACCCCGCGGTCAGCCGTCGCTGGGCCTCACCCCCCTGTCCCGGGTACACCTGGACGAGCTGCTGCACGAGATGCTCGAACGGGTGGGTGAGATCGTCGCCAGCCGGGAACGACTGCGGGCCCTGCTCGATGCGGTCGTCGCCGTCGGCACCGATCTCGATTTCCAGAGCACGTTACGGCGGATCGTCCGGGCGGCCTGCGACCTCGCCGACGCCCGGTACGGCGCGCTCGGCGTGATCGGACCCGACCGGCAGTTGATCGAGTTCATCACCCACGGGCTCGACGCGAAGACACATGCGGCGATCGGAGAGCCGCCCCGCGGGCGGGGCGTGCTGGGATTGTTGATCACAGAACCCCGCGCGGTGCGCATGCCGGACATCGCGCAGCATCCGCAGTCGTACGGGTTCCCGCCCAACCACCCTCCGATGCGTAGCTTCCTCGGGGTGCCGATCCGCATCCGCGACCAGATCTTCGGCAATCTGTACCTGGCGGAGAAGCGCGGGGCGGACGAGTTCACCGAAGACGACGAGGAGATCGTGACCGCGCTGGCCGCGGCGGCCGGAGTGGCGATCGAGAACTCCCGGCTGTACGCCTTGGCCCACCAGCGGGAACGCTGGCTCGCCGCCACCGCGGAGATCACCAATGTGCTGCTGGGCGAGGTCCGCCGGACCAACGCCCTAGCCCTGGTCGCCCGCCGGGCCCGCGAGGTGGCCGACGCCGAACTGGTCCTGGTGCTGCTCTACGACGAGGACGGGGAGTTCTTCACCGTCGAAGTCGCCGATCCGTCGGGCGACGAGCAGGATCGGCTCCTCGGCGCGGTGCTGCCGGCCGCCGAGACCACCTTCGCGGTGTCCGTCACCGAGCGCCGACACACGGTGGTCGAGAGTCTCGCCAAGGCCGCACCCTGGCCGGTGCCGGTGACCGCGGGACCGGCCGTGATCTCCCCGCTGGCCGCCGGGGACTCGCTGCACGGTGTGCTGGTCGTCGCCCTCGATGTGGAGCGCAATGCGCCGACCGGCGACGACGTGCCGCTGCTGGCGAGCTTCGCGGCGAAGGCCGCGCTGACGTTGGAGCGGGCAAGGGCGCAGGAGGAACGGGAGCTGCTCGCCGTGCTGGAGGATCGCGAGCGGATCGCCCGTGACCTGCACGACGTGGTGATTCAGCGACTGTTCGCGACCGGACTGCAACTGCAGAGCGCGCTGCCGCTCACCGGTCGATCCGAGCTCAGCGAACGGATCAACGCCGCGGTGGACGACCTGGACGCGACGATCCGGGACATCCGGCGGGCGATCTTCGAGCTGCGTACCCCGATGAGCGCGGTGCTGCGCACCGAGATCCGCGACACGGTCGATGCGGCGACCGGGCCGCTCGGGTTCCGGCCCATGCTGGAGCTGTCCGGACCGATCGACAGCGCCGTGCCCGACCCGGTACGCCCAGACCTGCTGGCGGTGCTGCGGGAGGCGTTGTCCAACGCCGCCCGCCATGCCAAGGCGAGCCGGGTGACGGTTCGAGTACAGGTGGACGTCGGTCGGCTCACGTTGACCGTCGCGGACGACGGGGTCGGCACCGACCCGACCGCGGCCCGCGGCGGCCTGGTCAACATGCGCGAGCGCGCCGAGCGGCACGGCGGAGAGTTCGCGGTGCTCGCCGGGGAGCCGAGCGGCACCGTGATCCGTTGGCGGGTGCCCCTGCACTGAGCTGCGGTCAGGGATGCTCGGTCAACGATCGACGCTGGCCGAGCAGGCGGGTGGCGAGCACCGCCGCTTGGGTTCGCCGCTCCAAGCCCAGCTTGGCGAGCAGGCTGGAGACGTAGTTCTTGACGGTCTTCTCGGCGAGGAACATCTTGCCGGCGATCTCCCGGTTGGTCAGCCCCTCGGCCACATACTCCAGGATCCGCCGCTCCTGCTCGGTCAGCGACCGCAGCTCCGGCGGCTGCTCCTCCACGCCGGAGCGGATACGCTCCAACACCCGCTGGGTCACCGCCGGGTCGAGCAGGGACTGCCCGGCGGCCACCCTGCGCACCGCGTCCACCAGGTCCTGGCCGCGGATCTGCTTGAGCACGTAGCCCGCGGCACCGGCCATGATCGCGGCGAACAGCGCCTCGTCATCCTCGTACGAGGTGAGGATCAACCCTCTGATCGACGAGTCCACGCCCCGGACCTCGCGGCACACGTCGATGCCGTTGCCGTCCGGTAGCCGGGCGTCGAGGATCGCGACGTCCGGGCGCAGCGCCGGAATGCGCCGGGCGGCTTCCTGCGCCGAACCGGACTCGCCGATCACCTCGATGTCGCCGGAGCTCTCCAACAGATCGGTCAGTCCACGCCGAACGACCTCGTGGTCGTCGAGCAAGAAGACACGGATCACCGGTCCTTTCTACGCCGCGGATCGTCGGTCGACTAGGGACGAAAGTCCCGGTCGGGGATATCCGGTGACCCTGGGTGCCGGCCGTGACGGTGCGTCAGCGTGGGAGCAGACACTCTGCGACGAGGAGAAGCGGCGATGACCATGACCACTAAAGCATTCACCCGTACGGATCTGATCGGGGCGGCGACCGCGGCGATCCGCGCGCCTTCCCTGCACAACATCCAACCCTGGCGCTTCCGGTTGCACGACGGAGGTATCGAGGTCCTGACCGATGCCCGGCGACGGCTGCCGGTGACCGACCCGAACGGTTGGGGAGCCCGGGTCAGCTGCGGGGCGGCGCTGTACAACCTGCGACTCGCGCTCGCAGTCGCCGGCACGCCCGCCGAGGTGCGGATCCGGCCGTACCCGGAGCTGCCGGAGGTGGTCGCCCGGCTGACCCCGGCGGCACCGCGTCCGGCCACCCCGACCGAACTGGCGCTGTACGCGGCGGTGCCGCGCCGGCACAGCAACCGCGCGCCGTTCTGGGCTGCCCCGGTACCGGGGGAAGCGCGATGGCGGCTGACCGAGGCAGCGCGGGAGGAGGGAGCCTGGCTGGAACTGGTCGTGGGCGCCGGGGCGGTGTCCGCCGTGGCCGAGATCGCCCGCAGCGCGAACCGGGTGCTTGAACGCGATGCGGCCTACCAGGCGGAGCTCGCCAGTCTCGTACGCGACCAGGAGGCGCCCGACGGGGTGCCGGTCACCGCCGGCGGTCCCGTCGGGGAACCGCAGGACCTGCTCCCCCAGCGCTCCTTCGGGGTACGCACCCGCGCGCCCGGACGGGACTTCGAACCGGAACCGCTCGTCGCCGTCCTGGGCACTCCGGGGGACAGCGCCAGCGACCAGATCATCGCCGGGCAGGCCCTGCAGCGGGTGCTGCTCACCGCCACCGACGCCGGTCTTGCCGTGTCGCTGCTGTCCCAGCCCATCGAGGTGCCGGCGGCGCGCGAGCAGTTGCGCTTGGCGCTCAACCGGTCCGGTCCGCCGCAGATGGTGCTGCGCATCGGGTACGGCCAGCCGGGCTGGCCGACCCCGCGCCGTGGTGTCGAGGAGGTCATCGAATAGATGGCCGTTGGACCCCGTCGGGGGCGGGTCTTAGGTCCCATGTGGCCGCGACCGCCGGCCCTGCCGCCCGGAGTCGTCCACGTCGTCGAATGGGGGTAGCCCCAAAGGCCGGGGCGCAGGGATTCGAAAGGACGTGGAGACAATGACCGCGATGCTCGAGCGGGCAACCGTTCCGACGACCGCTCCGGCGGTCACCGAGCACATCGAGACGACCCGGCAGAAGGCCACCCGGTACGTCTGGGCCATCGTGCGACTGGCCCTGGGCTGGACCTTCCTGTGGGCCTTCCTCGACAAGACGTTCGGGTTGGGCCACGCCACCGAGACCAACAACGCCTGGATCAACGGCGGCCACCCGACGTACGGGTTCCTCAAGTTCGGCGCAGCGGGTCCGTTCCAGGGCTTCTACAACGACATCGCGGGTGCCGCGTGGGCCGACTGGCTGTTCATGCTCGGGCTGGCCGGAATCGGCACCGCACTGATCCTCGGCATCGGGTTGCGGATCGCCGCGGTCGCCGGCGGCATCCTCTACGTGATGATGTGGACCGCGGTCCTGCCCCCGGCCAACAACCCCTTCCTCGACGACCACCTGATCAACGCCGCGGTTCTCGCCGGTCTCGCGCTCGTCGCCGCCGGTGACACCCTCGGCCTCGGCAAGCTCTGGGCGCGGCTGCCGCTGGTGCAGCGGATGCCCTGGCTGAAGTAGCGCCGCTGGTGGGTGACGGCGGGTCGGGCGGACTGCCCGACCCGCCGCCCGGCGTTCGGTTTCGGCGGCCTGCTCGCGGGTTCGGTCGGCGATGTCGATGAGCCAGATCAGAGTTCCGGTTCACCCGGAATCGGGGTTACGTCGTTAGCGATGAGGATGCTGGTGTCGAGGATGCCGCGGCTCACCGTTGGACCCACGGATCGGTGATGGTGTCGTCGAGCAGGTCCCGATCGCCTGCCCACCCTGGGTCTGTGGGTTGGTCGAATATGCCGGCAAGGTCGTCCCACTCACGCCAGGGTCGGGGACTGACCGGGCCGAGCACGGCTGCCGGTCGGCCGGCGACGGTGATCGTCACACGTTCACCCGCCTGCGCCCGTCGCACCAGGTCGCTGGCATTCTGCCGCATCTCCCGCAGCCCAACTTCACGCATACGCCAAACGTAGCTGCTCATCGTCATGGGCATGACCGACAGCGGTCGAGTCATCGCCGTGCTCCCGACCGCATTGGCGCCGCCCGAACCAAGACGATCATGCGGGTTCGTGCGTTGGGTGGCGCAGACCTCGACAAAGTGAAGTAGGCGAGTCCCGTGACGGAGCCGGACCTCGGCCGGATGATAAATGACGAGGTCATCGCATGGTTCCAGCCGTGGCGAGCCTGCGGGCGCCTGGCCTGCACCGGGCCACCGACATGATCGGCGGCGTGGAGGCGGGGCTGCCGCTGTACGACGGTCCGCCGACGTCCGCTACTGACCGCCGGCCATCAGCTCGCGGCGGCTCCCGGTAGTGTCCTTGCCGAGGTTGACGCCAGCGCGAGCCAGCATGCGCCGTCTTAGGGTTGCACGGTCGGCCACCAGATCAACGACCAGTTCCACCGGGCTTCCGACACCGCCCAGCGGAGCGGTGAGCATCTCGGCCTGTGTGACGGTCCTGGGAAAGCCGTCAATCACGAGGAGCCGACCATCTTGGTCGAGGATGGCCCGGCGAGCAACCCGAACACGATCTCGTCCGGGACGAGATCGCCCGGCGTATTTGCCCGGCTGTGCATGGGCCTACATCGCTGCCAGGCGCGACCTCGGCGCACAGCAGCGCCCCGCTGTTGATGGTGGTATTCGCGGTGCTTGGTCTTCGTCGGAGCGAAACGCTCGGTTTGTAATGGGATGACGCCAGCCTGGCGCGGGCGTGCTTCGGGTCCGGCGCAGCCTGCACCGAGTGGACGACAAGCTGACGATCTTCGACACCAAGACACAACGCTCCGCCCGCACGATTCCGTTGCCCACTCTCGTTGTCCGGGGCGTTGGGCAACCACAAGTTTCGGCAGGATGCCGAACGGGAGCCGTGGGAGTGACGTTGCTGTCAGCCGTTGCTGTCAGGGCCGGTCTTGATCGACCGGCCCTAGCGTCTTGCCTGCTCAGTAGTGGCGCGCCCGAAGGGACTCGAACCCCTAACCTTCTGATCCGTAGTCAGATGCTCTATCCGTTGAGCTACGGGCGCATACGTCCGGCTAGTTTACATGCCGTCCGCGGCGCGGAGACTCCGGGATTCGAACCCGGGAGGGGCTGTAAGACCCCAACCGCATTAGCAGTGCGGCGCCATAGACCAGACTAGGCGAAGTCTCCCTCGGTGGCCGGTAGACCACCGCTGACCGAGGATAGCGCGCATCGGCCGTTCGGAGCAAAGCCACCCGGCTCGGCCGAGGTGGTTGCTCACCGCTCAGGGGTGTTTTCCTGGCCAGTCGCCGCCCGGGTGACCGGCTAGGCTCTCGACATGGACGAGCAGCCGCGTACGGCGCGGCCGGCGGCGGACCGCGAGGCGAGGTCGAGACGACGGCCGGCCAAACCGACGTTCACCCCGCCCGTGCCGCCGGACGCGCCAGCCGAGCAGCCCGCTGCCGTTCCTCGTGAGCCGGTGCCGAAAGCACCGCCCGTACTTTTTAAGCCGCCGACCGTCGAGGAGATTCCCTTGCCGCGTCAGCTTGACCGATCCGCTGAGCCAGAAACCCCGATCACGGGTGATTCCGATCACAGGAAGAAGGAGGCAGCGCATCAGCCTCGATCGACAGATGTCCCGACGCCTGCGAGGAAAGTGACCGGGCCGAAGGGCTCGACGCCCCGGTCATCGGCCCGAGAGACTGCGGCGGCGGAATCCCCTGTCGCAGAGCCGGCCGGTCAGCCCTCCCTGTCGGCACGCCTGCTCGACCGTCCGGGATACGCGTTGGAGTTGCTCGCCGCAACCGCGGTCGACCGGCTCGGGCCGGCCGCGCAGTCCTGGTTCCGGGAGCTGCGCGACGCGTACCCGAACGCGACGCCGGATGCGTTGGCGCGGCTGGCCACCCGGCAGTCGCTGCGACTCGCCACCGCCGGCGGTGCGGTAGGCGTGGCCGGCGGCCCGCTCGGCCGCTTGGTCGGCCTCGTCACGCTGATGTGGAGCCAGGCGGGCCTGGTGCTGCGAATGGCTGCCGCGTACGGCCACGATCCGACCCATCCGGACCGGGCGATCGACCTGCTGGTGCTGACCGGGGTGCATTCGAGCGATGAAACCGCCCGGGAAGCCCTCGCGGCGGCGCTAGCATCGGCACCCGCGTCGCACCCGCTCCACCCGGCGGAGGTGGGCTTCCGTCTGGCCCGGCCGCTCGCCGGTCAAGCCGGTTCCTGGCTGCCGCTCCGGATGGCTGCCCGCCTGCTGCCCGGGGTCGCGGTGCTCGGTGCCGCAGCCGTAGGCTCGACGTCGGCGCAGCGCTTGGCGGCCCGCACCGCAGCCCGGTTCCGGGGTGTCACAGCCAGGTGAACCACTCCTTCGGCAGCAGCGCGTAGCCGACGAACGCAACCACGTCCAACAAGGTGTGCGCCACGATCAGCGGCATCACCCGACGGGTGCGGAGGAAGAACAACGTGAATATCACGCCCATGATCACGTTGCCGAAGAACGCCCCGATGCCCTGGTATAGGTGGTACGAGCCGCGGAGCACGGAAGTTGCGGCGACGACCGCCGCGATGCGCCAGCCGGTTTCTCGCAGTCGGGTGACCAGGTAGCCGACGACGATCACCTCTTCCAGGATCGCGTTCTGGGCGGCGGCGAGGATGAGCACCGGCACGGCCCACCACAGGTCCGGCAGCGCCGCCGGTACGACGCCGGCGTTGATGCCGAGCCGCGCCGCGACCCAGAAGAGCCCGAGCCCGGGAAGACCGATCAGTGCGGCCAGGGCCATGCCCCTGACCAGATCCCCGCCGGGGCGCCGGGCGTCCAGTCCGAGCCTGCCTCGGGCGTCACCGGGGTCCCGGTTGAGCAGGTGGACGGCGAGCAGAACCGGGACCAGGGCGAAGAAGATGCCGAGCAGTT
This sequence comes from Micromonosporaceae bacterium, assembly GCA_036381835.1. Taxonomy (GTDB): domain Bacteria; phylum Actinomycetota; class Actinomycetes; order Mycobacteriales; family Micromonosporaceae; genus DASULK01. Next base: position 18,302 of record DASVCA010000084.1, read on the forward strand.
GATAGGTGAGGTCGAGCCACGGCCGGGACGATTGGGAGGCGTTGAGCGTGGCGGTCTGCTCGGACAGCGGCCGGTCCGCGGTGAGTCGGGCGATGATCGCGACCACCGAATAGATCGCGGACTGGCCGAGGGACACCCCGAGTACCAGCAACACCTCGATTGATTTCGGTGCGAACGTGCGGTGGGCCACCCGTTCACTCTGCCCGATCTCGGCCCCCTGCAGTCAGCCGGACCGCTGCGCAGTGGCCACGGAGGCCCGGAGGTGCAGTCCCGGATGCGGACCGGCGGCCGCCGATGGCCGTCGGTCCTTCTTGAACCGCCACTCCAGTCGATAGCGCGCGTTCAACGACGGGTGCGCGGCGGACCATTCGAAGATCAGCCGTTCGCCTACCCCACGGCGGGACAGGCGCAACGGCGCTTCCTCTGCGCTGAGGGAGGTCTCCACACCCCACACCTGTGGGCGCAGGTCGGCGGGCAGGTCGAGCCGTACCGTCAACTGTCGGGTCGGCAGCCGAACCGTACGCTGGAACCAGGGTCCCCACTTCTCCTGGCCGACCTGGTACGCGTACTCGATGACGACCCGCTCCCCCGGGTAGAGCGGGAACCGCCCGTCGTCGTTCTCGAACAGCAGCCACACCTCTTTGACCACGTCGCGGTCCTGTTTGACCCGCCACATCATCGGCTCTGGTGGCTCGCCGTGGTGCGCGCGTAGACGGAGTTCCGTGAAGGTGAGCGGGAAGCTGCGGTGGTGTCGACTGGAACGGGTCGGGTCGTGCGGGTACCGGTCGACCGCGATCCGGACCGGATAGCGGGTGACCGGGGTGCTGCCGGCGTTGTACAGGGCTCTGCGGACGACGATCCGATAGGTGTCGTCCGCGAAGCGCAAGGTGGCGTCCTCGTGCTCGACCACCAGGCCGTCGCCGGGTGGGAGCCAGTGGGCGGGCGAGGGCATGTTTCGGCTTCGCGGCTCCGGCCGCGTTGCGCGCAGCCGGTCGTACTCCTGGAAACGTCGCCAGATCGCGCCTCCGGTGTCAAGGACCGCCTCGGCCCGGCGGGCGAAGTCCGCGGTGGGGCGATGCCGGCGCGCCTCGACGTGACTGATGTAGGACGGGTCGAAGTTCATCCGGCCGGCGAGCCGCTTCTTGGTCATGCCTCGGGCTATCCGCCAGCGGGCGAGTTCGGCCGCGAACGCGTCGGCAGCCCGTTGAATGGGCGAATCGATCATCGCACGTCCTCATGCCGGGACTTCAAGTCTGCCGACCCGGCAGACGCTAGCGCGGGAAGCTGCCGGATTTCGGACAGAAGCCTTGGCGGATTCGTGACTGTCACCGATACTAATCGATGTTTGTCGACGGGCTTCGGTCGATCGGGCAGCCGGTCGGCCGGTCGATCGCTTGATCCCCGCCGGAGGTCTCCACCTAGTCGATCAGCGGCCGGACATCCCACACCCAGACTCCACCGGTGAAGGTGGGCTGTACCCCGGTCAGCTCCGTCATCGCCTGCCGAAACGCTCCCGCGTGCCGCCCGGGCGCGAGGATGACCGCACCCGCCCGCCAGTGACGGAGGTCGTCGATCGCCTCCGCCCGACGCTGCGCGTCGATCTCCGGCACCTCACCGGTCCGACGGATCGACTCGAACAACCACGCGGTCGGCCGCCACGACGCCGAGTAGATGGCGCTGCGATCTTCCGGGTTCGCCGGATCCCGGTTCGGGCCGAGGAAGTAGCCGCGGGCGAGCTGCATCTCCAGCCCCGTCTCGGCCGACCAGCGCAAGGGGTCGGGGTAGGTGCTGGCGGGCAACGGCAAGGTCACCACACTCCGGTCCCGGCCCGCATATTGCCGCCAGGCGCCGGAGGTGACGAACTCGGGGGTCGGCTCCAGCCGCTCGGTGGGCAGCGGGGTCGGCACGATCGGGAGCAGCGCCGTGGCGAGCATAGTCACGGTCACATACCGGATGGGCCGGGCCAACGCAGGCTGTGCCCGCGCCGACCGCGCGGCGCGCTCGGCGGCGAGCGCGAGCAGCAGCCCGATGATCGGGGTCATGGCCATCGCCCACCGGGTCGGCACCACGGAATCGAGGATCGGCAGCTCGTCCAGCAGCGCCCAGAGCGACGGTACGCCGGTGTCCCTGCCGCGGAACCGGATCCGCGGGCCGAGCGAGAGGATCGCGAAGACCAAGCCGGTGACGGCCAGTGCCACCACCGCAGCTTGGCGTCGGCACCACCACACCACCGCCGTGAGGAGAACGACCAGCGGAAGACCGAAGAAGGCGTTCTCCTCACTCGCGTTCTGGGCGAGCCCCCGCGGCGGCTGCAGGACACCGGCGAGCGACTCGCGGGAGAACGCGAAGAACGACGCCGCATCCGCGCCGTACGCTCGAATGCGCTCGGCCAGACCGTGGTACGTCTGCGGGCCGAAGAACAACATGTGAAGCGGATAGGCGAGGAGCACCGACGCAACCAGCGCAGCAACCGCGAGTCCCGCCGCATAGGGCTTCAGGTAGCACCGGTAGCCGGGGCGCAGAACCGCCATGACAGCCACGAAGATCCCCAGCCCGACCGCGGTCATCAGCAGGATCTCCAGGTTGATGAAGGCCTGCCAGACGATCAACAGTCCGAGGATCAGGCCGTTGCGCAGCCATCGCCCGGTCTCCCGCAGTCGCAGCACCCGCCAGACGATCAACGGCACGACGAACTGGGCGACGATGTTGGGGTGTCCGTTGGCATGAGAAACCATGCTCGGTCCGAAAGCGGCGAAGGAAGCCCCGACGACGGCTGCGGGCCGCGACGAGACCAGGTGCCGAGACAACACCAGATACCACGAGAGCGCGGTAGCGATCATCGCGCCGGTGAGGAAGACCCGGAAGGCCAGTGACGGGCCGAAGGCGAGCGTCACCGGTGCCAGAGGGATGGACACGGCGAGCACCGACGTGTTGGCCATCAGGTTGACCCCGTCGGGCACGTTCATCCGGTACGAGAAGAACGGATTCGCGAAGTCGGTGACGACCCTCGCCCCATGGGCGAGCATCCATTCGAACAGCGCCTGATCCATCCGGTTCGCGGCGAGCCCCTGATGGGGATCGAGCCACAGGCGCCCGGTCACCCAGAGGGCGACGACGACGAATCCGGCAATCGCCGCAGTGTCGACGACACGCGGACGGACCGCCCGGCGGGACAACGGCATGTAGGCAGAGCACCACATTCCACGGACGAGACGGGGCGGTTTCTCATACCGTCGTTCGGAAAGTCCACCTTCGCGGTCACTCGGGTGCCCGCCTGGGATGGGTTCGTGTCCGGCGACCGGGCGGGCTCGGTCGCCGGACACTACGGTCAGCCCTTAACCTGGAACGTCGGGCGAAGCGTCGCCCGCGCCAGGGTGTGGAAGGCCAGGTTGAAGCCGACCACCGCCGGCGAGTCGTCCGGGGTGACGTCGAGATGCTCCACATCGATCGCGTGCACCGCGAAGATGTAACGGTGCGGCCGGTCACCGGCGGGGGGCGCGGCACCGCCGTACGCCCGGTCGCCGTAGTCGTTGCGGACCGAGAAGGCACCGTCCAGCCCGGCACCGCCGACACCCGCACCTCGGGGCAGTTCAGTCACGGTCGCCGGCACGTTCACCAGCGACCAGTGCCAGAAGCCGCTACCGGTGGGTGCGTCCGGGTCGAAGCAGGTCACCACGAAGCTGCGGGTTGCCTCGGGAAACCCAGACCAGGCCAGGTGGGGTGACAGGTTCGCACCACCGACGCTGCCGTGGGCGAACCGGATGTCCATCGGCTCGCCGTCGCGCACATCGTCACTGGTCAGCGTGAACGACGGCACCGGCGGGAGCAGATCGTACGGGTCGGGTGCAATCGGTCGGTCAAGGCTCATGGTCGCCATCTTCGCCCGTACCGGGCGGATCCGCGAGCCCTTCCACCCACTCGGGATCAGGAAGCGTTTCCGCCGATCTTGCGTAGCGGAGGGCGTGGGATTCGAACCCACGAGGACGTCACCCGCCCTACCGGTTCCCGGCAGCGTCGTTACCAGGGCAAACCTGGCTGGTGTCGCCTGCTTACCACGCATTCGCCAGAAACACCCTTGGCCAGCCACGTCCTCCCGCCTAAGGAGGCCGTGGGAACAGCGACGCCGGGACTGACACCTCGTTTGTAAGACCGTTGAGTGTGAGGCGGCGTCAGTCCGCTGCCGGCTCTACTTCCGGAGCAACTTTGGCACGCTTCCCCAACGATCCATTGCTCACCAGCCCGGTTGATGTCAGCCGTAGATTTCACGGCG
>DASVCA010000085.1:0-15137 GCA_036381835.1 Micromonosporaceae bacterium
GCACGTCGGCCGCTGCGTCCACCGCGCCTGGCCGACCCCCAGCGCAGGCTCCGCCTCGCCACCGTGCTCGCCCTGGCGCTGTTCGCCACCATCGGTATCCGTCTCGTGGCGCTCCAAGTGGTGGACGCGCCGGCATACGCCGACGGCGGCCTGCTGGATCGGCTGCGGACCGTCAGCCTGCCCGCACCGCGTGGGGCGATCTACGACCGGTCCGGGGCCGCACTGGCGCACAGCGTGGAGGCCCGGTACGTCTACGCCGATCCGGAGCTGATCGAGGACCCGCAGGCGACCGCGGCCGCACTCTCACCGCTGCTCGGCATCCCGCGCTCCCAACTGGTCGAGTCGATGACCAAGCGGACCCGCCCGGACGGGCGGCCCTCCCGGTTCGAGTGGCTGGCCCGGGGGGTCGAGATCGAGACCGCGGAGCGGATCATGGAACTCGGCCTGCCGGGCATCGGGGTCCGCCGAGACGAGCGCCGCGAGGTGCCCGGCGGTGACCTGGCCGCCAACGTGCTCGGCTTCGTCGGTGACGGCATGGTCGGCCTGGAGGGGATCGAGGCGCGCTACAACGATGTGCTGAGCGGCGTCGACGGCGAGCGGCAGTTCGAGATCGGTCGCGGCAACCTGGCCAAGGAGATCCCGGGCGGCTACCAGCGGGAGACCCCGGCTAAGCCGGGCAGCTCTCTGGTGCTCACCATCGACCGCGATCTGCAGTACGAGGCGCAGCTCACGCTGAACGAACTGATGCGGGAGACCGAGGGCGGCAAGGCCGCGGCCGTGGTGCTCGACGTGCGCACCGGTGAGGTGCTGGCGCAGGCCAGCCACCCGACGTACAACGCGGCCGACCCGACCAACCCGGCGACCGATCCGACCGACCGGGAGGACGTGGCCACCAGCTTCGTCATCGACCCCGGCTCGGTGCACAAGGCGATCGTGTTCGGCGCGGCGTTGGAGGAGGGGGTGATCCGACCGGATACGACCATGCCGGTGCCGTCGACCATCCGCAAGGGCGACACCACGTTCTCCGACACCCATCCCGCCGACGGGCGGGTGATGACCCTGGCGGGCATGCTCGCCTACTCGTCCAACGTCGGGACCATCCAGATCGCCGATCGGCTGGGCGCGGAGAAGCTTTACGAGTACCAGCTCAAGTTCGGCCTCGGGCAGGCCACCGGGGTGGGGCTGCCCGGCGAGGCCGCGGGCCGCGTGCTCGAACCATCGGAGTGGAGCGGCTCCTCGTACGGGTCGATCCCGATCGGGCACAGCGTGGATGTCACGCCGTTGCAGATGGCGGCGGTGTACGCCGCGATCGCCAACGACGGTGTCTGGGTGCAGCCGCGGTTGGTGAAGGAGATCGTCTCGCCGGACGGCACCCGGACCCCGACTCCCGAACCCCGGACCCGGCGGGTGCTCGGTGCGCAGAATGCCGCCGCCCTGCGCCTCATGCTGGAGGCGGTGACCACCGTGCCGGGCGCGACCGGTTTAAAGGCCGCCATTCCGGGCTACCGGGTGGCGGGTAAGACGGGCACCGGGAAGCGGATCATCGACGGGAGGTACGTCCCCGGCGATGTGGCCTCGTTCATCGGCATGGTGCCGGCGGACGATCCCCGCTACGTCGTCGCCGTGTTCGCGCACACCCCCGGCGGCGGGGGAGGCGAGATCGCCGCACCCGCGTTCGAGTCGATAATGGAGTTCACCCTGCGACACTTCCGGGTTCCACCCACCACTGCTGCGCCGCCCGACTTCGTGGTGTTCCCCTGACCGCCGGCCTGGCGCCGCGGGCACCGACGGGGTCGGTCGACCGAGGAGCCGATCGTCGCCGAAGGAGGATCTCGTCGTGCCCGCAGGAACGAGCCCGACCCGCCGGGCGATCGACCCCGCCGGCCGGGCAAAAGGGATATCCGCGGAGCGGGGCGGACCGTCGGGTGTTCTCGGATCATTCCGACCGGGTAGGGTCTAGCGCCGTGCCCGGCAATCCGCGTCCCCGCACCACGATCCCCACGCGGCTCGCCGACCTCGCCGCGCGGCTGGAAGCCGAGGTGCCCCCTGCGGCCGAGACGCTGACGGTGACCGGAGTGACCCATGCCAGCGCGGAGGTTCGCCCCGGTGATCTGTACGCCGCGCTCCCCGGCTCCCGCAGACACGGCGCCGAGTTCGTGCCGGACGCCGCGGCAGCGGGCGCGGTGGCGGTGCTGACCGATTCCCGAGGAGCGGAAGCCGCGGCCGCGGCCGGCCTCCCCGCGTTGGTCGTGCCGGATCCCCGCGCCGTGCTGGGTCCGGTCGCCTCCGTCGTCTACGGCGAGCCGACCGCGGCGCTGACCATGATCGGAATCACCGGTACCGCCGGTAAGACCTCCACGGCCTACCTGATCGAGTCCGGGTTACGGGCCGCCGGTCAGGTGACCGGTCTGATCGGCACGGTTGAGACCCGGCTCGGCGACCTGTCCCTGGACAGCGTCCGTACCACGCCGGAAGCGACCGATCTGCATGCCATGCTGGCCGTGGCGCGAGAGCGCGAGGTCGACGCCGTGGTGATGGAGGTGTCCAGCCACGCCCTCGCCATGGAGCGGGTCGGCGGGGTCCGATTCGCCGTCGGCGGCTACACCAACTTCGGTCGGGATCATCTGGACTTCCACGCCGATGTCGGCGCCTACTTCGCCGCCAAGGCACGCCTGTTCGACGGCCGCTGCGCGGTGGAGGTGCTCAACCTCGACGATCCGGCACTGCGCCCGTTGCACAAGGCGGACACCGTCACCTATTCGGCGGCCGGGAACCCGGCGGCGACATGGCGGGCCGAGAACGTGAGCGGCTCGGGGTACGCGCAGCGGTTCACCGCGATCGGCCCGGACGGAGTCGTCGTCGACGCCGGGGTGGCCTTGCCCGGCCGGCACAACATCGCCAACGCCCTGCTGGCCATCGCGGTGTTGGCCGCCGTCGGCGTCGATCCGCAGATCGCAGCCCGGGGGGTGGCGGCCTGTCGCGGGGTACCGGGGCGGTTGGAACTCGTCGACGCCCCCGGCCCGGTGCGGGGCGTGGTGGACTACGCACACAAACCGGACGCGATCACCGCCGCACTGAGCGCGCTTCGCGACCTGGTCGCCGAGGGCGGCCGGCTGATCTGTGTGATCGGCGCGGGCGGGGATCGCGACCGCAGCAAGCGACCGGTCATGGGGGCGGCGGCGGCGCGCGGGGCGGACCGGGTGTTGATCACCGACGACAACCCGCGCACGGAGGACCCGGCGGCGATCCGCGCCGAACTGCTGGCGGGTGCGCTTCGGGAGGGCACCGCCGCGCTGGTGACGGAGGTCGCGGATCGCCGCGCCGCCATCGCCGAAGCGGTGCGACTGGCCGCGCCCGGCGACATCGTGGCGGTGCTGGGCAAGGGACACGAGCGCGGACAGGAGATCGGTGGACAGGTGTATCCGTTCGACGACCGGGTCGAGTTGGCCGCCGCGCTGACCGCCCGATTCGCAGACCGGGTGGGGCAGTAATGATCAACCTCAGTCTCGCGGAGGTCGCGGCGATCGTTCAGGGGCGGCTGATCGCCGCGGATCCCGATGCGGCGGTCACCGGCCGAGTGGAGTTCGACTCGCGGAAGGTGGGCCCGGGCGGGCTGTTCGTGGCCTTCCCCGGTGAGAAGGTCGACGGCCACGACTTTGCCTCGGCGGCGCTGACGGCCCGGGCGGTGGCGGTCCTCGGCACCCGGGAAGTCGCCGGCGTGCCGATGATCCTGGTCGGAGACGCCCGCGTGGCCATGGGCCGACTGGCCCGAGCGGTGGTCGACCGGTTACCCGCCCTGACCGTGATCGGAGTCACCGGATCGTCCGGTAAGACCAGCACCAAGGACATGATCGCGCAGCTGGTCGCGCGCATCGGACCGACCGTCGCGCCACCCGGCTCCTTCAACAACGAACTCGGCCATCCCTACACGGCGCTGCAGGCGGACCCGGACACGCGGTTTCTGGTGCTGGAGAAGGGAGCCCGGGGCCCGGGCCACATCCGATATCTGTGCCAGGTGGCGCCGCCGCGCATCGCGGCGGTGCTCAACGTCGGGGTGGCGCACGTCGGGGAGTTCGGCTCGGTCGAGCAGATCGCGGCGGCCAAGGGTGAACTGGTCGAGGCGCTGCCCCCGGACGGTGTGGCGGTGCTGAACGCGGACGATCCGCGGGTTCGTGCGATGGCGCGGCGGACACGGGCGCGGGTGGTGCTGGTCGGCGAAGCGGACGACGCGACGGTGCGCGCGGTGGACGTACGGGTCGACGAGCGCGGCCGTCCCGCGTACACGTTGGTGACCGCGGCGGGGGCGGTGCCGGTGCGGCTCGGCCTGACCGGCCGCCACCAGGTCGCCAATTCGCTCGCCGCGGCGGCGGTGGCGCTCGAGGCCGGCATGTCGCTGTCCGAAGTGGCCGACGCTCTCGGCGGCCTGCGTTTGGTGTCGAGCCGACGGATGGATGTCTTCGATCGACCCGATGGCGTGACGGTGATCGACGACTCGTACAACGCGAATCCGGCCTCGATGGCCGCCGCGCTGCGGGCGCTCGCCGAGCTGGGCCGCGGGCGGCGCACCGTCGCCGTGCTCGGCTACATGGCCGAGCTCGGGGAGTTCGAGCGGGAAGGGCACGAGCAGGTCGGTCGGTTGGTGGTCGAGCTCGGCATCGACCGGCTGATCGTGGTCAGCGAATTGGCGGCGCCGATCCATCATGCTGCTTCGGCGACCGCGGATTGGGGAGGAGAATCGGTGCTGGTATCCGATCAGGCGGCGGCGGTGGAGTTGCTGCGCCGTGAGCTGCGGCCCGGCGATGCCGTCCTGGTGAAGGGCTCACGTTACCGGACCTGGGAGGTCGTCGACGCCCTCCGCGCGGAGGGGGAGGCGACCGAGGACGGGCAGGCGACGACATGAGAGCGGTCGTCGTCGCGGCCGGTGTGGCCTTTCTCGTGTCGCTCTTCGCCACCCCGATCGCGATCAAGGTGTTCACCCGGTTGAAGGCCGGGCAGCCGATCCGCGCCGAGGGACCGGCGATGCACCAGGGCAAGAAGGGCACGCCCACCATGGGCGGGGTGGTGTTCATCGTCGCCACGGTCATCGCGTATGTGGCCGGTCACGTGGCCCTCACCACGTTGCCCGAGCATCAGATCGCACAGATCACCCCCACCATCACCGCGCTTGTTCTGCTCGGTCTGATGGTCTTCTCCGGCGCCGTCGGATTCATCGATGACTTCCTGAAGGTGCGTAAACGCAACAGCGCCGGGCTCAACAAGCGGGGCAAGCTGCTGGGTCAGATCCTGGTGGGTGCGGCCTTCGGGGTCATCGCCCTCTACTTTCCGAGCAGCATGGTCGATCCGAGTGGGATGTCCACCAATGTGGAGACGGTGGGCGCCACGACTCTGTCGTTCATCCGCGACATCCCGGCGTTGGACGTCGGCAAGGTCGGTGCGGTGGTCATCTTCATCTTCGTCGTGATGGCCACCACCAACGGCGTCAACCTCACCGACGGGCTGGACGGGCTGGCGACCGGTGCCTCGGTGATGGTGCTCGCCGGTTACGCGATGATCGCCTTCTGGCAGTACCGGCACTGGTGCGCCGACCCGAACTACACCCTCGACTACTGCTATCAGGTGCGGGACCCGCTGGAGATCGCGTTGATCGCGGGAGCCGCGGCCGGAGCCTGCGTGGGCTTCCTGTGGTGGAACACCTCGCCGGCCCGGATCTTCATGGGCGACACCGGTGCCCTCGGCCTCGGCGGCCTCATCGCCGGATTGGCCATGTCCACCCGGACCCTGCTGCTGCTGCCCATCATCGGCGGGCTATTCGTGATCATCACCATGTCGGTGGTCATCCAGGTGATCTCGTTCCGGACCACCGGTAAGCGGGTCTTCCGCATGTCGCCGCTGCAGCATCACTTCGAGCTCGCCGGATGGAGCGAGGTCAACATCGTGGTCCGGTTCTGGATCATCGCCGGCATCTGCGTCTTCATCGGACTCGGTCTCTTCTTCGGCGAGTTCCTGACCGCGGTCACCTGACCGGAGTCGGTCGACACGCCGCCGGGGTGTTCGGGCCGGGCGAGGCCGGCACCCGATGATGGTGCGGGGCACGAGCAGGACAGAGGGGCTATGGCGTGAGGGGCGAACCGGCCGGATCGACGATCGCGCAGGTGCCGCCCCCGCCGGGGGGCGGTCCGGTCGCCGGCCTGGCCGCGCTGCGCGGCCTGCTGGCCCGGCCGTTGGCCTCCTACTACCTGCTCATCGCCAGCTGCGGGCTGCTGCTGGTGATCGGGCTCACCATGGTCTTCTCGGCGACCAGCGTCCGCTCCTACGCCGAGGCCGGCAACGCCCTCGCGGCGTTCAGCAAACAGGCCCTGTACGCCCTCATCGGTCTGGTGGCGTTCTGGGCCTGCCAGCGGCTCCCGGTACGCACGTACCGGGCGCTCGCGCTGCCGGCGCTCGGCGTCGCACTGCTTCTTCTGCTGCTGTTGGACGGCCTGCTCGCCTGGGCCACGGTGACCGGTCAGGACGCCCGGATCGGTCCGATCGAGGCCAGGCTCCTCTGGCTGCATCTCGGTCCGATCGGGTTGCAGCCCGCGGAGTTCGCCAAGTTCGCCCTGGTGCTGTGGGGCGCCGACGTCATCGCCCGCAAAGGCGCCGCGCTCGGCTGGTGGCGGGAACTGATGACGCCGCTGTTCCCGATCGTCGGTCTGCTGTTCGTGCTGGTCGGCTACAACGACCTGGGCACCATGCTCTGCCTGTTGGCGATCGTGGTCGGGCTGTTCTGGGCGGCCGGGGTGCGCATGCGTGTGTTCGCCACCCTCTCCGTGCTCGGCCTGGCCGGGATCGGCCTGCTGGTCGCCGCCGCCTCGCTCGGCGCCGGCTCCGGCGACCGGGGCGCGGACAACTACCGGTTGAAGCGGCTGACCGTGTTCTTCAACCCGCCGCCGCCGGATGAGTGCAAGCTGGCCGACTGCTTCCAGCTCAACCAGGCGCGATACGCGATCGACAACGGCGGCTGGTTCGGCGTCGGCCTGGGCCAGAGCCGACTCAAATGGAACTGGCTGCCGGCGGCGGACAACGACTTCATCTTCGCGATCATCGCGGAGGAACTGGGGGTGGTCGGTTGCACGGTCGTGGTCGGGCTGTTCGCCGTCCTGGCCTACACCGGTCTGCGGATCGCCCGCCGGGTGGCCGACCCGTTCCGCCGGCTCGCCGCCGCCGGCGCCACCACCTGGCTGACCGTCCAGGCTCTCATCAACATCGGCGGCGTGGTCGGTCTGCTGCCGCTCACCGGGCTGCCGCTGCCGTTCATCTCCGACGGCGGCAGCGCGCTCGTGGTCACGCTCGCCGCGGTCGGCATGCTGGCTTCGTTCGCCCGGGCCGAGCCCGATGCGGCGCGTGCCTTGCACGCCCGCGCACCGGCCCCGTGGGTCCGACTAGTCTGGGCACCGTTGCCGCCGCTGCCCAAGCGGAGGGAAGGGAGAGGCTGATGGGTTCGCTGCGTTCGGTCGTCCTGGCGGGCGGCGGCACCGGGGGTCACATCTACCCGTTGCTCGCCTTCGCGGATTGTCTGCGACGGCACGATCCCGGCGTACGCATCACCTGTCTCGGCACCCCCCGCGGGCTGGAGAACGAGCTCATCCCGCAGCACGGGTACGAGTTGCGGCACGTGCCCGCCTACCAGTTGCCCCGGTCGGTCAACCTGGACCTGCTGCGCACCCCCGGCCGGATGTGGACCGCGGCCCGGGTCGCGGGCAAGATCCTCGACGAGGTGCGGGCCGACGTGGTCGTCGGGTTCGGCGGCTACGTCTCGGTGCCGGCCTATCTGGCCGCCTGGCGGCGCGAACTGCCGATCGTCATCCACGAGGTGAACGTCCCGCCGGGCGTGGCCAACCGGCTCGGCATGAAGTTCACCCGACACGTCGCGGTCGGCTTCCCGCACCAGCCGGCCCAGTCGGAGGTGCTGCGCGACGCGCGGGTCGTCGGCGTCCCCTTGCGACAGTCGATCGCGCGGCTCGATCGCGCGGCCGCCCGGTCGGCGGCGCGGGCGCACTTCGGACTCCACCCCGAGCTGCCCACGTTGTTCGTCGCCGGAGGCTCGCAGGGCGCCCGCTCGATCAACCTGGCCGTCGCCGGTGCGGCCAAGGAGCTGGCCAATGCGGGCATCCAGGTGTTGCACGTGATCGGGGCCCGTAACGAGCCGGTCGCGGTTCCCGGCGACCTGCCGGTGCCGTACGTGACCCTGCCGTACCTGTCGCGAATGGAGCTCGGGTACGCCGCCGCCGACCTCATGTTGGCCCGCGGCGGCGCGATGACCTGTGCGGAGGTCGCCGCGATCGGGCTGCCCACCGTCTACGTGCCCTATCCGCACAGCAACCAGGAGCAGCGACGCAACGCGGTGCCGGTGGTGCAGGCGGGCGGCGGTCTGCTCGTGGACGACGCCGAGCTGAGCCCCGACTGGATCGAGCAGAACGTGATCCCGCTGGTCCGTGACCGGCAGCGGCTGGCCGCCATGGGCGCGGCTGCGGCGGCGTACGGGCGACGGGACGGCGACGAGGCGCTGCTGGAGTTCGTCTACGAGGCGGTGACCCGATGACCGGATCGGATCAGCCGGCAGGCAGGAGGTTGCCATGAATATCACCCAGTTGTGTCCGGCCGGCACCATGACCGCCGAGGATCTCGGCACCGTACATCTGATCGGCATCGGCGGGATCGGCATGAGCGGGCTGGCCCGGCTGCTGTTGACCCGGGGCATCCGGGTGACCGGCAGTGAACTGCGCGAATGGCCTGCGTTGGCCGGGCTGCGGGCGCTGGGCGGGATCGTCCACATGCGGCACGAGCCGACCAACCTCGACGGTGTGGACACCGTCGTGTACTCCTCCGCGATCCCACCGGACCATCTGGAACTCGTCGAGGCCCGGCGGCGCGGACTGCGGGTGCTGCACCGCTCGGAGGCGCTGGCCGCGGCGATGACCGGCCGGCGGACCATCGCGGTCGCGGGTACCCACGGCAAGACCACCACCACGTCGATGGTCACCCTCGTGTTGCAGCAGGCCGGGCAGGATCCGTCGTTCGTGATCGGCGGCGAGCTCTCCGAGGTGGGCTCCAACGCACATCACGGCAGCGGTGAGTACTTCGTCGCCGAGGCGGACGAGAGCGACCGGTCCTTCCTGCTCTACCGGCCGTACGTGTCGATCGTCACCAACATCGACGCGGATCATCTGAACACGTACGGCGACTATGCCGGCCTGGCGGCGGCGTTCGCGGACTTCGCCCGGCTGACCGACCCGGACGGCTTCGTCGTCGTCTGTGCCGACGACCCCGGTACTCGGAGGATGGCCGAGACACTGCGTGCCGAGGGCCGCCGTGTGTTCACCTACGGGGAGTCCGAGGACGCGGACCTGCGGTTGTCCGAACTGGCCGCCTCTGCGCGCGGCGTCCGCTACCTGGCGGCACTGGACGGTCGACCGCTCGGCGAGATCCGGCTGCCGGTGCCGGGCCGTCCGCTCGGTCTCAACAGCGCCGCGGCGGTGCTCACCGCACTCAAGCTCGGGCTGCCGCTGGAGGCCGCGACCGCGGCGCTGGCCGCGTTCCCCGGGGTGCGGCGGCGCTTCGAGCACAAGGGCACAGCGGACGGGGTGCAGGTCTACGACGAGTACGCCTACCACCCGACCTCGATCACGGCGGCGTTGCAGACGCTACGCGAGGTGGCCGCCGGTGGCGACCTGATCGTCGTCTATCAGCCGTACCGGGTCTACCGCACCCGCGATCTGCAGGATGAGTTGGCGCAGGCGCTGTCCCTCGCCGATCAGGTGGTGATGCTCGAGGTGTTCGGGCCGGGCGAGGTACGCCGGCCGGGTGAGGGTGGAGTGGCCCTCACCGAGGCGATCCCGTTGCCGGCCGACCGGAAGATCTTCGTCGAGTCCTGGCAGGACGTGCCCGCCGAGGTGGTGCGTCGGGCTCGCCCCGGTGACCTGGTGGTGACGATGGGCGCGCCGCCGATCTCCCTGATGGGGGACGAACTGCTGACCGCGCTCGCCGCCCGTGCCGGTGGCGGATCGACCGCCCGATACCTCGGGGTGGGGGGCGAGGAGATCCCGCGGGCGGGCGACGATCTATGAGGCCGGACCCGTCGCGTACCCGGGGCCGCGGTGGCTCGGTGCGCACCGGCGGGTCGTCCGGCCGGGCCCGCAGCGCGCCACGCGCCTCGGCCACCCGCCGATGGCGGCTGGTGCGCGCGCGCAGCGACGCGGTGCCGCCGTCGGTGCGACGGTTCATGCGTCGTGCCCGGCAACGTCGGCTACGGGCCGCCCTGCCTTGGGCCGTGCCGGCCGGGTTGCTGGCGCTTGCCGCGATCGGTGCCTGGCTCGTTCTCGGCACCGGCGTCTTCGGGGTCCGTGAGGTGCGGGTGGTCGGCGCACAACTGCTCACCCCGGCGCAGGTTCGCGAGGCCGCCGCGGTGCCGGAGGGCAGTCCGCTGGCACGGGTCGACCTCGCGGCCGTGGGCGCCCGGATCGAGGCACTGGCACCGGTCGATCGGGTCACGGTGCGTCGCGACTGGCCGAGCACGCTGGTCGTCGAGGTGGTGGAGCGGGTCGGGGTGGCGGTGGTGCCGCAGGAGCGACAGTTCGCGGTCGTGGATCACACCGGGGTCGTGTTCCGAGTGGTGGCCGAGCCCCCGGACGGGCTGCCCACGCTGCGGGTGACCAGCCCGGGGCCGGACGATGCGGCGACCCGTGTCGGTCTGACCGTCCTGGCCACGTTGACTCCGCAATTGCGCGAGCGGTTGATCGAGGTGGACGTCGATGCTCCGGCGCGGATCAGGCTGCTGCTCGACGGCGGTCGCACCGTGGTCTGGGGCGATGCCTCTCAAGGGGAGGCGAAGGCGCGGGTGGCGACCGTGCTGCTCGACCGGGAAAGCGGGGTGATCGACGTGAGTGTCCCGGATGTGATCACGATCAGCTAAGTGCTGCTCACCGATAGTCGATATAACCGAACCGGGGTCCGACACGCCGCACGGATCCTTGGATCACGCCTCGACGACGCATACGTTTCCGGTGAGGCTCAGCGGTTGACATAAGTCTAAACCTCTAGTAGAGGGTGAGGGTTACCCTCTCCCTCCCGCAGGTGGCGGATGTCGAGCGTGGCCCGGCCAGGTCGCACCGCACGTCCGAGAAGTTGAAGGGAAGGCGCCCCGATGACACCTCCGCACAACTATCTGGCGGTAATCAAGGTTGTCGGCATCGGTGGCGGCGGGGTCAACGCCGTCAACCGGATGATCGAGGTCGGTCTGAAGGGCGTGGAGTTCATCGCGATCAACACCGACGCCCAGGCCCTGCTGATGAGCGATGCCGACGTCAAACTGGACGTCGGCCGGGAGCTGACGCGAGGGCTCGGTGCCGGAGCCAATCCCGAGGTGGGCAAGAACGCCGCAGAGGATCACCGGGACGAGATCGAGGAGGTCCTCAAGGGCGCCGACATGGTCTTCGTCACCTGTGGCGAGGGCGGCGGCACGGGCACCGGTGGGGCGCCGGTGGTGGCCAACATCGCCCGCAAACTCGGCGCCCTGACCATCGGCGTGGTGACCCGGCCGTTCTCCTTCGAAGGCAAACGCCGCCAGGTGCAGGCGGAGGCGGGCATCGAGGAACTGCGCAACCAGTGCGACACGCTGATCGTGATTCCCAACGACCGGCTTCTCGCGCTCGGCGATCGCAGCATCAGCATGATGGACGCGTTCCGCCAGGCCGACCAGGTGCTGCTCTCCGGGGTCCAGGGCATCACCGACCTGATCACCACACCAGGCCTGATCAACCTCGACTTCGCCGATGTGAAGAGCGTGATGAGCGGTGCGGGCAGTGCGCTGATGGGCATCGGCAGCGCCCGGGGGGAGAACCGTGCCGTGGAGGCCGCCGAGGCCGCGATCTCCAGTCCGTTGCTGGAACAGAGCATGGATGGCGCGCGTGGCGTGCTGCTCTCCATCGCGGGCGGCTCCGACCTCGGCCTGTTCGAGATCAACGATGCGGCCCAACTGGTGACCGATGCCGCACACCCGGATGCGAACATCATCTTCGGCGCGGTAATCGACGACGCGCTCGGTGACGAGGTGCGGGTGACCGTCATCGCCGCGGGCTTCGACGGTGGCACACCCGCCTACAAGCCGGCCGAGCAGCCGCGCAAGGCTGCGCCCGAGCAGCCGTCGCAGCAGCCGCGGACCAGCGGGTCGGGGACCACCCCCACGCAGTCCACGTCGCCCGCGCCGGCGCCCCGGCGGATACTGTTCGACGATGTGGATGTCCCCGATTTCCTGAAGAACGGGTCCTGACCGCGGCATGACCGAGACGACGGACGCGGCGCTCGACGAGCGCCGCGCACAGCTTGCCGATCGGCTGGCCCACGTGACCGCGCGAATCGAGGCGGCGTGCGCGGCGGCCGGGCGGGACCCGGCCGAGATCACACTGATCGCGGTCACCAAGACGTATCCGACCAGTGACGTACTGCTGCTGGCCGAGCTCGGCGTCACCGACTTCGGGGAGAACCGCGACCAGGAGGCGGCGGTGAAGGCCCCTGCCGTGGCTGCCGCGCAGGTTGCGGTTCGCTGGCATTTCGTGGGCCGGTTGCAGCGCAACAAATGTCGATCCGTGGTCGGGTACGCGGACCTGGTTCACTCGGTCGACAGCGTTCGCTTGGCACAAGCGCTGGGGGAGGCCGCGCGGCGCGGCCGAGACCGACCGCTGGACGTGCTGGTACAGGTGAGCATCGACGGTGATGCCGCGCGCGGTGGCGCGGTGGCCGGCCTCGGCGACGCCGATCGTGATCTCGATACGGTCGTGACGGCGATCGTGAACCAGGAGCGGCTGCGCCTGGCCGGGGTGATGGCGGTTGCCCCGCTGGACTGGGCGCCGACGGAGGCGTTCGCGCGGCTGGCTGAACTGGCGGCCCGGTTGCGCGACCGACACCCGCAGGCCACGGTGATCTCCGCGGGTATGAGCGGCGATCTCGAGGCGGCGATCCGCCACGGCGCGACACACGTGCGAATCGGCAGCGCGTTACTCGGCATGCGCAACCCGCTGCGCTAGCCTGAGCTTTGCAAACTACACCCGTGTTGTTTGGGGCGGATCCCCGTGGTCGGGGGGCCGCGTGACCAGCGTTCGCTGGCCGCGTCGGGGAATCGTCCCAGGCTGGTGGGCGCATTGTGTCCACATGCGGGACGAACGGCGCGGCAGGGGGCACGTGCCGTACAGCGGGACGGAGGGGCGCGGCGTGGGTGCACTGCGCAGAGCCGGGGTCTGGCTAGGCCTCGTGGAGGACGATGAGGACCGGTCGTACGACGACGGCGGCTACGAGCAGAGTAGCTACCGTGATTCGGCGTACCGGCGCAGCCGCTACGCCGATGAACTCGCCGAGGAGGACGACGCCGACGAGCGCTCGACGTTTCCCCGCGCGCGTAGCGGCGAGCGAGGGCGACTGTCCGCTCGAACCAGGTCCCGCGTCGAGACCGACCGGTCGGAGGCGGAGCGGTCCGAGGGTGGTGACCGCTCCAGCGTGCGGTCGATCACTCGGGCGTCGGAGCAGCCCACCGCCCTCACCTACCACACCCGGGACAATCTGGCGCTCGCGCCGCAGCCTCATCTGCGGGAGCGGGCGGTGTTGGCCGACGAGGAGCAGCGCTACCAGATCACCACGCTGCACCCGACCACGTACCGGGAGGCCCGGACGATCGGCGAGCACTTCCGCGACGGCGTACCGGTGATCATCAATCTCACCGAGATGGAGGAGGCGGACGCGCGCCGCCTGGTGGACTTCGCCGCCGGTCTGGCGTTCGGGCTGCGCGGTACGATCGAGCGGGTGACCAACCGAGTGTTCTTGCTCTCACCGGCGAACGTTCAGGTCACCGCGGAGGACAAGGCCAAGATCGCTGAGGGCGGCTTCTACGGCATGAGCTAGCGCCCGACGCGCCACACCACACCCGGGGGGATACCGAGCCGTGCTTTCGATCCTGTTCCAGGTGCTGTATCTCCTCGTTTATCTGTTCTTGCTGCTGCTTTTGGCCAGGTTTGTCATGGCTGCCGTGCTGCAGTACGGCCGGCGTTGGCAGCCTGGTCGAGCAGCGGCGGCCGGACTTGAGACGGTGTGGAGCGTTACCGACCCGCCCCTGCGGACGTTAAGGCGAGTGATCCCACCATTGCGAATTGGTACCGTGAGCATCGACCTGGCCTCGCTTGTGCTCCTGGTTATCCTGTTCGTGCTGATGGTGTTCGTGTTAGAGCCGCTGATCTACCTGTGAAAACCGGTTGATCAGCACGCAACGCGGCCGCAACTGACCCGAGGAGTTTCGATGCCGCTGACGCCGGCAGACGTCCACAACGTCGCCTTTAAGAAGCCACCGATCGGCAAGCGGGGGTACGACGAGGATGAGGTCGACGCCTTCCTCGACGAGGTGGAGCGAGAGCTCGCTCGGCTCATCGAGGAGAACAACGAGCTGCGCGCTCAGGTAGAGCGCGGCGGCCGTGGGGGCGTTCCGGGCGGCCCGGGCGAGGCGCGGTTGGTGGCCGAGATCAACGAGCTCAAGGCCCAGCTCGAGCGACTGCAGCGAGACAAGGTCGCCGCCGAGCAGGCCGCCCGTGCGATGCAGGCGGAGTTGGAGCAACTGCGGACGCAGGGCGCGGGCAGCGGCGACGGCGAGCAGCAGGCGCTTCGGGTGCTGATGATGGCCCAGCGCACCGCGGACGATCACCTCGCCGATGCGCGCCGGGAGGCGGACAAACTGATGTCCGAGGCTCGTGCGCAGGCGGAGGAGATGACCCGCGAAGCGCGCGCCAAGGCCGACGCGCTCGAACGCGAAGCCCGGCAGCGTCACCAGGAGGCGATGGGCGGCCTGGAAGCCAAGCGCAGCGCGTTGCAGAAGCACATCGAGGAGCTCAAGCAGTTCGAGCGGGAGTACCGCACCCGGTTGAAGGCATACCTGGAGAGCCAACTGCGCGACCTGGACGGACGCGGCCAGGGTCTGGAAGCGGAGATGGGCCGTGCCGAGGGCAACCGCTCCGGTGGTGCCGCCGGGAATCTGGCCGGCGCGGGCACCGGCGGCTCGTTCGGCGGTCGTTCCGAGTCCGGCCGCTGAGAGCACCGACGGTCGACGGCGGCGAAAGGCGAGG
>DASVCA010000086.1:0-8088 GCA_036381835.1 Micromonosporaceae bacterium
GGCCGAGGTGGCCGGCCGACGCCAGACATTACCGGCTCGCCACCGGCCGGAAGCGGCGCAGCCGCAGACTGTTCGTCACCACGAACACCGATGAGAAGGCCATCGCCGCGCCGGCGATCATCGGGTTGAGCAACCCGGCGGCGGCCAGCGGCAGCGCCGCGACGTTGTAGGCGAAGGCCCAGAACAGGTTGCCCTTGATGGTCGCCAGGGTCCGGCGGGACAGCCGGATGGCGTCGACTGCGGCCAGCAGATCGCCGCGTACCAGGGTCAGGTCGGAGGCCTCGATGGCGACGTCGGTGCCGGTGCCCATGGCGAGGCCGAGGTCGGCCTGGGCGAGCGCGGCGGCGTCGTTGATCCCGTCGCCGACCATGGCGACGACCTTGCCCTCGTCTTGGAGCCGCTTGACGACGGCGACTTTGTCGGCGGGCAGCACCTCGGCGATGACCTCGCCGATGCCGACCTCGGCGGCGACGGTCTCGGCGACGGCGGTGTTGTCGCCGGTGAGCAGCACCGGGGTGAGGCCGAGACCACGCAGCGCGGCGATCGCGTCCCGGCTGGTGGGTTTGACGACGTCGGCGACGACGAGGACGGCGCGTACCCGGTTGTCCCAGCCGGCCAGCACCGCGGTGCGCCCGGCGGTTTCGGCGGTGGCCTGGGCCTCGGCGAGTTCGGCGGGCAATTCGAATCCGCGTTCGGTCAGCAGGCGGGCCCGGCCGACGACGACCTGTCGACCCTCGACGGTGCCGGTGACGCCGAGACCCTCGACGTTGGCGAAGTCCGTGACCGCCGGTAGGGTGCCGACGCGGGCGGTGGCGCCGGCGGCGACGGCCCGGGCGATGGGATGTTCGGAGGCGGCTTCCAGCGCGCCGGCCAGGCGCAGCGCCTCTTCCTCACCGGCACCGGCGGTGACCGTCTCGACGAGGGTCATCTTCCCGGTGGTGACGGTGCCGGTCTTGTCGAGCACGATGGTGTCCACGCGCCGGGTGTTCTCCAGCACCTCGGGCCCCTTGATCAGTACGCCCAGTTGGGCGCCGCGCCCGGTGCCGACCAGCAACGCGGTCGGGGTGGCCAGGCCGAGCGCGCACGGGCAGGCGATGATCAGCACGGCGACCGCGGTGGAGAAGGCGAAGGTGGTGGGGCTGCCGGCGTACAGCCAGTAGCCGAGGGTGCCGAGGGCGAGGAGGATGACGATCGGCACGAACACCGCGGAGATCCGGTCGGCCAGCCGCTGTGCGGCCGCCTTGCCCGCCTGCGCCTCTTCGACGAGCTTGGCCATCTGGGCGAGCTGGGTGTCCGCGCCGACGCGGGTGGCGCGTACCACGAGCCGGCCGCCGACGTTGACGGTCGCGCCGACCACGGCGTCGCCGGGGGCGACCTCGACCGGTACGGATTCGCCGGTGAGCATGCTGACGTCGACGGCGGATGTGCCTTCTTCGACGACGCCGTCGGTGGCGATCTTCTCGCCGGGGCGGACCACGAACCGGTCTGCGACGGCGAGCGCGGCGATGGGGATGCGCTGTTCGACCCCGTCGCGGAGCACGGCCACGTCCTTGGCGCCGAGTTCGAGCAGGGCGCGCAGCGCCGCCCCGGCCCGCCGCTTGGCGCGGGCTTCGAAGTAGCGGCCGGCGAGGATGAACATGGTGACCCCGGCGGCGACCTCCAGATAGATCTGGTCGGCGCCGTCGCCGCGGGTGATGTCGAGGCTGAACGTGTGCACCATGCCGGGGTGGCCGGCCTCGCCGAGGAACAACGCCCACAGCGACCATCCGAAGGCGGCGATGGTGCCGAGCGACACCAGAGTGTCCATGGTGGTCGCGCCGTGGCGCAGGTTGGTCCAGGCGGCGCGGTGGAACGGCCAGCCGCCGTAGACGACGACCGGGGCGGCCAGGGTGAGGGACAGCCACTGCCAGTTATCGAACTGCAGCGCCGGCACCATGGCCAGGAGGATCACCGGTACGGTGAGCGCCACGGACACCCACAGCCGGGTGCGCAGGGCGATCAGTTCGGCCGGCTCGTCGGCCGGTTGGTCGGTGTCCTGGCCGGGCGGGGCGGTGGCCGGTTGGGGCGGGGGCGGGAGCTTGGCGGTGTAGCCGGTGTTCTCGACGGTGGTGATCAGATCGTCGGGGGTGACTGTGTCGGGGAAGGTGATGGTGGCCTTCTCGGTGGCGTAGTTGACGGTGGCGGTGACGCCGGCGATCCGGTTGAGCTTCTTCTCGATGCGGGCGGCGCAGGAGGCGCAGGTCATGCCGCCGATCTCCAGCTCGATCTGGTTCGGCGCCGTCTGCAGCGGTCGGGTGTGGGATGTCATTCCTGCTCCTTCGGGCAGCGGGCGGCGGGGGCCCACCCCCGCCTGCCCTGGGTACGGTGGCGCCGCCGGCGGCGGTTCAGCCGGCGACCTCGTAGCCGGCCTCGTCGACGGCGGCGCGGACCGTGTCGTCGTCGAGTTGGAGTTCGCTGGTCACGGTTACCTTTCCGGTGCTCAGGTCGACCTGCACGTCGGTGACTCCGGGGATCCGGCCGATCTCCTTGCTGACCGCGCTGACGCAGTGACCGCAGGTCATGCCGGTCACGGTGTAGGTCTTGGTCTCCACGAGAACCTCCTTCGGGTCGGGCCCGTCCCGACGCCTCACACCATACCCCTACCCCCGAGGGGTATCACAAGGTGGCGTGGCATACACGCTCGACTCCGCCGTCCTCGGTCCGGCGCGACCTCGCATACCCCCCGGGGGTTGGCTACCCTTGGGGCATGACCACGCCGAGCCACCCGCCCGCCACGACCCGCGGCTACACCGCCACCAAAGAGCAGCTCCAGAGTCGGCTGCGCCGCATCGAGGGCCAGGTGCGCGGCATCGAGAAGATGGTCGAAGACGACCGGTACTGCATCGACATCCTTACCCAGATCTCCGCGATCCAGGCCGCCCTGGACAAGGTCGCGCTCGGCCTGCTCGACGGGCACACCCGGCACTGCATGCGGGAGGGGGCCAGGGAGGGGCGGGCCGACGAGATGGCCACCGAGATGATGGCCGCCGTCGGGCGGCTGCTGCGGCGCGGCTGAAGTCGTACCAACCTTCTTTCCAATTCGCTCACGGGTCCTGGAATCGGCGGCAACATATCCGCTATGACCAGATTGCCCAAGCTCGTACCCGTGATGGTTCTGGCTCTGACCGGGCTGCTGCCCGCCTGCGACGCCACACCGGCCAGGCAAGCCACCGGCACGCCGGCACCGGCGTCCAGCGCGCCACCCCCACCACCCCCGAAGACACAGCTCACCGTGGTCGCCGCGGGGGATCTCCTGGTACATCCGCCGCTCACCGCACAAGCGGCGGCCGACGCCCGAGCCGCCGGACGCACCGGCCACGACTTCACCCGGGTGCTCGCCGCGGTACGGGACCGGGTGAGCGCCGCGGACCTGGCGATCTGCCACATGGAGACCCCCCTGGCCGAGCCGGACGGGCCGTTCACCGGATACCCGATCTTCAGCGTGCCGCCGGCGCTCGCCGACGCCGCCGCCTGGGCCGGCTTCGACACCTGCTCCACCGCATCCAACCACTCCCTCGACACGGGCATGGCGGGGATCGAACGGACGCTCGAGCATCTCGACCGGGTCGGGCTGCGGCACACCGGCACGGCCCGCAGCGCCGAAGAGGCCGCCCGACCCAACGTGATCGACGTGTCCGGGGTCAAGGTCGGGCACCTGTCGTACACGTTCAGCTTCAACGGCATCCCGCTACCCGAGGGCAAACCGTGGGCGGCGAACCTGATCGACCCGGAGGCGATCCGCGCGGCGGCGCGGCGGGCCCGTGCGCACGGCGCGGAGATCGTCATACTGTCGCTGCAGTGGGGCACCGAATATCAGAACGATCCGGACATCGGGCAGCTCGGCCTCGCACGGCAGCTGCTGGCCTCACCGGACATCGACCTGATCATCGGCCATCACGTGCACGTGGTGCAGCCGTTCGAGAAGATCGGGAACAAGTGGGTGGCGTACGGGCTGGGCAACCTGACCACCCGCTTCCCGGACGGCTCGCCGGAGAACACCCAGGACTCGGTGATCCCCGAGTTCACCTTCACCCGTACCGACTCCGGTCGATGGGAGGTCACCGAGGTGACGGTGCTCCCGACGTTCATGGAGTACCGGCCGGCGGCACGGGTGATCGACCTGACAGCAGCCACAGCCGACGAGACCCTCTCCGCCGCCCGGCGGGCCCACTACACCCGGATCAAGAACCGGATCGCCCGGTACGTGGACATGCGCGGCGCGGCCGCCGACGGCCTGCGGCATCTCTGACCACCGGCCGCAGCCCTGCGGCCGGCGCCGCGGCTCGCACCGTCACCTGGCGCCCGTCACGATGCCCGGGTTGATGCACAGCCCGGGATTGCTGCCGTTCTTCTCCGCGATCTCCAAGCAGCGCGTCACCTTGTCGACCTTGGCGTTGGTCTCGGTGATCTGCTTCTGGATCTCCGCGTTCTTCCGGTCCTGCTCCAGGTTGCGGGTCTGCGCGATCTTGTCCTGGAACGCCTTGATATTGGCCTCGGTCTTCTCATCGTGGTTAACGCGGGTGATCGTGACCGAGAGAATGTGGACATCCTCGGAGAGCCGTGACTCGGCGTTGGCCTTGACGGCGTCGGCGAACGGCTTGAGGTCGACGTTCAGGTTGCCGGTGGCCCCGTCGATCCGCTCCAACGGGTTGTACGAGGCGAAGGCGTCGTTCACCGCACTGTCGAGCTGCACCCCGACCCGCTGCCCCCGGAAGCTCTCGAAGTCGCCCTTGTAGTCCATGAACTGCGTCGGCGCGTTCTCCGGCTTGACCTGCCACTCGACGAGGACCTCGACGCAGGCGTCGGCGAGGGTGCCGGTGCGGACCCGGACACACTTGTCGCTGCCGATGTGGTCGTACTTCTGCCGGCTGGCGTCCCACTCGCCGATCTTCTGCCAGGGAGCGACCCACTTCAGACCGGACCCGGTGATCTCACCGGTAGGCTTGCCGAAGCTGGTGACGATGCCGACCGACCGGATCGGCACGGAATGAGCGCTCGACCCGATAGCGAAGATCACCGCCCCGGCGAAGCCGGCCAGAGCGACGAAGACCGCCGCCCTCTTTTGTTCCGGGTGCTTCGCGGCGGCCGCCAGCCCGGCGAAGATGAGAAAGCCGATCGCGAGGATGATCGCGACGGTGAAACCGAACGGCATGATGTCAACCTTTCGCTATTGACTTATGTAGCGATCAAGAGTAGGAGGGCCGCGCCAGTCGGTCGGTGGCGTCAAGCGCCGCCATCCTCAGCCAGTCGAGGGATCTGGGATCGGTGGTAGAACCGGCGTACCCTCCGGCGGGAGGTGATGCGCGGTGACGGGCTCAGTGTGGGGTACGGGCGCGGCCAGCCGTGACGATCGAGCGGGCCGCTGGGAGCAGCGGACCGCGCTGCCACTGACACTGCTGTCGGTGGTGTTCCTCGCCGCGTATGCCGCTCCGATCCTCCAACCGGCGATGCCCGCGGTGTGGCGGCGGACCTGTGCGGCGGCGATCGCCGTCATCTGGCTGCTGTTCTGGCTGGACTTCATCATCCGCCTCACCTTGGCCGCCGATCGATGGGCGTTCTTGCGGGCGCACGTCTTCGACCTCGCCGTGCTGCTGCTGCCGGTGCTGCGCCCGCTGGCAGCGGTCCGACTCGTGATGGTGGTGCTGACCATCACCAGACGGACCGAGAAGTGGGCGCGGGGCCGGCTCGCCGTCTACGTCGGCACCACCACGTTGTTGCTGGTCTTGGTGGCCGCGTTGGCGGCGTTGGACGCCGAGCGGCGGGTTCCGAATGGCGGTATCACCACCTTCGGGGAGGCGCTGTGGTGGGCGACGGTGACGATCACCACCGTCGGATACGGCGACTACTTCCCGGTTACCACGGCGGGGAGGGCGGTCGCGGTCGGGCTGATGATCGGCGGTATCGGCCTGATCGGTTTCGTCACCGGATCACTGGCCTCGTGGATCGTGGAGCGGGTCGGGTCGCGGGATGAGGCATCCGCCCCGGCGACCGCTGCGGACATCGCGGCGTTACAGGCGGAGATCGCCGCCTTGCGGCGGCTATACGAGTCGCGTCTGCCCAGTCCGGCGCCCGGGTCAGGCCAGGCACCGGGGCAGCGCAGCGGGAACGACCGGCTCGGCGCAGGGAGTTCGCTGGCCTCCGAGGATGACGTCCAGACGGACGAACGGGCCTGAGTACCTGCTCAGGCCCGTTGACGTGATCCGATGGGGCAGAGGACTCAGCCGAAGGCTTTCACCGCGGACCAGTCCGACGAGATGACCACCTTCACCGGGGCATTGGTGTCCGTGGTGGACGGGTAGTAGATCCTGGTTCGCTATAACCAGGACGGCCTGCCGCTGTCGGTGTCCGGCCAGGACTGGTACGGGGCCGAGACGGTCTACTCGCCGTACGGGCAGGTGCTGCGTTCCACGCTCGGTGCCCAGCCGTACCGGGTGTGGACCTTGGCCACCTTTGACGATGCCAGCGGCGCGCTCACCGATCAGCAGGTGTACCGGGAGCAGACCGGGTACAAGACCATCGTCGGCGGGAACCTGGTCTCGCACCGTTCCTACTGGTATGACGCGGCGGGCAACGTCACCGCGATCCGGGAGCGTTCGCTCGGTATCGAGGAGCGGCAGTGCTTCACGTACGACCCGCTCGGCCAGTTGACGAAGGCGTGGACATCCAAGGACCAGGCGTCGTGTGCTGGCGGGCCGATCGGCGGGGACGGCACGGTCAATGTGGCGGCCGGGCCGGATGGTGCCGGCTACTGGCAGGAGTACGAGTACGACCTGCTCGGTAACCGTACGAAGCTGGTGGAGAAGGACCTGGCCGGTGACCCGGCCAAGGACGCGGTCACCGACTACGTCTACGGGAAGGCCGACGGCAGCCAGCCACGCACCCTCACCCGGGTGATCAAGAGGTACGTCACCCCGGTCGGAGCTCAGGTGACCGCGGAGGCGGAGCAACTGTATGAGCTGACGGGTGAGACCAAGTCGATCACGTCGGTGGAGAACGGTGACCAGCAGGAGTTGACCTGGACGTATGACGGTCAGGTCGAGCGGATCACCGGTCAGGGCGGCAACGGAAAGACCGCCTACATCGGTCTGGCGGACAAGTGTCTGGATCTCAAGTCAGGTCTGGCGCAGGCAGGTCAGCCGATCCAGTTGTACACGTGCAATGCCACGGTGGCGCAGAAGTGGGCGTTCACCCCGGTTCCGGGCCAGAGTGATCGGGATCTGGGCAGCCTGTCGGCGTATGACGGCTGGTGTGTGCAGCCGGCGGGTACCGCGGCGGGGTCGGCGCTGCAGTTGCAGGAGTGTGATGGGTCAACCGCCCAGCGGTTGGAGCGCACGTCGGCCGGTCAGTTGCGTCATTCGGACTCGGGGTTGTGTCTGGCGGTGCAGGGTGGGGCCACGGCGAACAGCACCCCGATCGTGTTGGCGGCCTGTGATCCTGACTCGACGGCGCAGCAGTGGGATGCGCAGGACGAGACGCGTCACATCTACGGGCCGGATGGTTCTCGGCTGCTGACGGTGCAGGGGCGGCAGGCGACCCTGCACCTGGGTGAGGCCGAGGTGACGGTGCTGCGGGGTGGTGTGCTGGTCAACAGCCAGCGTTGGTACGCGGTGCCGGGTGGGACGGTGCTGCGTTACTCGCAGGGTTCGGCTACTCCAGCCCTGGTCGCGCTTGCGGGGGATCATCAGGGCAGTCCGTATGCGGAGGTCGCGCTCTCCGGTGGAATGGCGGTGCGGGTCCGGAAGCAGGATCCGTTCGGCAATCAGCGGGCTGCCGGTACGGTCGGGGTGAATCTGCAGACGCACACCGGGTTCTTGGGTGCGACGCGGGATGACGCCTCTGGTTATGTGCCGCTAGGGGCGCGGCTGTATGACCCGGTGGTGGGGCGGTTCCTGTCGGCGGATCCGTTGCAGTCGAACGGTTACGCGTACGTGCACAACAATCCGGTGACGCTGTCGGACCCGTCGGGGTTGTCGGTGACTGAGGATTCGCTGGGGACATCGGTGTCGTTGACGCCGTCGGAGTATGCGGCGGCGTTGGCGGGGGCGGGGC
>DASVCA010000087.1:0-4625 GCA_036381835.1 Micromonosporaceae bacterium
TGTCCTTCGCTCCTGGGGAGTCGCCGTGTCGTTGCCACCGCTGGTCGAGCCCGCGGAGAGCCTGTCCATCGATGAGGTTCGCCGGTACTCGCGCCATCTGATCATCCCCGAGGTCGCGATGACCGGGCAGAAGCGGCTCAAGAACGCGAAAGTACTCGTCGTGGGTGCCGGCGGGCTCGGGTCGCCCGCGCTGCTGTACCTCGCCGCCGCCGGCGTGGGGACGCTCGGCATCGTTGAGTTCGACACTGTTGATGAGTCGAACCTGCAGCGCCAGATCATCCACGGGCAGAGCGACATCGGCCGTTCCAAGGCGGAGTCGGCGGCCGACTCGATCCGGGAGATCAACCCCTACGTGCACGTGGTCATTCACAACACGGCGCTGACCAATGACAACGTATTTGAGATCTTCTCGCAGTACGACCTCATCGTCGACGGTACGGACAACTTCGCCACCCGGTACATGGTCAACGACGCCGCGGTCCTGTTGAACAAGCCGTACGTCTGGGGGTCCATCTACCGGTTCGACGGCCAGGCCTCGGTGTTCTGGTCGGAGCACGGTCCGTGCTACCGGTGCCTCTACCCCGAGCCGCCGCCGCCCGGCATGGTCCCGTCGTGCGCCGAGGGCGGCGTGCTGGGCGTGCTGTGCTCATCGATCGGATCGATTCAGGTGACTGAGGCGATCAAGGTACTGACCGGCGTCGGCGAGCCACTCGTGGGATCGCTGATGGTCTATGACGCGCTGGACATGTCGTACCGGAAGATCAAGGTGCGCAAGGACCCTAACTGCGCTCTCTGCGGTGAGAACCCGACCATCACGGGTCTGATCGACTACGACGACTTCTGCGGCCTGGTCTCCGCGGAGGCACAGGACGCCACGACCGGCTCGACGATCACCGTTACCGAGCTGCGGGACTGGCTCGCCACGGACAAGCCGATCCACCTCGTCGATGTCCGTGAGCCGGCCGAGTACGAGATCGTGAAGATCCCGGGCGCGACGCTGATCCCGAAGGGCGACATCGTCTCGGGGCAGGCCCTGTCGCTGCTGCCGCAGGACAAGCAGATCGTGCTCTACTGCAAGTCCGGCGTGCGCAGTGCCGAGGCGCTCGCGGCGGTGAAGGCGGCGGGCTTCAAGGACGCCGTGCACGTCTTCGGTGGGGTGACGGCCTGGGTCCGCCAGATCGACCCGTCGCTGCCGTCGTACTGAAGCCAGGACGTCACTCGCTGCGGCGTCGCTCCAGGGGGCGGGCCGTAGCGAGTGACTTTCCACGCGTTGCGGGACCGCCGACGCCCGCGCCCAGGGCGGGGCAGTAGCCTTACCCGACGTGGTCGACATCGACGCCGCGATCGGCTTTGTCGTGGCCCGGGGGGATGCGGTGGACCGGGCCCGCCTGTCTCATCTGCGCACGGGTGCGCCCCCGTCAGCGGAGATCTTCGACCAGCTCGACCGGGGCCAGGCAGAGCCTGGTGGCTGGCCGGCGAAGCCGGGCGAGGCGGTCGCGTCGATCGACGCCACCTGCTTCCGCCTGGCGGAGTACGACGATCTGTCCGGGCTGAACCGGCCCGCCGCCGAGCGGGCGCTGTGGTGGCTCGTCGGCCGACAGCGGCCGGACGGCGCCTGGGAGGAGGACCCCGCGCTCGCCGGGTCGGCGCCGCCCTGGGCTACGCCGGGCAACGCCGACGCCCGGTTCTACCTGACGGCGGGCGCCGCGTTCTGGCTCTGCGTCGCCGATGCTGACGCGCAGGAGGCCGACCCTGGCAGCCCGCCGTCGTTTGCGGACTCGGTCGACCGGGCCGCCGCGATGCTCCGTGACCAGATCGACCCGAGCGGTGCGTGGCCAGGTTTCCTCGTCTCCGGCTGGCATGCGGCGGCGGTGCTGCACCGCACGGGCTGGTTCTATGAGGCCGCCCGGATCTTTGTGAGCCTGGCGGAGCGGGTGCCGATGATGTCCGCGGCGGACACGGCATCGATGGCGGCAACCCTTCGCCGGGCCGGGGTGGACCCGGGCGACGCGCTGCTGGTCAAGGCGCGCGAGCGGCTGTCCGAGACCCAGCGTCCCGACGGAGCGTGGCCGAGCGGCGACGACATCGCGTTCGACGTGCAGACCACCCTCACCGCCCTGCGCGCGCTCCGCTGACCCGGTCCAGCCAGCGCGTGGCCTCAGCCGCGGAGTTGCCGGGCCGCGTCGTGGTGGAACGAGATGAGCTCGGCCATGGGGACCGCCGCCCGGGATGCCTCCGCCAGGTTCCGACCCTCGACGGTGAACGGCGGTGGGAAGGTGTGGATGCCCTGCGACAGGGACAGCGCGGCCACCTCGGTCTCCCACCCGGGCCAGCGCAGCGTCTCGTAGAACCCGGTCAACAGTCCACTGAGGACAGCGGAGAGCCAGCTGCCGTAGCCATGCTCGGTGTCCAGCCACTCCAGCTCATCCGGGCCGAAGTAGTGGATCGTCGGTGGTCGGTCCGGCGCGGCTTGAAACCAGCAGTACTGACCGCCGAGCACATCGACCGCGACAGTGAGCCAGCGTGTGGCCGGGTCGATGTCCATGAGTACGTCGGGCAGTTCGCCGTAACCACTGCCGAGCACGCGGAGCCAGCCGTGGTCGACGAGGATGCCGCCCGTATTCGCCACGACCGCACCGAGCCAGGACCGGGTGGTGATCTCGAGCGTGGTGAGGCACTCCGGCGCGCGCTGGTGGTTCGGCGGTAGCACGGTGACCGGGTACGGCGCGGCGCGGATCGCCTCGCCGATCTCGTCCCACGCCGCCGTGGTCACGCCCCGGACCGTTCTTCCGACGGGGGATCGTTGCCCGGCGAGGGGGAGCGGATCCAGTCGCGCAGGCGGGTCGCGCCGGAGCCGACGCGACGTACCAGTGAGAAGAGGGGGTCCGACGAGTCGGCGAAGGCCTGGCGGTAGTGCTCGGCGGCGGCCTTCACGTCGGCCGAGGGGGAGGCCGTACGGTCGTCATCGCGCCGGGGGTAGTCGCCGCCCAGGATCCGGCTGTATGCGCCACTGTCGATCCACTGACGCAGCGACGCGGCGCGGGCAACCGGCAGGGGATGCGTACGGCCGAGAACCAGCTGCAGCTTGATGATGCTGTCGCGCAGGTCGCCGGTGCGCTCGTACTCGGCCGCCTGCTCCAGGAAAGCGGTCGTGTCCACTTCGGACAGATCGCCACCGCCGGCGAGCTTCATCGACAGGCGGAGCGCGGCGGCCGGGTCCTGGCCGGCGAGCAGCCCGGCCCGGTCGGCGGAGAGTTCGGCCTTGCGCCACCACTCGCGCAGCGCCAGGACGATCAGGTTGATCACGTACTCGCCGAGCGGCAGCCAGCCCAGCGACGTCGCCCACTGGGTGAGGATGATGATCATGGTGCGGTAGACGGCGTGGCCGGACATCAGGTGCCCGAGCTCATGCCCCAGCAGGTGCCGCAGCTCCTCGTCGTCGAGCAGCTCCAGGGCGCCGCTGTTGACGACGATGAACGGATTGGCCAGTCCGATGCACATCCCGTTGAGCGAACGGTCGAGCTGCACGTAGAGCTCCGGCAGCTCCGCTAGGTCCAGGGTCGCGGCGGACTCGGCGAACAGCCGGTGCACCCGCGGGAACTGCCGATGGTCGACCCGGATGGCACCACCGAGGAACTGCAGCCGGAACGCTCTCTCGTTCCACATCGAGAAGAGGCCCTTCAGTACCTCGTCGAAGCCCTTCAGCTCCCGCAACGCCGTCAGCGCGCCCTTGTCGGCGGGGTGCTCCCAGGCCCGGGACGAGATGCCGGTCAGGGTGATCCGTCTGCGGGCCGGCACCGTCGGCGTGACATCGGTCATGCCCGGATCGTCCTCCCTCGGGGGAGAGCGGGCAACCCCGCCTACAGCAGCACCAGGTCGTCGCGGTGGACGACCTCCTTGCTGTGGTCCGGGCCGAGGTCCACTGTGGAGCGTCCGAGCAGGCCGGGCAGCTCGATGGCATCGTAGTTCACCAGACCACGGGCCACCCGGCGCCCGGCCGGATCCACGAGATCGACCGGGTCGCCGGCGGAGAACTGCCCATCGACGCCGGTGATCCCCGCGGCGAGCAGCGACGCACGCCGGTGGACCACCGCCTGTACCGCGCCCTCGTCCAGGTGCAACTGTCCGCGGCCCTCGGTGGCATGTGCCAACCAGAACAGCCGCGCGGGCGGCCGCTGCCGCACCCGGTGGAACAGCGTGCCAACCTCGTCGCCGGCCAGGGCCGCCGCCGCGAGCGTGGTCGAGGTGAGAATGACCGGGATCCCCGCGCCGGTCGCGATCCGGGCCGCGTCGATCTTGGTGATCATGCCGCCGGTGCCGATGCCCGCGCTGCCCGCCTTGCCGATGGTCACCCCGGCCAGGTCGGCCTCGCCGGTCACCTCGGGGATGCGCACCGAGCCGGGCCTACTCGGGTTGCCCGTGTACAGAGCGTCCACATCGGACAGAAGTACCAGCAGGTCCGCGTGCAGCAGCGCGGCGACCAGGGCAGCGAGCCGGTCGTTGTCGCCGAACCGGATCTCCTCGGTCGCCACCGTGTCGTTCTCGTTGACGATCGGAATCGTGTTCAGGGTGAGCAGGCGGTGCAGGGTGCGGTGCGCGTTGCGGTAGTGGGTGCGGCGGATCAC
>DASVCA010000088.1:0-2970 GCA_036381835.1 Micromonosporaceae bacterium
ATGATCCACGCGCGGACGTGCTCGGGGAGGATGTCGATCATCCGCATCGAGCCGAACGTCGGCATGATGTTCCTGTAGATCGCGTACGTGTAGCTCTCACGGGTGGTGGCCTCGACCTGGTGGTTCGGGAGCCAGACCTGCTCGACGTAGTCCTTGAACCGCTGCTTTCCGCGGCCCGGGTCGCCGGTTCGGCCTCTGGAGACCTCTACCTCGGCTCGCTGCCATGCCTTGTCGGCTTCCCTTTTGTTGGAGTATGTCCCGGCTGACCGAAGGCGCCCCTTGATGTCGACGTAGCAGGCCGTGTAGCGGTACTTTCCGTTGTTGCCTTTGCGCTTCTTCGCGTATCCCACGAGGCGATCTCCCCATGATCATCCGTCCGTGATTTGTCCGTGGACGGTGACGAACCGGCCATCCTTGTCCGTGAGCGATTGGCACCGGAACCCGCCGTCCACCTGGGATTTTAACGCGAATCAGCTTTACCTGCATGACCCCCGAATGGCCATGTTTTGGCGTTCGGGACGAAGAGGTCGTGGGTTCAAATCCCGCCACCCCGACAGAAACCGCCATCTCAGAGGCCGGATCTCCACCAGGAGACCGGCCTCAACCTCTTTCCTCCGTCATCCACCCGCGAACTCCGCCCCCACCCACGGACACCGTCCACCCCGAACCAGCACCGCGCGGACCTGCTCAACCGCCCCCATGTTCAGATCTGCGGCCCGTTCGCTTGCTCCAGGTGACCCGTCCGGACGTACCCAGAGCTGCCCGACGCATGACCATCGCCAACCCCCATGCCGCAACAGGCCCAGGCTCCTCGGTGGGGGCAATTTGCCGGGATTGTTCCCCTCGGTGCCCTGGTTGGGTCGGCCGGCGGGCTTGTGGGGAGCGCCGTGTCGACTGGCCGTCAGGTCGATCGTTCTACCCAGCCGTACTGCTCAAGCCGCTCGCGCGCCTTCTGGCGGTCCGCGTCAGTGAAGAGTTCCTCATACTCTGGGCGCAGAACGTGAGCTTCCACGCTGAGATCCAGCCGACCGTGGTTCCAGAGGGTTGTGAATCCATCCGAGGGCGTCTCGGACCAGAGGAGTTGCTTGGCCGCGGCCAACCCGCCTTCGTTGCTGACCATCTGCAGGAACCGAGTGGCGTTGTACCCCAGCTCTCGCTTGGCCGTCTGATAGATCGCAACCATGGCCCGATGGAATTCGCGCTCGCGTTCGTCCATTCTTCTCTCCTACGCCAGAGGCCGGTCGGTCGCTCTCTCCAACATCATCCTCAGACAAAGGCTCCGTGCCACCCGCGACTTGGTGACCAGCCTCCTGCTGTCCGGCCGAAGGTCCTGTCGACGACGCGTGAAAACTGACCCCCAGGCGACGGCCGAAATCTGACCCCTTTGCTGTCACTGTGGAGGGTGATCAAGGTGGAGGACTGGGCGGAGATCCGCCGGTTGCACCGGGCCGAGGGCATGCCGATCAAGGCGATCGCTCGGCGGATGGGCATCTCGAAGAACACCGTCAAGCGGGCGCTGGCGGCCGAGGAACCGCCGAAGTACCGGCGGGCGAGCAGGGGGTCGATCGTGGACGCGGTGGAGCCGCAGATCCGGGCACTGCTGGAGCAGTTTCCGGACATGCCGGCCACGGTCATCGCCGAGCGGATCGGCTGGACGAACTCGCTCACCGTGCTCAAGGACCGGGTCCGGATCCTGCGGCCGCACTACCAGCCGGTGGATCCGGCGTCCCGGACGGCGTATCAGCCCGGCGAGCTGGCCCAATGCGATCTGTGGTTCCCGCCGGCCCAGATCCCTTTGGGTGCCGGGCAGGCGGGCAGCCCGCCGGTGCTGGTGATGGTCTCGGGGTATTCGCGCTGGCTGATGGCGCGGATGCTGCCCTCGCGGGCGGCCGGGGACCTGTTCGCCGGGATGTGGACCCTGCTGAGCGTGCTGGGGGCGGTGCCCAAGACGCTGGTGTGGGACAACGAGGGCGCGATCGGGCAGTGGAAGGGTGGCCGTCCGCAGCTGACCGGCGAGGCCAACGCGTTCCGCGGGGTGCTGGGGATCGCGATCCGCCAGTGCAGGCCCGCCGACCCCGAAGCCAAGGGGCTGGTGGAGCGGGCGAACGGGTATCTGGAGACCTCCTTCATGCCCGGCCGCGTCTTCACCGGCCCCGGCGACTTCAACACTCAGCTCGCCCAGTGGCTGACGCGGGCCAATGCCCGTCATCACCGGCGGATCGAGTGTCGTCCCGCCGACCGGATCGATGCCGATCGGGCGGCGATGGTCGGGTTGCCGCCGGTTGCTCCGGCGGTCGGGTGGCGGACCTCGACACGGCTGGCCCGCGACCACTACGTCCGGATCGCCTCCAACGACTACTCGGTGCATCCGTCGGTCATCGGCCGACTGGTCGAGGTCGTCGCCGATCCCGAGCAGGTCACCGTGACCTGCGGCGGCCAACTCGTCGCCCGGCATGACCGGTGCTGGGCGGTCCATCAGAGCATCACCGACCCGGCCCACGCCCGGGCTGCCGCCGCGCTGCGCCGCACCAAGATCCAGGCCGTGACGGCATCGGCCGGGATCGAGGTCGAACAACGCCGACTCAGTGACTACGACGCCCTGCTGGGCGTTGAGGGGGTGGCCTGATGGCTTCTGCGAAGACCGGCAGCGGCCGCAACCTCGCCGCCGAACTGGCCTACCTGACCCGGGTCCTCAAGGCCCCGTCCCTGGCGGCCTCGGTCGACCGGCTGGCCGAACGAGCCCGGGCCGAGTCCTGGAGCCATGAGGAGTTCCTGGCCGCCTGCCTGCAACGCGAGGTCGCCGCCCGCGAATCCCACGGCGGTGAGGCCCGCATCCGCGCAGCCCGTTTCCCGGCCCGCAAGGGACTGGAGGACTTCGACTTCGACCACCAGCGCTCCCTCAAACGAGAGGTCATCGCCCACCTGGGCACTCTGGACTTCGTCGCCGCCCGCGAGAACGTGGTGTTCCTC
>DASVCA010000089.1:0-2169 GCA_036381835.1 Micromonosporaceae bacterium
CTCGCAGACTTCTAGGATCGTCTAGGTCAAAACGGCGACGTGAGGGTGCCGCTCCCGATCGATTTCGCCGCCGGCCGAGACCGCGCCAGAGCGGCACATACACAGCTCGCGAGCCGGGTTGCACAATGCTCGCGATGAGCGCCCATCTGGAAGTCCGTCTCGCGACGTCGGATGACCTCAGCGTCGTGCTGTCGGTACTGGACGAGGCGGCCGGCTGGCTGAACGTCCGCGGCATCCGACAATGGCCCGCTGCGTTCGAGCCCAGTTGGATCTTGCCTGATCTGCGGGCCGGCGAGACGTGGCTCGTTCTGACGGCTGGATCACCGGACGCCACAGTGACACTTGGGTGGGCCGATCCGCTCTGGCCGGATGATGCGCGCGCAGGTTACGTCCACCGGCTCGCGCGCCGGCGAGACGCGCCCAACCTGGGCGACGCCGTGCTTACTTGGGTTGCCGAGCAGGTTGCAGGTAGAGGTCGCGACCTGATCCGCCTGGATTGCGTCGCGACCAACCAAGCGCTCCGCGCCTACTACGAAACGCGCGGCTTCAGCCACCGCGGCGACACGGCCGTTGGCGGACCGCCCGGCGACCGCTCCGAGGCTGGGCCGCGAACGTTAGTGAGCCTCTACGAGCGGACTGTTTGCACCTAGTGCCGCTTCAGGCAACCTTCGCCCTCTTGATGGTCTGGGCTTTGGCGACGATCTCGCGTAGCTTCGGGTGGCTGGCTGCGTGACGGTTCCGCCAGGAGATGTAGCGGCGGATCATGCTGGCCTGTTCGGCGTGGCTGTTGTGGTTGGTGCCGTTGAGTGCGAAGTAGCGCAGCGCGGTGAACTGGGCCTCGATGCGGTTCAGCCAGGAGCCGTAGTAGGGCACGTAGGCCAGTTCGATGTTGTTCGCATCGGCCCAGTCCCCGACGCTGCTGTCGGTCTTGGTCGTGCGGTGCGGGCTGAAGTTGTCCAGCACGATCGCGATCCGCACCTCGGCCGGGTGTAGTGAGCGCAGGTAGCGGCAGAACGCCAGGAACTCGACCCGGCCTTTGCGCTTGGTGATGTGGCCGTAGAGCCTGTCGCGGGAAAGGTCGTAGCCGGCCATCAGGTGCCTAACCCCGTGCGGACGCTTGTAGGTCGCCCGCCGCCTCCGACGGCGTGGCGCGGCCGGGTCGCCCTTGCCGGCCGCGATCGGCGCCCACTGCCTGCCCGGGTGCGGCATCAGGTTCAATGGTCCGAACTCGTCCATGCAGATCACCACGGTCGGATCATCCGGTCCCGGTTCGGCTGCGCCGTCGGCCATGGCGTAGAGCTCGAGCACCCGGTTCTTCTTGGCCTCGTAGTCCGGGTCGGTGGACGTCTTCCAGGTCTTCACGGCTTGAAAGCTGACGCCCTCCTCGCGGAGCAGCGCCCGCAGGCCCTCGTGGCTGATGTCGTCGACCACCCCCTCGGCGACCAGGAAGTCGGCCAGCTTGGGCAGGCTCCAGGTCGAGAACGGCAGACCGTGATCGGTCGGCCTGGCCAGCGCGGTCTTCTTGATCTCCTGCCGCTGCCCCAACGTGAACTTCGGCGGCCGGCCGCCGCCGTACTTGGGTTGCAGCGAGTCGAACCCGTCCGCGTTGAAGTTGTGCAGCACGTCGCGCACCCGGTCCGGGCTGGTGAACGTCACCTCAGCGATCTTGACCGCGTCCATGCCCTGCGCGGACAGCAGCACCATCTGGGCCCGCCGCCACGTCACAATCGATCCGCTGCTTCGACGCACGATGCGCAGCAGCTTGTTGCCCTCGTCGCTGGTGATGGTCCGGACCCGCACGCGTGCCACCATCTCGCGTCTCCTGGGGGAAGTCAGGATCAGACGAGTCGGAGCATCAAACGATCACCGCCACGCGCAGCGGACCTTCAACGGCGTGTCGCCCACGAGGCGAACGTTGGCGGCAACGGCACTAGCCGTCGTCTGGCCTGAGGCGCATCGGCGATCCATTCCTGAAGTTCGGGCATGGGCTTTGGAGGATGAGGCGTTGCAGGGCCGTCTGTGGGCGGTCAGGCCCCCCTGGCCAGGATGGACGTTCGATGACGTGTTCACCTACCTGTGGTCACTGGTCGACCACTACCAGGAACCCCAGCAGCGACTCGACGCAGCAGCGAAGGCACTCCACGCCGACGAGTCTGAGGCGCGGCAGCA
>DASVCA010000090.1:0-73154 GCA_036381835.1 Micromonosporaceae bacterium
GTCGGTCAGTGGCTCGTCGACACATTCGCCGAGATCGTGCCGGAGCAGCCGGTGTTCCAGGTGGTGCACGGCCTGGGCGAGGTGGGTGCGGCGCTGTGCCGCTCCGGCGTCGGAAAGATCGCGTTCACCGGGTCCTCGGCCACCGCCCGCAAGGTGATGGCCGCCTGCGCAGAGTCGCTGACCCCGGTACTGATCGAGGCCGGCGGCAAGGACGCGATGATCGTCGACGAGGATGCGAACGTGGAGGCAGCCGCCGATGCCTGCGTCTGGGGTGGGCTGACCAACGCCGGTCAGACCTGCATCGGCATCGAGCGGGTCTATGCGGTCGGGTCGGTCTTCGACGCCTTCCTGGCCAAGGTGGTGGAGAAGGCCGCCCGGCTCACCGTGGGCGAGGACGGCGACATCGGCCCGATCACGATGCCCCGTCAGATCGACGTCATTCGGCGGCACATCGACGACGCCCTCGCCGCGGGTGGGCGGGCCGTGCTCGGCGGCCCGGATGCCGTCCAGCCGCCGTACGTGAAACCGACCATCCTCGTCGACGTGCCGGAGGATTCGGCTGCGGTGCGCGAGGAGACCTTCGGCCCAGTGTTGGTCATCAACCGGGTCCGGGATGTGGACGAGGCGGTGGCGCGTACCAACGCCCTCCCCTACGGCCTCGGTGGCTCGGTCTTCGGCCGCCGCCGCGCCATGGCCGTCGCCCGCCGGTTGCGCAGCGGTATGACCGCGGTCAACTCGGCGCTGACGTTCGTCGGCATGTCCACCCTGCCGTTCGGCGGTGTCGGCGATTCGGGCTTCGGCCGGATCCACGGCGACGAGGGGCTGCGCGAGTTCGCGGTGTCCCGGGGCATCACCCGCCGGCGCGGGCCGTCGCTGCTGCCGTCCATGACCTACGAGCGCACACCCAAACACGTGGATCTGATCGTGAAGAGCATCAAGCTGCTCTACGGTCGCAAGCGGTGATCGAGGGCGGTCAGAAGAGAGTCAACTCGTCCCGCTCGATCCCACGCAACGCGTCGTAGTCGAGCACGACGCACCGGATGCCTCGATCCTCGGCGAGCACCCGCGCCTGCGGCCTGATCTCTTGGGCGGCGAACACCCCGCGCACCGGGGCGAGCAGCGGATCCCGGTTCAGTAACTCCAGGTAGCGGGTGAGCTGTTCCACCCCGTCGATTTCACCGCGCCGTTTGACCTCGACCGCCACTGTCGCACCCGACCCGTCTCGGCAGAGCAGGTCGACCGGGCCGATCGCGGTCATGTACTCGCGGCGGACGAGCGTGAAGCCCTCCCCCAGCACGGTCGGCGTGGCCGCCAGGAGTTCCTGCAGGTGCGCCTCCACCCCGTCCTTGCGCAACCCCGGATCGACCCCGAGGTCGTAGGAGATGTCCTGAAAGATCTCCTCCAGCTTGATGCGCAGCTCCTCGCCGGCCTTGTTGACCACGCGCCACACCCCCGGCGCCTCCTCCAACCGGCACGGCGGACTCATCCAGTTCAGCGGCTTGTACGCGCGGTCGTCGGCGTGGATGGACACCGACCCGTCGGCCTTGACCATCAGCAGACGGGTCGCCGGTGGCAGGTGTGCCTGCAGTCGCCCGACATAGTCCACTGAGCACCGCGCTATCACCAACCGCACCCGTCGCAGGGTAGTCGAACGGGCGGTCCCGGGCACACAAGCCGCAGGGGTTGCCCTGACGTGTCCTTGCCGGAAGCGCTCCGATCGATACCCCGATCGCAGAGGAGCAACACGACAGTTGTCTGCAGAGGCAGTGGTGAGGCGATGCTGGCGGGCCCCGCAGCGCGGTCAGCGCTGCCCACGATGTCAGCTACACGACCACCATCACAAAAATCAGAATTACCTAAAACGACCTAACTGACCGGACGTAGGGCAGTGGGGGCTGGAGGGACGCGGTATTCGCTTATTGAGGCCGAACGACATCACCGAAATGTCAGCGAGCCCACCAGCGACCGGCACCGAACTCACCCTGTTCAACGAGTAAAAGTCGGCACCAATGTCTGGCCAGGGCACGGCCTTGATCGACAGCCGAGAAGCCAATCATAGGGTACCGATTAGATGAATAACGATCGGTGGGCCATCATCGGCGGCTACCTCCACCTCAAGTTCATGACGATGTTCGGTCGCCGGTAGCAATACCGTTGCATTGCGCGTCGAGTGGCCTTCAGGGATATCCACCGTCCAATACGGAGGCTCTGTTGGGCGACTCATTTCTTCCTCGGAAATGCCTAACGAAGTCAGTATCTCATCAGAACATTCCTCGATGTGATGCATCGTAGTCGGGGTCAGGGATTGTTCCTAGTCGGCGCGGCTAAGATAGCCGAGCACGGAGTGGCGTCGTCGGTGGCTGTAGAAGGCGATCCAGCGGAACACGTCGCGGCGTGCCTTAGCTCCGGTTTTCCAGCTGCGCTTGTCAACGTCGAGTTCACGCTTGAGCGAAGCGAAAATCGCCCCGGTCAGGGCGCTGTCCTACGAATATCGGCCCGCCCATCGAGTGGCTGATGCCGTGTCGTTGGCAGGTGTCGACGAAGTGCTGGCACAGCGGTGAGATGCTGTTGAACGTGCTGGAAGCGCTCACCGGAACGGGACTGGCCGCCTCCGCGGGCCTCAACGCCTACATCCCGCTGCTCGTCCTCGGCATACTCGGACGCTACTCGGATCTGGTCGATCTGCCCGCCCACTGGCAGTGGCTCTCGAACGGCTGGGTAATCACCGTCCTGGCGGCGCTGCTCGCGATCGAGGTCGTCGCGGACAAGGTGCCGGTCGTCGATCACATCAACGACGTCGTGCAGACCGTCGTCCGACCGACCTCGGGCGGTCTGGTGTTCGGCGCGGGTGCGGGTACCCAGTCCGTCACGGCCAGTGATCCCGGCCGGCTCTTCGCCTCGGACGAATGGATTCCAGTCGTCATCGGGATGCTCATCGCACTCGGCGTGCACGTGCTGAAGGCTCTGATCCGACCGCTCGTCAACACCGCCACCGCGGGTATCGCCACACCATTAATCAGCGCGACCGAAGACGCCGCAAGCGTGATCATGTCGATGGTCGCCCTCCTGCTGCCGGTACTGGTGCTGCTCTTCCTAGCCGGCTCGATCCTCGCCACGGGTTGGCTGGTCCGGCGACGGCGAATCAGCAACCGTGAACGCCGGGCGGAGCGTGCGGCAGGCTTCCACTAAGTGGTGCCCGACCCGGCCGTCACCGGCCTACTCGGACTCACCGTCACGCCGACAGCCCCGGGTGCTCTCGCCGCACGCCACGTTCGCCGACATACTCGTACCGAATTTCCCCAGACGATCGCGGAGCGCCGATGCGACGGAACACCCTCCTCCTGCTGGCCCTGGCCATCACCACCACCGCGGCCGGCGTCACCACCCTCGCCATCGGACTCAGGCAGGAAACGCGTCCCGCAGCATTCGACACCCCGCCACCGACGCCGGCCGCCTCCGCCGCAACCACCGGCGCGCCAGCCCAGACGGCGACACAGCTGCCCGGAGCGACCCGACCGGACAGCCGCCCACCCGTGGTCGACCACGGCCCACGCACCGGCGACAAGGTGGCACTGACCTTCGACGCCGACATGACCGAGGGGATGCTGCGCAATCTGCGCAGCGGGCGGGTGAAGTCGTACGCCAACCTGCGCATCATCGAGCTGCTGGAACGCGAACAGGTGCCCGCCACGTTCTTCCTGACCGGGATGTGGGTGGAGCAGTACCCGGACCTCACCCGCCGGATCGCCGAAAACCCCCGCTTCGAACTGGCCAACCACACCTACTCGCATCTGGCCTTCACCGACGACTGCTACGACCTGCCGCAGCTGCCTCCGGACCAGATGACCGAGGACGTGGCCAAGACCTTCAGCATCATCGAACAGTACGGGGGCCGGCAGACCCGCTACTTCCGGTTCCCCGGACTGTGCCATGACGATCGGGCCCTGGCCGCGCTCGCCCCGCTCGGCCTCACCGTCGTCGACGGCGACGTGATCAGCGGCGACCCGTTCGCCACCTCCTGGCGACCGATCGTCGACACGGTACTCACCAAGGTGCGGCCGGGTTCGGTCATCATCCTGCACGTGACCGAGGCGAACGCGGCGATGACCGACGAGGCACTACCGCACATCCTGGCCGGCCTGCGCGACCGGGGCCTGACCCCGGCCCCGCTCTCCGAGGTGCTCGGCCACGCACCGCAGCCGGCATAGGTGAATATCCTTGTCCGGTGTCAGTGCGGAGCGTGCACGACCGCGACGAACTAGCCGAACTGCTGCGCCGCGATCCGGCCCTGCACGCGTACGAACTCGGCGACCTGGACGACTTCTTCTGGCCGTACACCACCTGGTATCGCCGGGACGACACGGTGGCCCTGCTGTATCACGGCGGCGACCCACCCACCCTGCTCGCCTTCGACCGCGGACAGCCGCCGACCGCGTTGATCAGGTTGCTGGAGGGCATGCTGCCGCTGCTGCCGCGTCGCTGCTACGCACACCTGTCCCCCGGTGCCGAACACGCCTTGGTCGGACACTTCCGGGTCGAACCCGGCGGAACGCACCGCAAGATGGCCCTCACCGACATGACCCGGCTCGACCTGGTACGACCGGCGGGTGAGGTGCTGGGGCCGGCAGACCTCGGCGAGTTGACCACGCTTTACCAGGTGGCCTACCCCGACAACTGGTTCGACCCCCGGATGTTGGCGACCGGCCAGTACATCGGTGTCCGCCAGGAGGGG
This sequence comes from Micromonosporaceae bacterium, assembly GCA_036381835.1. Classification (GTDB taxonomy): domain Bacteria; phylum Actinomycetota; class Actinomycetes; order Mycobacteriales; family Micromonosporaceae; genus DASULK01. Next base: position 4,733 of record DASVCA010000090.1, read on the forward strand.
GCGCTGGTGGCGGTGGCCGGCGTCCACGTGTGGTCGCCGACCTACGGAGTCAGCGCGCTCGGCAACGTGGCGACCCATCCCGCCGTACGCGGACAAGGGCTGGCCACCGCCGCCGTGGCGGCACTGTGTCGGCGCCTGCTCGACACCACGGACCACATCACGCTCAACGTGAAAGCGGACAACCAGGCCGCCGTCGCGCTCTACACCCGGCTCGGCTTCACCCCGGTCGCCGACTACTCGGAGTACCTGCTCACCGCACGCTGACCCGGGACGCCACCCCCTCGGCGTTCTCCCCCGAGTCTTCGGCGACGCGTGTTCACCGAAGCGCGTTGGCCTCGCGGATCACCGAGACCAGATCGTCGATGATCTCGTTCAACGCGAAGTCCTTCGGGGTGTACACCCGCGCCACCCCGGCCGCGCGCAGCTCGTCGGCGTCCCCCGGCGGGATGATCCCGCCGACCACCACCGGCAGATCGGCCCGGCCGGCGGCGCGCAGCCCTTCGAGAACCGCGGGCACCGCGGCCAGGTGCGCGCCGGAGAGCACGGAGAGCCCGACCAGGTCCACATCCTCCTGCACCGCGGCGGCCACGATCTGTCCCGGGGTGAGCCGGATGCCCTGGTAGACCACCTCGAACCCGGCGTCCCGCGCCCGTACCGCGATCTGCTCGGCACCGTTGGAGTGCCCGTCGAGTCCAGGCTTGCCGACCAGCAGCCGCAGCCGGTCGCTGCCCAGCTCCCGGGCGGTCACCCGCACCCGTTCCCGCACCGCCGCCAGCTTGGCGTCCCCACCGACCCCGGCGCTACCGGCCAGACCGGTCGGCGGACGGTACTCACCGAACACCTCACGCAGCACGCCCGCCCACTCCCCGGTGGTGACGCCCGCACGAGCGCAGGCGAGCGTGGCCGCCATCAGGTTGACCGAGGACATCGCGTCGGTACGCAGTCGCCGCAACGCGGCCCGGGCCGCGGCCTCGTCCCGGCTCTCGCGCCACCGGCGTACCGCCGCCGCGGCGGCCGCCTCGACGGCCGGATCGACCTGCTCCACCGCGTCCGCCCCGACCGCGGTCAACGGCGACGGCTCGGTCTCGGTGAACCGGTTGACGCCCACCACCACGTCCGCCCCGGACTCGATCCGGCGGCGGCGCTGCGCCAGCGACGCCACCAGGGCACCCTTGAGGTAGCCGTTCTCCACCGCGACTACGGCACCGCCCATCTCCAGGATCTTGTCCAGCTCCGCGCGAGCGCCGTCGGCGATGGACCGGACCAGTTCTTCCACGACGTGCGAGCCGTCGAACAGGTCCGGGTATTCGAGCAGGTCCGACTCGTACGCCAGGACCTGCTGCAATCGCAGCGACCACTGCTGATCCCACGGTCGGGGCAGGCCCAGCGCCTCGTTCCAGGCCGGAAGCTGGATCGCCCGGGCCCGCGCCCGCCGGGAGAGGGTCACGCCGAGCATCTCCAGCACGATCCGCTGCACGTTGTTCTCCGGCTGCGCCTCGGTCAGCCCGAGGGAGTTCACCTGCACCCCGTACCGGAATCGCCGGGCCCGCGGGTCGGTGACCCCGTACCGGGTCTCGGTGATCTCGTCCCACAGCTGGGCGAAGGCGCGCATCTTCGCCATCTCCTCGACGAACCGCACCCCGGCGTTGACGAAAAAGGAGATGCGCTGCACCACGTCGCCCAGCCGCTCGGGCGGCACCTGGCCGCAGTCGCGCACCGCGTCGAGCACGGCCACGGCGGTGGCCAGCGCGAACCCGACCTCCTGCACCGGTGTGGCGCCGGCCTCCTGCAGGTGGTAGGAGCAGATGTTGATCGGGTTCCACCGCGGCGCGTTGACCACGGTCCAGGCGATCGTGTCGGTGGTCAGTCGCAGGGACGGTCCCGGCGGGAAGATGTAGGTTCCGCGGGACAGGTACTCCTTGATGATGTCGTTCTGCGTGGTGCCGGCCAGCTGTGCCGGCTCGACGCCCTGCTCCTCGGCGACGGTGACGTAGAGCGCGAGCAGCCACATAGCCGTCGCGTTGATCGTCATGGAGGTGTTCGACTCGCCCAGCGGTATGCCGTCGAACAGGGTCCGCATGTCGCCCAGGTGTGCGATCGGCACGCCGACCCGACCCACCTCTCCGGCCGCGAGCTCGTGGTCGGGGTCGTAGCCCGTCTGGGTGGGCAGGTCGAAGGCGACCGACAGACCGGTCTGGCCCTTGGCCAAGTTGCGGCGGAAAAGCGCGTTGGTCGCCGCAGCCGACGAGTGCCCGGCGTAGGTGCGCATCACCCAGGGCCGGTCCGGTTGCGGAAGACGGAATCGATTGACCTGCTCACCCATGGCGGAAGTGTAAGTTACCGGTAGGTTACCGGCCCTGGTGAAGAAGCACACATCCGAGCGCCCGACGGTGTCCCGGTGCTGGACGCCTTGCGGGCGACCCGGATAGTTGTGCTATGCGTGACGAGACAGCGATCTCCGTACGGGGGTTACGCAAGTCGTACCGGGGCCGTCCGGCCGTCGCCGGCCTCGACCTGGAGGTACGCCGGGGAGAGGTGTTCGCACTGCTCGGCCCGAACGGTGCCGGCAAGACGACCACGGTGGAGATCCTGGAGGGCTTCCGCCGCCGTGACGCCGGCGAGGTGAGCGTTCTCGGGGTCGATCCGGAACGCGACGATCCGGCCTGGCGGGCGCGGGTCGGCATCGTGCTCCAGGGCACCGGCGAGTTCGACGAGCTCACCGTGGCCGAGGTGGTCGGCCACTTCGCGAACTTCTACCCCGACCCCGACGACCCGGCCGAGGTGATCGAACGGGTGGGGTTGACCGATAAGGCGCGGTCTCGCACCCACAGTCTGTCGGGCGGGCAGAAGCGCCGCCTCGATGTGGCGCTCGGCATCATCGGCCGACCCGAACTGCTCTTTCTCGACGAGCCCACGACCGGGTTCGACCCGGAGGCGCGCCGCGACTTCTGGGAGCTGATCCGGGGCCTCGGCAGGTCCGGGACCACCATCGTGCTCACCACGCACTACCTGGACGAGGCGGAGGCGCTGGCCGACCGGGTCGGTGTCATCATCCGGGGCCGGCTGGTGGAGGTCGCCCCGCCGAGCCGGCTCGGCGGACGGGACAAGGCGCTGGCCACGGTCTCCTGGCGAACCGCGGACGGGCGGGTCGAGCAGATCGAGACACCGACACCGGCCGCGGTGGTCGGCGAACTGGCGGCGCGGTTCGACGGCGAGGTGCCCGGCCTCACCGTGACCCGCCCAACCTTGGAGGACATCTACCTACGCATGATTGGGCAGGCATGATCCCGGCAGTGGGTACGCGCCGCGTCCGCCCGCTCGGTCTCGGGCTTCGGCAGGGCGCGCTGGAGATTAAGCAGTTTCTACGCAGTCGGGAGTCGGTGGTCTTCACCCTGCTCTTCCCGGTGCTGCTCATCCTCATCTTCGCGTCGATCTTCGACGCCGAGATCGGTGCCGGGGTGACCTACACCCAGTACTTCGTCACCGGAATGATCGCCGCCGGGCTGATGGCCGTCGGCTTCCAGAGTCTGGCCATTCAGATTCCGATCGAACGGGACCGCGGCGTGCTCAAGCGGCTGCTCGGCACCCCGATGCCGCGATGGGTCTACTTCGCCGGCAAGGTGATCATGGTGGCGGCCATCGCCGTGATCGAGACCGCGTTGCTGCTGGCGGTCGCCGTGGGGCTGTTCGACCTTCCCCTGCCGGCGACCCCCGAACGCTGGCTCACCTTCGCCTGGGTGTCCGTGCTCGGCATCACCGCCTGCACCCTGTGCGGCATCGCCTTCTCGTCCCTGGCCCGCACGGCCCGCGGGGCCCCGGCCGTGGTCACCCCGGTCGCGCTCGTGCTGCAGTTCATCTCGGGTGTGTTCTTCGTCTTCACCGAGCTGCCCACCTGGATGCAGCAGATCGCGGCGTTGTTCCCGCTCAAGTGGATGTGCCAGGGCCTGCGTTCGGTGTTCCTGCCCGACGCGTACGCCGCGGCGGAGCCGGCCGGGTCGTGGGAGCTGGGTCGCGTCGCCCTGGTCCTCGGACTGTGGTGCGTGCTCGGGCTGGTGCTGTGCCTGCGCACCTTCAGCTGGACCACCCGGCGCGACGGCTGACCGACCGCCGCCGGGCCGATCAGGCGGGCGGCCGGCGTGGCCGCACAACCTGATCAGCCCGGGGCCGTGCGGTGCATCCGCGACGGGATCAGTACGTGTAGAAGCCCCGTCCGCTCTTGCGGCCGAGGTCCCCGGCGGCGACCATGCGCCGCAGCAGCTCCGGCGGGAAGAATTTCGTGTCCCCGGTGTCCTGGTAGATGTTCTCGCTCGCGTGCAGCAGCACGTCGGCACCGGTCAGGTCGGTCGTCGCCAACGGACCCATCGCGTGCCCGAAGCCGAGCCGGCAGGCGGTGTCCAGGTCCTCCGCCGAGACGACCCCGGACTCGACCAGCTTGACCGCCTCGACCACCAGGGCGGAGATGAGCCGGGTGGTGACGAAACCCGCGACGTCCCGGTTCACCACCACGCAGGTCTTGCCGATCTCCTCGGCGAACACGCGCGCGGTGGCCAGCGTCTCGTCGCTGGTCTTGTGTCCCCGGACCAGCTCGCAGAGTTTCATCATCGGCACCGGCGAGAAGAAGTGCGTGCCGACCACCGATTCCGGCCGCTGGGTCACCGCTGCGATCTGGGTGATCGGAATGGCCGAGGTGTTCGTCGCCAGGACCGCCTCCGGCTTGCAGATCTTGTCCAGGGCACGGAACACGTCGTGCTTGACGTCGATCCGCTCGAACACCGCCTCCACCACGACGTCGGCGTCGGCCGCCGCCTCCAGCTCGGTGGTCGGCGTGATCCGGCTGAGCGTCGCCTCGACGTCCTCGGCGCTGATCTTGCCCTTGCCGGCGAACTTCTCCAGGGAGTTGCGGATGCCGTCCAGGCCCCGCTTGGTGGCCGCGTCGTCCAGGTCCCGCAGGGTGACCTGCCACCCGGCCTGCGCCGCCACCTGGGCGATGCCCGAGCCCATCAACCCGGCTCCGATAACCGCGAGTCGACCTGCCATTGTCTCTCCCTAACCGAATCGATCCTCGGAAGAGAACCCTAGCGGGCGAGACCGCCGCGCCGCGTTGGCCGGTCGCCGCGAGCATGTCACATGCTGAATGTCGGCTCCTCGGGCGCCCGGGTGCGCTCCGCCTCCACCCCGAGGGATCGCAGGTCGGCCACGAAGTCCGGGTAACCACGGTCGATGTGGTGGACGTGGGAAACCTCGGTCACTCCGTCCGCGCACAATCCGGCGATGACCAGACCGGCCCCGGCACGGATGTCGGTCGCCTGCACCGGCGCCCCGGACAGCGCCGGCTTACCGCAGATGACGGCGTGGTGTCCGTCGGTCTTGATGTCGGCGCCCAACCGGAGCATCTCGCTGACGAACATGAATCGCCCGTCGAAGATGTTCTCCGTGACCAGCGAAGCCCCCTCGCTGACCGCGGCGAGCCCCATCGCCATCGGCAGCAGGTCGGTGGCGAACCCGGGGTAGGGCAGCGTGACCACGTCGACCGCCGTCGGTCGCCGGTCCATCCGTACCCGGAAGTGATCCCGCCCCGTCTCGACCGTGGCACCGGCAGACCTGATCTTGTCCAGGGCGATGTCGAGCCAGGCCGGGTCGACGCCGGTGACGGTGACGTCGCCGCGGGTCATCGCCGCGCCGAAGGCCCAGGTTCCGGCGACGATGCGGTCGCCGATGGTCGTGTGCCGGGTCGGCTGCAGCCGTGGCGTTCCTTCGATACGGATCGTCGAGGTGCCGGCACCCTCGATCCGCGCCCCCATCTTCGACAGCATCCGGCAGATGTCGACGATCTCCGGCTCGCGGGCCGCGTTGTCGATCTCCGTGACCCCGTCGGCGAGCACCGCAGCCATGATCAGATTCTCGGTGGCTCCGACGCTGGGGAAGTCGAGCCAGATCGTCGCGCCGTGCAGTCCGTCGGGTGCCGAGGCGATGACGAAGCCGTGCTCGCCGCAGACCTTGGCGCCCATCCGCTCCAGGCCGGCGATGTGCATGTCCAGGCCACGGGAACCGATGGCATCCCCGCCCGGATGTGCGACGCGCACGTGCCCACGGCGTGCCAGCAGGGGGCCCAACACGCAGATCGAGGCACGCAGCCGGCGTACCAGGTCGTAGTCGGCCTCGGTGCCGGGTGCCTCGGGCACGTCGATGGTGACGGTGCGGGCGTGGACGCTGGCACGTCCGCTCTCGTCGGCGCTGAACGACACCGCGCAGCCCATCCTGCGCAGCACCTCTGCCATGATCGCGATGTCGGTGATCCGCGGGACGTTGGTGATCACCGTTCGCCCGGGGGCGAGCAGCGCCGCCGCCATCAGCTTGAGCGCGGAGTTCTTGGCCCCCACCACGTGAACCTCGCCGGCAAGCCGCGTCCGCCCCGTGACCCTGATGACGTCCACGTCGGCGATACTAGGCTGCTCGCGCCCCGCCACCTCCGGCGGTGCCGGGCGGGGGTTGGTGATGGTGGCCGTCCGAGCGGATGCTTCGTCCGCGGCTTCTGCATCGCCGCCGCCGGATCCACGGGTGCCCGGTCGCGCCGGGGTCCGTACGCTGTGCGACATGGCTGTCCACCTCACCCGCATCTACACCAAGGCCGGCGATACCGGCATGACCCGGTTGGGAAACAACGAACAAGTGGCGAAGACCGACCCACGCATCGCCGCGTACGCCGACGTCGACGAGTGCAATGCGGCCATCGGGGTGGCACTGGCCCTCGGCGGGCTCAGCGACGACGTGCGGGCGGTGCTGTCGGTGATCCAGAACGAGCTGTTCGACGTGGGTGCCGATCTTGCCACTCCGGTCGAGCCGAACCCCGCGTATCCGCCGCTGCGGGTCACCGAGGAGTACGTTACGCGGCTCGAGAAGTGGTGCGACGAGTTCAACGCCCGACTCGGCAAGCTCGACTCCTTCATCCTCCCCGGCGGCACTCCGGGTGCCGCACTGCTCCACATGGCGCGCACCATCGCCCGGCGAGCCGAGCGATCAGCGTGGACGCTGATCAACCTCGAACCGGAGCAGACCACCACTCTTCCGGCAAAGTATCTCAACCGGCTCTCTGATCTGCTTTTCATCCTGGCCAGAACCGCGAACCCGAACGGCGACGTGCTCTGGGTGCCGGGCGGGTCGCGGTGACCGAGGACGGAGCACACCACATCGAGGTCTGGGTACCCCGGTTGGCGCAGACCTTGCACGACCGGCACCCGCTGCTCGTTCCGGAGTGACTCCTCGGCGGACCGCTGCGGCGTCAGGACGAGGCCGCCGGCCAGTCGGTGGCGAAACGCGGCGAGGCCGCCCCGGGAGGGGCGGCCTCGAGCCAGGAGAGGAAGCCGGTCGCGGTGGACTTGGCCATCGCGATCTCTACCGGCGCCTGGTGGCTGACACAGAGCAGGATCACCCAGTCCTCGGGCATGATGAGCTTTTCCTGCCCGACCGGCTGGCGGCGTCGCTCGACGACCAGTCCGCGCCGGTGCAGCACCCGTTTAGGCCGCAGCGCGAAACTGAACATCCGGTACCAGCGAAACTCGTCGCCGACGAACCGGCCGAAACCGGGAGACCAGCCTCGGCCGTCAAGAATCGTGGACACCCGCAGATGAACCCGGATGGTGCCGCCCGCGCGCACCACCAGCGCGCGCCTCAGGAAAAGCAGTGTCAGGGCGGCGAGCAGAATGAGAACGCCGACCCCGATCCATTCCAGAATCAGCATCGACGTCTCCGACTCAGCGGGCGGCCGATTCGGCGGCCGGGGTGGCCGTCTCGGCCAGCACCTTGACCCCCTCGTCGGTGACAGAGAGGAAGCCGCCGGCCACGTCGTAGATCATCTGCTCGCCACCGGCGAGCTTGATGCGGACCTGACCGGGCTCGGCGAGCTGACCGAGCAGCGGCGCGTGGCCGGGCATCACGCCGAGTTCCCCCTCCGTCGTCCGCGCGAGGACCATCTCGGCCTCGCCGGACCAGACCTTCTCCTCGACGGCTACGAGCTCGACGTGCAGTTGCTTTGCCACGCTCTCTCCTCGTGCGGCACGATCGTCCGCTGACACGGACGGCCCGATGCGGAAGGGATGGCCAGAGTCTAGTCCGCGCCGGTATTCCCAGCTGCAGCGGGGGCGACATCTGTCCGACGAAAAGACACGGGGACCGCCCGATCTTCGGCGCGGTCCCCGTGTCGCGGTCGACAGCTACTTCATGAGCTCCCGGGCGTTACGCTCCAGGTCGTCCAGACCACCGCACATGAAGAAGGCCTGCTCGGGGTAGTGGTCGTACTCGCCCTCGCTGATCTTCTTGAACGCCTCGATGGTCTCCTTGATCGGAACCGTCGAGCCCTTGATGCCGGTGAACTGCTCGGCCGCGTAGGTGTTCTGCGACAGGAAGCGCTCGATCCGCCGGGCCCGAGCCACGGTGATCTTGTCTTCCTCGGACAGCTCCTCGATGCCCAGGATGGCGATGATGTCCTGCAGGTCCTTGTAGCGCTGCAGAATCCGCTTCACCTCGGAGGCGACGGCGAAGTGCTCGGCACCCACGAACTCCGGCGCGAGAATCCGCGACGAGGAGGCCAACGGGTCCACCGCCGGGTAGATGCCCTTGTCCGCGATCGAACGCTCCAGGTTGGTGGTGGCGTCGAGGTGGGCGAAGGTGGTGGCCGGCGCCGGGTCGGTGTAGTCGTCCGCGGGCACGTAGATGGCCTGCATCGACGTGATGGCCTGACCGCGGACCGAGGTGATCCGCTCCTGCAGCCCACCCATCTCATCCGCCAGGGTCGGCTGGTAACCCACGGCGCTCGGCATCCGCCCGAGCAGCGTGGACACCTCCGAACCCGCCTGGGTGAACCGGAAGATGTTGTCGATGAACAGCAGCACTTCCTGCTTCTGCACGTCGCGGAAGTACTCCGCCATGGTCAGCGCGGACAGCGCCACCCGAAGCCGGGTGCCCGGCGGCTCGTCCATCTGCCCGTAGACCAGCGCGGTCTTGTCGATGACGCCCGAGTCGGTCATCTCGTGGATGAGGTCGTTCCCCTCACGGGTCCGCTCACCCACGCCGGCGAACACGGCGGTACCACCGAAGTTGTTGGCGACCCGGATGATCATCTCCTGGATGAGCACCGTCTTGCCCACACCGGCGCCGCCGAACAGACCGATCTTGCCACCCTTGACGTACGGGGCCAGCAGGTCGATGACCTTGATACCGGTCTCCAGCATCTCGGTCTTCGGCTCCAGGTCCGCGAACTGGGGCGCCGGACGGTGGATGGGCCACCGCTCCCGCACCTCCAGCCGCTCGCCCGGCTTCAGGTTGAGGCAGTCGCCGATCGCGTTGAACACGTGCCCCTTGGTCACGTCGCCGACGGGCACCGTGATCGGACCGCCGGTGTCCCGCACCTCGGCACCCCGCACCAGGCCGTCGGTCGGCTGCATCGAGATCGCCCGGACCATGTTGTCCCCCAGGTGCTGGGCGACCTCCAGGGTCAGCGTCTTCGTGCCGCCGGAGAGCGAGACGTCGACGTGCAGGGCGTTGTAGATGTCGGGCATCGCGTCGCGCGGGAACTCGGCGTCGACGACCGGGCCGATGACCCGGACCACGCGGCCGGTTGCCGTCTTGGTCTCCACAGTGGCTGCAGTCATAGCACTTCACTTCCCGATGCGGCCAGCGCGTTCGCGCCGCCGACGATCTCGCTGATCTCCTGAGTGATACCGGCCTGCCGGGCCGAGTTCATCTCGCGCGTGTACTTCTCGATCATCTCTTCGGCGTTGTCGGTCGCGCTCTTCATCGCGCGCCGCCGCGCCGCCGATTCACTCGCCGCCGACTCGAGCAACGCCGCGTAGATCCGGGTGTTGATGTACTTCGGCAGCAGCGCGTCGAGCAACGCCTCGGCGTTCGGCTCGAACTCGTACTCCGGCAGCACACGTTCCGAACGCGGACGCTCCTCGACCTGCATCGGTCCGATGATCCGCGCGACGGGCGTCTGCGTCATCAGCGACTTGAACTCGGTGTACACGATGTGCAGCTCGTCCACACCACGGACCCCGTCCGGGCCGGGGCCCCCGTCGACGTCGTCCGCGCCCCGGCGGAACGCCTCGATCAGGGTCTCCCCGACCTTGCGCGCATCCGCGAACGACGGCTGCTCGGAGAAGCCGGTCCAGCTCTCCTCGATCGGCCGGTTACGGAACCGGTAGAACGTCACGCCCTTGCGTCCGATGACGTAGAGCACCGGATCCTTGCCGTCCTCGCGAAGTCGAGCCATCAGCGACTCGGCAGCCCTGATCGCGTTCGAGCTGTAACCGCCGGCCAGACCGCGGTCACTCGTGATGAGTAGGACCCCGGCCCGCCGCACCCGCGGACGCGGCGTCAGCAGCGGGTGGTCCACCGACGCGTTGGACGCGAGCGCCGAGAGCACATCGGTGATGGCCTGGGCGTACGGCAGGGACGCCGCCACCCGGGCCTGGGCCTTGGCGATGCGGCTCGTCGCGACGAGCTCCATCGCCTTGGTGATCTTCTTCATCGACTTCGCCGCCCGGATCCGTTGGCGAAGAACGCGAACCTGAGCCGCCATGCGATCGCCTTACCGCTCGTCGCCGGTCGCGGCGCCGGTGTACCGGGTGATCGTCTCCTGCTCCTCGGTACCCGCCATCGGCTCGGCCGGGGGCTCGTTGATCCGCAGCTCGTCCTCCTTGCCGAGGAACATCGCCTTGAACCGTCCGATGGCCTCGTCCAGGGCGGCGATGATCTCGTCGTCCCACTTGGCGTCGGCGATCGCCTGCAGCGTCGGCTGGTAGTTGCGGCGCAGGAACTCGTGGAACTCGGCCTCGAAGCGCCGGACCTCGCCCACCGGGATGTCGTCGAGCTTGCCCTCGGTGCCGGCCCAGATCGACACGACCTGCTCCTCGACCGCCATCGGCGTGTAGTTCGCCTGCTTCAGCAGCTCGACCAGCCGCTCACCCCGCTCCAGCTGGGCGCGCGACGCCTTGTCCAGGTCCGAGGCGAAGGCCGCGAACGCCTCCAGCTCCCGGTACTGCGCCAGGTCCAGCCGGAGCCGGCCGGAGACCTTCTTCATCGGCTTCACCTGGGCCGCGCCACCGACCCGGGAGACCGAGGTACCCACGTTGATCGCGGGCCGAACGCCCTGGTTGAACAGGTCGGTCTCCAGGAAGATCTGGCCGTCGGTGATGGAGATGACGTTGGTCGGGATGTAGGCCGAGATGTCGTTGGCCTTGGTCTCGATGATCGGCAGACCGGTCATCGAGCCGCCGCCCATCTCGTCGGAGAGCTTCGCGCAACGCTCGAGCAGGCGCGAGTGCAGGTAGAAGACGTCACCGGGGTACGCCTCGCGGCCCGGCGGGCGACGCAGCAGCAGGGACACCGCCCGGTACGCCTCGGCCTGCTTGGTCAGGTCGTCGAAGACGATCAGGACGTGCTTGCCGTTGTACATCCAGTGCTGGCCGATCGCCGAGCCGGCGTACGGGGCGATGTACTTGAAGCCGGCCGGGTCGGAAGCGGGCGCGGCGACGATGGTGGTGTACTCCATCGCCCCGTACTGCTCCAACGTGCCCTTCACCGCGGCGATGGTCGACGCCTTCTGGCCGATCGCCACGTAGATGCAGCGGACCTGCTTCTTCGGGTCGCCGGAGAGCCAGTTGTCCCGCTGGTTGAGGATGGTGTCCAGGGCGACGGTGGTCTTACCGGTCTTCCGGTCGCCGATGATCAGCTGACGCTGGCCACGACCGATGGGGGTCATCGCGTCGATGGCCTTGATGCCGGTCTGCAACGGCTCGAAGACGCTCTGGCGGGCCATCACGTTGGGCGCCTGCAGCTCCAGCTCGCGGTAGCCCTCGTAGGCGATGTCGCCCAGGCCGTCGATCGGCTCGCCGAGCGCGTTGACCACTCGGCCGAGGTACGCGTCACCGACCGGCACCGAGAGCACCCGGCCGGTGCGCTTGACGCGCTGTCCTTCCTCGATGCCGGCGAAGTCGCCGAGAACGACGACACCGATGTCCCGGATGTCCAGGTTCAGGGCCACGCCGAGCGTGCCGTTCTCGAACTCCAGCAGCTCGTTGGCCATGGTCGAGGGCAGACCCTCGACGTGGGCGATGCCGTCGCCGGCGTCGGCGACTGTGCCGACCTCCTCGCGGGAGATGTCGGGCTTGTAGGAGGAGACGTAGCGCTCGAGGGCGCTGCGGATCTCCTCCGACGAGATGGTCAGCTCGGCCATCCTCTGCTTCCTCTATTCCGGGCCCGGAGTTACCTCAGAGCGGCAGGGCGATAGGCATATTGTTCTCAGCGCTGGGTGAGCGCTTTGCGGGTTTCCGTCAACCGGCGCAGGACCGTGCCGTCGTAGAGATCGGAACCGACCTGGACGCTCATCCCGCCGAGGATCTCCGGGTCGACGTGCTGCTTCACGGAGACCTCTCGACCGTACATCTGCGACAACGTGCTACCCAACCGACGCTCTTCCTCTTCGGTCAGGGGAGCCGCCACAGTGACGTGGGCGATCTGGCGCTCGCGGCGCTCGGCGGCCAGCTCGACGAGCCGGCTGAGCGCTCCGGAGAAGGAGCGCCCGCCGAAGCCCGCCAGCGCCACCTCCACCAGGCGGACGGTCAACGGCCGGGCCTTGCCCTCCAGCAGTCCACGGGCCAGCTCGGCCCGCCGCTCGGCCGACGCGACCGGGTCGGACAGGAGACTGCTGAGCTGAGGGTCGGCGGCGACGATCTGGCCGAAGCGGAACAGCTCGTCCTCGATCTCGCCGAGCTCCCCGGCGCGGTCGGCGCTGGCGAGCAACGCCGACACGCCGATCTGCTCGACCGCGGTGAGCAGATCGGTCGGGGTGGACCAGCGACCGGAGACCAGGGTGTTGAGCAGCTCGCTCGTGGCCGCCTGCACCTTGCCGGCGAGCAGACCGCCGAGCAGGCCCGCCCGGTCCTCACCGGTGCGGGCCGGATCGGCCAGCGCCCGCCGCAGTCGCGGCTCACGTTGCAGCAGCGCGGCGACCGAGAGGATCTCGTCCGCCATCGCGACGAGAGCGGCGGGGTCCGCGCTGCGGGCGTGCGCCTCGAAGCGCTCGACCCCGGCGGCGTAGGACTCCCTGCTGGCAGCCTGCATCAGCGAGCCCCCGCGCCCTCAAGGTCGGCGAGGAACCGCTCGACGGTGCCCTTGCGCCGGGCCTCGTCCGCCAGCGCCTCGCCCACGATCTTGCTCGCCAGGTCGACCGCGAGGGTGCCGATCTCCGTGCGCAGCTCGCGCACGAGCATCTGCCGCTCCGCGGCGAGCTGCTCCCGGCCGGTGGCGATGATCCGGTCGGCCTCCTCACGGGCCTTGGCCAGCACTTCCTGGCGGATGCTCTCCGCGTCGGCGCGTGCGTCGTCCCGGATCCGGGCGGCCTCGGTGCGAGCCTCGGCGAGCTGGGCCTTGTACTGCTCGAGCAGCTTGTTGGCCTCAGCCTGCGCGGCTTCCGCCCGCTTGAGGCCGCCCTCGATCGCGTCCACCCGCGCCTGGTACATCGCCTCCATCCGTGGCATCACGAACTTGAGGAGAACGAAGACCAGCAGGGCGAAGGAGATCGTGCCGACCACAATCTCCTGCCAGATCGGCAGGATGGGGCTGTGTCCCTCGGCGGCGATGATCATTTCAGACCTCCGGAGCGTGATGCGGATGGTCAGCCACCGATAACGAAGGCGAGCACCAGGCCGAACAGGGCGAGCGCCTCAACCAGTGCGAACCCGAGGATCAGCCAGGTCCGGTTGTAGCCGGCCGACTCCGGCTGCCGGGCGCTGGCCTGGATGTAGGCGGCGAAGACCAGGGCCACACCGATACCGGGGCCGATGGCGGCGAGACCGTACCCGATGGTGTTGACGCTGCCACCGATCTCGGCGAGAAGGTTCATTGCGGGGATTCCTCCTAGGTTGCCGCGTGAGTGTTCACGCGTACGACGGTCGGTATGGGTAGCTTACGGGGGTATGTCCGCTTCTAGTGCTCCTCCGCCAAGGAGGTCGACACATAGTTAGCGGTCAGCACCACGAAGACGTAGGCCTGCAGGATGGCGACCAGCGCCTCGAAGAAGGTCATCAGAATCGCCATCAGGAACGCGAAGATCGAGGACACCTGCACGAACAGGTTGTCCGACGCGAGCATCACGAAGCCACCGACGGTGAAGACGAGCAGGATCAGGTGGCCGGCGAACATGTTGGCGAAGAGTCGGACCGCGAGCGTGACCGGCCGGATGATGAAGTTCTGCATGAACTCGATCGGCACCAGCAGGAAGTGCATGAGCAACGGCACGTTCGGCAGGATCAGGCTCATCTTCAGGTAGCGGAACAACCCGTGCTTGCGCACCCCGACGGACAGGTACAGCAGGTACGAGATGGCCGCGAGCACGATCGGGAACGCGATGTGCGAGTTGGGCGAGATCTGCAAGCCGGGCACGATGCCGAACAGGTTCGTCAACACGATGAAGCTGAACAGCACCGTCAGGTAAGGCGCGAACCGGATCCCGACCTCGCCCATCTGGTCCCGGGCGATGCCGTCGCGGATCAGACCGTACAGCGACTCGGCCAGCCACTGCGCCTTCGTCGGCACCAGCTGCGGCTTGCGGTAGGCCGTCAGATAGAAGACGATCAGCAGGGCCACGGCGAGCCACACCATGATGGTGAACTTGGTGACCCACGGGCCCGCCAGGTTGGGCGGGAAGAAGTCACCGACGCTCGGGGGCCAAGGCAGCTCCTGCGCGACGACCAAGTGTCCGCTCAACGTGTCATCCTCCGCACTCCCACACGACTGGTGCCGTCACCGCTAGGCGTTCAGCCGTCGCAGGATCAGATAGATCGCTCCGGCAGCACCGAGCATCATGCCTGTCACGATTCCGATGCCTGACGGCAGATCGAACAGTCGTTCCGCCAGCCAGCCTAGGAGTCCCCAACCTCCGATACCGGCGATTAGGTAACCCACCACGGCACCGGCCACCCCCTCCGAGCGGTCGGCGGAGTCGTGGGGGCGGTGCTCATCGGCCATGACGTGGCGAACGATATCAGCCGGGTCAGCCGCGCTCCGCCGCACCCCCCGGTACCTCGCCAAGGTGACGCGGCTCGCGGCTCGGCTCCACATAGGGCAACGGGGAACGCACCGCCCAAACCAGGTGCGCGCCGGTCCACACCACGACCGCGGCGATGACGGTCGCGCCCATCGGCGCCAACCCCGACCAGCCGGTCGACGCGATCGCCGCCATCACCACCCCGAGGACGACGACCTTCACCGCGTAGGTGATCAGCCCCACCGGCATGATCAGTTTCGGATCCACCGAGTCCGCCCAGGCCACCGACAGGCCGGAGACGAGATAGCTGAACACCACCAAGGCGACTCCGGCCAGCGCTCCCGCGACACCGCCGGCACCGCGCAGCACCGCCGCCACCGGGGCCGCGATCAGCAGCAGCACCGCGGACGCCGCCAACGTGGTCCGCAGGTACGGCAGACGCTCGCGGATCCGGCTCACGCCCGTAGTCTATGCCCTGCCACGGCGCCGCCTAGGGCAGCAGGATCGCCGCCAGCGGGTACACCGTCTCCTCGATCTCGTCGGCGACCCGGGCGAAACACTCGTCGCCTCGCCCCCACGGGTCGTCCAGGTCGTCGTCGAGCAGCGGCGACAGACCGCGCCGCGCGGCGTCGACCGCCGCGACCAGGCCCAGGCCCCGGGCATACACGCCGTGCGGGGTCGGTTCGGCGGGCGGCAGGGCCGAGGCGTCCACCGTGCCCAGCAGCCGGCCGAACTGTCCGAGTACGAACGTGCGGGCGGCGGCGTCCGGACGCAGTGCCACCACGTAGTCGAGCTGGTCGGCGGTCGCGGTCAGCACCAGGTCCGCCGAGTCGATGTGCTCGGTGTCCAGCTTGCGCGCCCGGAACCCGGTGTGATCCGCGCCTCGCTGACGCAGTTGACGGGCGGCCGGCGGATTCATGTCCTCGCCGGCGTGCCAGCCGCCGGTGCCGGCGCTGTGACTGTAGACCAACTCCTCGGCCTGCACCGACGAGCCGCCCACCCGGGCGAGACGCCGGCGGATCGCGTGGGCGAGAAGCCGCTCGGCCATCGGCGACCGGCAGATGTTGCCCATGCAGACATGCAGGACGGAGAACGGCGGCGTCATGACGCCCGCCCCTCGATGTCCGGCACCACCTCTCGCAACCGGGCCAGGGGGATGGCACCCTCCCGCAGCACCCGGGGCACCTCGCCGGTGAGGTCCACGATGGTGCTCGGCACCGGAGCCGGGCAGGGGCCGTCCTCCAGGTAGACCCGGACGGCGTAACCGAGCTGTTCGCGGGCCTGTGCCGCGGTCGTCGCCGCCGGCTGGCCCGTCTTGTTCGCCGAGGAGACGGCCATCGGCCCGGTCTCCCGCAGCACTTCGAGAGCGACCGGATGCAGCGGCATCCGAACCGCCACGGTGCCGCCGGTCTCGCCGATGTCCCAGCGCAGGCTGGGCGCGTGCCGCACGACGATGGTCAGCGCGCCGGGCCAGAACGCCGCCACCAGCTCCCTGGCGATCTGCGGCAGGGACACGACCAGCCCGTCGAGGGTCTGCTTCGAGCCCACCAACACCGGCGGCGGGACGTTGCGACCCCGTCCCTTGGCCTCCAACAGCGCGTTCACCGCGTACGGGGTGAAGGCATCCGCGCCGATGCCGTAGACGGTGTCGGTCGGCAACACGATCAACTCGCCGTTGCGCACCGCCTCGATCGCGGCGGCGATGCCCCGATCCCGGTCCGCTCGGGTACGGCAGTCATACAGCATCACGAGGAGCCAGTCTGCCACGCTCCCGGCCGGTCCACCCGGTCGGTCGGAAGCGCCCGGCGGGCGGTGGCGAAACGGGGCCGCCCCGCCAGATCCCGGTGCTCGCCGATGTCGACGTACCCGTGTGCCCGCAACAGCCGAGGCACCGCTTCGCCCTGCGTGTCGTCGTGCTCGACGCCCAACGCACCGCCGGGGCGCAGCAGGGCGGCGGCCCGGACGATCACGGGCCGGATGACCGCCAGGCCGTCGGATCCGGCGAACACCGCCTCGGGCGGGTCGTGATCGGCGACCTCCGGCGGAACAGGTGTGCCCCGCGGCACGTAGGGCGGATTGCACAGCACCACGTCCACCTGCCCTCGCAGGTCGGCGAGCAGCTGCGGGTCGGTGACATCGGCCGCGACCACCGTGACGGGCCGGTCGCCGGCCTCCCTTCGGGCCGCCGCGTTGCGGCGCAGCCAGTCCAGGGCGGGGCCGGGTCGCTCGACCGCCACCACCCGGGCGTCGGGCAGCTCGTTCGCCACCGAGAGCGCGATCGCCCCGCTGCCGCTGCACAGATCGACCACGATCACCTCACCCGCGCGTCGGGCGAGCTCGCGCGCGACGGTGATGCCCCACTCGGCGAGCAGCTCGGTCTCCGGTCGGGGCACGAAGACCCCCGGACCCACGGCGAGTTCGAGGTATCGGAAGGGTGCCGTGCCGAGCAGGTGCTGCAGCGGCTCCCGCGAAGCCCGCCGCGCGACCAGGGCGTCGAACGCGGCGAGCTGGTCGGGGGTGAACCCCGCGCTCAGCGCGAGCCGGGCCCGCGGCACCCCCAGCACGTGCGCGGCCAGCCATTCCGCCTCGGCTCTGGCCGAGGAACCGATCCCCGCCTCGACCAGTCGGGCCGCGGCGCGGGCGATCGGGCCGGTCGGACGTACGCGTTCGCTCACCGGCGGGACAGTTCGCTCTCGCCGGCCAGGCGCGCCGCACGGTCGGCCTCGCCCAGCGCATCGAGCACCCCGTCCAGTTCGCCGTCGAGCACCAGGTCCAGGTTGTACCCGGTGTAGCCGATCCGGTGGTCGGTGATCCGGTTCTGCGGGAAGTTGTACGTCCGGATCCGCTCGGAGCGGTCCACGGTCCGCACCTGGGCCTTGCGCGCGTCCGCCGCGGCGGCCTCGGCCTGAGCCTGGGCGAGGGCGAGCAGCCGGGCCCGCAGGATGCGCATCGCCTGCTCGCGGTTCTGCAGCTGGCTCTTCTCGTTCTGACAGGAGACGACGGTCCCGGTCGGCAGGTGGGTGATGCGCACCGCCGAGTCGGTGGTGTTGACCGACTGGCCTCCCGGGCCAGACGAGCGGAAGACGTCGATGCGCAGGTCGTTCGGGTCGATCGTGACATCGACCTCCTCGGCCTCCGGCAGCACCAGCACCCCGACCGCGCTGGTGTGGATGCGCCCCTGCGACTCGGTCACCGGCACGCGCTGCACCCGGTGTACACCGCCCTCCCACTTCAGCCGCGACCACACCCCGTTGCCGCCATCGGGCACGCCCCGGCTCTTGACGGCCACCGCGATGTCCTTGATCCCACCCAGGTCGGATTCCTGGACGTCGATCACTTCGACGACCCACCCGCGCCGCTCCGCGTAGCGCTCGTACATGCGCAGCAGATCGCCGGCGAACAACGCCGACTCCTCGCCGCCTTCGCCCGCCTTGATCTCCATGATCACGTCCTTGGCGTCGTGCGGGTCGCGCGGCAGCAGCAGCTCGGCCAACCGTTCCTCCAGCGCGGGCAGAGCGGCGGCGAGCTGCTCGGCCTCGGCGGCGAACGCGGCGTCCTCGGCGGCGAGTTCGCGGGCCGCCGCGAGGTCGGCCCGGGCCTGATCGAGTTCCGTCGCGGCCTTGTAGATCGGCGACAGCTCGGCGAATCGCCGGCCGGCCCGGCGGGCCGCGGTCTGGTCGGCGTGGATCGACGGATCGGCGAGCCGCTGCTCCAGCTCCGCGTACTCGTCGAGGAGCGCGGCGAGACGGTCCTTGCTCATGCTCTTCGTACTCCAATCTCCGAGTCACGGACCGGAACATGCCGACGGCGCCCGTCCCGGCCGGGACGGGCGCCGTCAACGCAGCTACTTGGTCTTCTTGCTGCCAGCGGCCTTGGCCGCCTGGGCCTTGGCGTACTTCTGCTGGAACTTGGCGACCCGGCCGGCGGTGTCGAGGACCCGCTGCTTGCCGGTATAGAAGGGGTGGCAGGCGCTGCAGGTCTCGACCCGGATCTCGCCGCTCTTGACGGTGCTACGTGTGGTGAAGGAGTTGCCGCAGGAGCACGTGACCACCGTCGGCACGTACTCCGGGTGGATGTTGGGCTTCATGTCGCCTCGGTCCTTTCACTGATGGTCGCCGGGTCGCCGTCACCGCATGTCGCCGTCCGCGACGATGTGCTCGGGCGTGAACCGGAACCGCTGGCCGACTGACCAGTTTGCCACGGCGTCGGCCCTGATCTGGAATCGGGCGCGTGGTAACGGTGAATGGCAACGTAACGGACTAGGTGGGCATTCCCGCATACGGTGAGCTCACCCGCGGTCTTCCGCGGTCGGACATCGACGGAGCGCCGATGACTCGCCTGATCATCACCCGGGGGCTGCCGGCCTCCGGCAAAACCACGTTCGCCCGTACCCTGCAGCCGGCCGTGGTCCGGGTCAACCGCGACGATCTGCGCCGCATGCTGCACGGAGCCCGCCTGTTCACGCAGCGGGCGGAGAGCCAGGTGACGCTGGTACAGCGGGTGCAGGTGGAGGCGCTGCTGCGCGCCGGAGTCGACGTGATCGTCGACGACACGAATCTGCGCGCCCGCACGGTACGGGACTGGGCCGAGCTCGCCGCCCGCTTCGGCGCCGCCTTCCAGGTGCACGACTTCACCGACGTGCCGCTCGAGGAGTGTCTGCGCCGGGACGCCAACCGACCGGAGGCGGAACGGGTGGGCGAGGACGCCATTCGCCGACTGCACGACCGCTTCCTGGCCGGCCGCGCCTTGCCGCTGCCGGTTCCGCAGGTCACGCCCGGCCGTCCGGCCCGGTTCTACTCGCCGCCCCCGGACGCGCCCCGGATCGTGCTGGTCGACCTCGACGGTACGGTGGCCCTGCCCGCTGGGCGCAGCCCGTACGACATGACCCGGGTGGCCGAGGACCGGCCCAACCACGCGGTGATCGCCGCGATCCGGGGGATGCACGCCACCGGGCACGGAGTCGTCTACTGCTCCGGTCGGGACGCGACCGCGCGGGCGGACACGGAAGCGTGGTTGGACCGGCACGTCGGGGTGCCGTATCTGGCGCTGCACCTGCGACGGGTGGGCGACCGCCGCAGGGACACGGTGGTCAAGCGGGAGATCTTCGATCGGGAGATCCGGGACCGCTACCACGTCGTCGGGGTCTTCGAGGACCGACTGCAGGTGGTTCGGATGTGGCGGGATCTCGGCCTTACCGTGTTTCAGGTGGCGGACGGCGACTTCTGACCCGACCCGGGGACGCCGTACCCGCACGGATTCGGCGCGGCTCCGATGTGTACCGGGAAGCCGCCCCGCGACGCGTCGGGGCCGGACCGCGCCGCGGTCCGGCCCCGACAGAGCCGAGGTCACTCCCCCGGTGTCGACTTGGCGATCTGCATCAGGAACTCGATGTTGGTACGGGTCTTCTTCAACTTGTCCAGCAGCAGGTCCAGCGCCGCCTGAGCGTCCAGGGAGTGCAGCACCTTGCGCAGCTTGTGCGTGATCGCCAGCTCCTCCGGTGCGAGCAGGATCTCCTCCTTACGGGTGCCGGACTGGTGGATGTCGATCGCCGGGAAGGTACGCCGGTCGGCGATCTTCCGGTCCAGCTTCAACTCCGCGTTACCGGTGCCCTTGAACTCCTCGAAGATGACCGTGTCCGCCATCGAGCCGGTCTCCACCAGCGCCGTCGCGAGGATGGTCAGCGACCCGCCGTTCTCGATGTTGCGGGCGGCACCGAGGAACCGCTTCGGCGGGTAGAGCGCCGTCGAATCGATACCACCCGACATGATTCGGCCGCTGGCCGGGGCCGCCAGGTTGTAGGAGCGACCGAGCCGGGTCACCGAGTCGAGCAGCACGACCACGTCGTGCCCCAACTCGACCAGGCGCTTGGCCCGCTCGATCGCCAACTCGGCGACCGTGGTGTGGTCGTGCGGCGGACGGTCGAAGGTGGCCGCGATGACCTCCCCCTTGACCGAGCGCTGCATGTCGGTGACCTCTTCGGGCCGCTCGTCGACCAGCACCACCATCAGGTGGCACTCCGGGTTGTTGCGGGTGATGGCGTTGGCGATCGCCTGCAGCACCATCGTCTTGCCGGCCTTCGGGGGCGAGACGATCAGGGCCCGCTGACCCTTGCCGACCGGCATGATCAGGTCGATGACCCGGGTGGTCAGGATGTGCGGCTCCGTCTCCAGGCGCAGCCGCTCCTGCGGGTAGAGCGGGGTCAGCTTGTAGAACTCCGGACGCCGCCTGGCCTCCTCCGGGTCCATGCCGTTGATGGTGTCCAGCCGCACCAGCGGGTTGTACTTGTCCCGGCGCTGCTCCCCATCACGGTTCGCCCGCACCGCGCCGGTGACGGCGTCGCCGCGCCGCAGGCCGTACTTCTTCACCTGCGACATCGACACGTACACGTCGTTCGGCCCGGCCAGGTAGCCGGTGGTACGGATGAAGGCGTAGTTCTCCAGCACGTCGACGATGCCGGCCACCGGGACGAGCACGTCGTCCTCGCTGACCTGCGGCTCCCGGCCGCCTTCGCCCCCGTCGCCGCGCTCGCCTCGGCGACGACGGTCCCGGTAGCGGCTGCGCCGGCCGCGCCGGCCACCGCCGTTCTCGGTTTCGTCCTCGCCGTCGGTGTCCCGCTGGACACGCTCGCCGCGGTCGCGGCCGTTGCGCTCGGCCTGCTCCGTCGCCGCGCGTTCCGCCTGATCAGCTCGCATACCTTGCTCCGCGCTCTCGACTCGCTCACTAGCGGTCTCATCGTTGCGCGGTTCCGGCGCGCCCGCAGGGCGAGTCGCCCGACGCGAGGTACGCCCGCGTCGCCCGGTGGCCGGCTCAGCCGGCGGCTCGGCCGAAGTCGCCTCGCCGCCACGCTGCTCGCTTCCGGCGCGCTCGGACCCTGCGGGTGCCTCTTCGCGGGGCTGGGCGGTCGCGGCAGCCACCTCGGCTCGTGGGCGCGGCGTCCCCCCGGTAGCCGTGCCACCCTGGCGCTCGGTGATCGCGGCGATGAGCTCGCTCTTGCGCATCCGCGCCGTACCGGAGATGCCGAGCGACGCGGCCATGCTCTGCAACTCCGGCAGTAGCAGTGCGGCGAGGCCGGTGCCGGTGCGTCGACGACGGGTGGCGGCGGGCGCTTGCCCCGCAGCGTTGGTGGCAGCCGACGTCACGTCGGTGGTGTCGCTCAATGGATTCCTTCCCTCGATCAAGCCGGGGCTACCCGGGTCGGAAGAACTTAGGTGGCCGGGCGGGCCTCGGTGCACCCGCCTCGCGTGGTGCGTCGCGGGAGCGCAGGTAACACGGCAGCTCAGGCGGTCTCCCGAGTCAGCGGCGCGGTAGACGGTCGCCGTGAAACGTTCGCCGCCCTCCGTGCGATCCCCAGGTACGGCGAGCCTACGCAAAGGTGAGACGGCAAGAACCGTCAAAGAGCTTCGGGGTATGCCGCCCCGTGGGAAATCGCGTACTTCGCGGCTGTGCTAGGTCAAAGCCTAATCAACTCTTCCAACCTGCGGCAACAGTCGGGTCCTTCCGCAGGTCCGAGTCTACCCAATCGATCTGCGCACCGTTGACGTCTACCGGTAACCGCTGGGCGGTCCAGCCTATTCCCGGATCGAAGCCGGGCGGCGGGTCCGCCAGCGCCAGCACGGTGGGTCCCGCACCGCTGATCGCGGCGGGCACACCCGCCGCTCTGAGCCGGCCGACCAGGTGTGCGCTGCCCGGCATCTCCGCCGCCCGATAGTCCTGATGCAGCCGGTCTTCGGTGGCGGGCAGCAGCAGCGCCGGCTCGCTGGTCAGGGCGTGTACGAGAAGCGCCGCCCGGCCGACGTTCCAGGCCGCGTCCCGGTGCGGGACGGCCGGCGGCAGCGCCGCCCGGGCCGTCTTGGTGAACCCGCGCTCCTGCGGGATGAACACGGTGGGCGCCACCTCCGGGGCGGGTCGCAGGGCGACCGCGCGGGCACCGGTCTCCTCCAGCCAGGCGATGGTGAAGCCCCCGAGCAGGCAGGGCGCGACGTTGTCCGGGTGGCCTTCCAGGTCGGCGGCCAACCGCAGCACCGCGGCGTCGTCCAGTCGTTGCGGGCCGTCGGCGACCAGGCCGCGGGCGAGCAGCACCCCGGCCACGATGGCGGCCGACGACGAGCCCAGCCCCCGGGCCTGCGGGATCCGGTTGACACAGGTCAGCGCCAGGCCGGAGGGACGACCCCCGAGCAGGTCGAAGGCGGCGTGCATGGCGCGTACCACCAGGTGCCGCTCATCCGTCGGCAGCGACCCGGCGCCCTCGCCGCGCACCTCGACCCGGTGACCACCCGCAGCGACCTGCGCGGTGACCTCGTCGTAGAGCCCGAGGGCGAGCCCCAGCGCGTCGAACCCCGGCCCGAGGTTGGCGCTCGTGGCGGGCACCCGCACACGTACCATGCCGGGAAGGAAGGTCAAGCTCACCCGGCCATGCTAGGGGTTACCGGGCCGGCTCCGGCTCACCGGCTCGGTCCAGCGTGATCCGACGGGTGGCGACCCGCCACCCGATCGCATAGGCCAAAGTGGTCAGACCGCAGCCTGCCAGCACCACCCGCTCGTCGACCTGGTCCACCACCAGCGCCACGACCAGTTGGCTCAGCGAGATGGCCAGCGTGGCGAGCATCATGTCGGTGGCGAATACCCGCCCGCGCAGCCGGTCCGGCACCTCGGTCTGCAGGGCGAAGTAGGACATGGTCCAGTTGCTGCCCCCGGCGAAGTGCGCGATGAAGACGAGTGCCAACACCAGCGGGAACCAGGCGGCCGCGGAGACCCCCAGGTAGGCCAGCCCGTAGACGCCCATGGAGATGGCCATCCCGGGCAGCAGCCAGGACCTGCGGGCCAGCACCCGACGCATGAGCATCGGGCCGACGAGGGCTCCGGCACCCCGTGCCCCGAAGAGCAGACCGGTACCGATCGAGCCGACGCCGTACACGGTGGCGAGCAGCGGGAACACGGTCAGCACGCCGTTGCCGAGGCCGACCGCGGACTTCACGGTGACCAGCGCCAGCACCCGGGGCCGGCTGCCGATGTAGCGCAGCGCCTCGCCGATCGCCGCCCAGGTCCGCGCGGCGGGCTCGTCGCCGGTTCGGTCGGACTGCAGCGGCCGGTGGATCCGGCTGGTGAGCAGTGCGGCGACGGCGAGGCTGACCGCCGCGATCCAGAAGCAGGTGTACGGGTCGAAGATGCCCGCCAGCAACCCGCCGAGCGAGGCGCCCACGATGGTCATCGTGCCCCAGGCCGAGCCCGCGAGAACGTTGCCTTCGGCGAGTTCGTCGGGAGCGAGCACGTTGGGCAGCGCCGCCTGGGCCGCCGGTGAGTAGAAGCCCTTGGCGACGGCGACGCCGCCGATGGCGGCCAGCGCAAGCCAGGCGGTGCCCGGGGTGCGGACCACGAGCAGGACCAGGACCGCGACGAGCGCGGTCAGGTTGGCCGCGATTATGATCTTTCTTCGGTCGATCCGGTCGGCCACCGTGCCGGTGAACGGCAGCAGCAACGCGACGATCCCGGTATCGAGGGCCAGTACGAAGGCCCCCCAGACGCCGCTGCCGGTGAGCTCGGGCAGCAGCACCAGCAGCGGGACCATGACGAACCAGTCCGCCCCGTAGACCACCAACTGGGCGGCGAAGAGGTGCCGGAAGTCACGGTTTCGAGTAAGGACCGAAAGAGGGCTCGCCACGTACCGGAACCCTACCCACCGCCGATGATCATGAGCGTCGCGGCACGATCCGAGGCGCTCGCGATCTCACGATCACCGACGGTGGACGGTCCGGGGTCACGTCACTGCGGGGGCTGCAACGGGGAGCGGTCGGACTTCGGCAACTGCAGCACCTCGAACTGGTCGGTCGCCCCGATCAGCGCCGACGGCGCGGTCACCGACCCGGTCCTGCCGTTGTCCGAGCGCTTCGCCGCCGTACCGACGCCGGTCCCGCCGCCGTCCGTACCGCCGCCGGTGCCTTCGTCCGAGCCGCCGTCGACCGGCTCGCCCGCCTCGCCCGCAGCTCCCCCGGATCCGGCGAAAGCCGGCGACACCGGCACCGTCGCGGCCCGCCACCGCTCCTTCACGCTCTCCACCATCGTGTAGAGGGTGGGTACCAGCACCAGGGTGAGCAGCGTGGAACTGATCAGTCCCCCGATCACGACGATGGCCAGCGGCTGGGCGATGAAACCGCCGTTTCCGGTGAGGCCGAGCGCCATCGGAATCAGCGCGAAGATGGTCGCCAGCGCGGTCATCAGGATCGGCCGCAGCCGGTGCCGGCCACCCTCGATCACCGCTTCGCGCACTCCGAGACCCCGGTCCCGGTACTGGTTCACCAGGTCCACCAGCACGATCGCGTTGGTGACCACGATGCCGACCAGCATCAGAACCCCGATCAGGGCGGGTACGCCGAGCGGCTTGCCGGTGGCCAGCAACAGGCCGATCGCGCCGGTCGCCGCGAACGGGATGGAGATCAGCAGGATGAGCGGCTGGACCAGGCTACGGAAGGTGGCCACCATGATCACGAAGACGATGGCGATCGCGGCCAGCACGGCCAGCCCGAGATCCTTGAACGCCTCCGCCTGGTCGGCGCTGACCCCGGCGATCTCGTAGGACGCGCCCGCGGGCAACTCCAGCGCGTCCAGCTTCGTCCGCAGCTCTTTGGTCACCCCACCGATGTCGGAGGTCCCGGCGGTCCCGCTGACCGTGATGCTGCGCTCGCCGTCGATCCGGGTGATCTGCACCGGGCCGTCGATCTCGCGCACCTCCGCCACCTTGCCCAACGCGACCGGGCCGGCCGGCGTGGTGATCGGCAGGGCCCGCACCTCCGCGAGGCTCGCCGGTGCCGCGCCGAACCGCAGCACGATGTCGCGGGTGGCGCCGTCGATGACGACCTGGCCGAGCGGGGTGCCCCGGAACGCGGCGGCCACGGTCTGACCGATCGCCGCCTCGGACAGCCGGAGGCGGGCCGCCGCCGCCCGGTCCACGGTCACCGCGATCCGAGGCGCGCGCTCCGCCGCGCTGGTGGTCACGTCGGAGACCTCCGGCAGGTCGAGGAAGACCTGGCGAACCTGCTCGCTGGCCGCCCGCAGCGCGTCGTCGTCCGCGGCCTTGACGATCACCTGAAGCTGGTCGGCGCTGAAGCCGGCCGCGGCCGCTCCGCCGATCCTCGTCTCGCCGATCCCGGACAGCTCGCCGAGCTCCCGCTCCAGCACCTGCCGCACTTCCCCGGCGTTGTGCCCCTCGGCGAGCCTGATCGAGTAGGTGGCCGAATTGCTGCCTCCGCCGCCGGTGAACACGGCCATCTCGTTGGCGCCGACCGTGACCTGGTAGGACTCGACCTCGTCCAGCCGCGCCAGCACCGCCTCGACGCGCCGGACCGCCGCGTCGGTCGCGGCCAGGCTGGTGCCCACCGGCAGCTCCTGGCTGACGGTCAGGGTGTCCTGCCCGGAGTCGTCGAGGAAGTTGGTCTCCAGTCGGGTGGCCAGGCCGAAGGTGCCGATCAGCACGACCAGGCCGATCGCCACCGTGGTCCACCGCCGCCGAGTGGCGAACTCGATCACCGGCAGGTAGCCGCGCTGGAGCAGGCTGCGCCGCTCCCGCTCCTCAGCGGCGCGGCGTGCCGCCTCCCGCTGCGCCGCGTCGTCGGCGACCGGCTTGAGGAACCAGTACGCGAGGACCGGAATGATGGTCAGCGACACGAACAGCGAGGCGAGCAGCGCCACCGTGACGGTGATCGCGAACGGCGCGAAGAGCTGCCCGACGAAGCCGCCGACCAGCACGATCGGCAGGAAGACGGCGACCGTGGTCAGCGTCGAGGCGGTGATGGCGCCGGCCACCTCCCGCACGCCGGTCAGGATGGCCGAGCGCTTCTCCAACCCGTACGACAGATGCCGCTTGATGTTCTCCAGCACGACGATGGAGTCGTCCACCACCCGGCCGACCGCGATGGTGAGCGCGCCGAGGGTGAGCATGTTGAGCGTGTGGTCGCCGGCCCAGAGCGCGAGCAACGCGACCACCACCGACAGCGGGATGGAGACCGCGGTGACGATGGTGGACCGGACCGACAGCAGGAAGACCAGGATCACCAGGACCGCCATCACCAGGCCGAGGGCGCCTTCGGTGGTGAGGGCTTCGATGGAGCGTTCGACGTAGGGCGCCTGATCGAAGACGACCGTCAGCTCCGCGTCGATCGCGGCGGCGAGCTCCGGCAGCAGTCCGGAGATCTCCCGGGAGATCTCGACGGCGTTGCCGTCCGGGGTGGCGGTCACCGCGAGGCCCAGGCTCGGTACCCCGTTGGTTCGGGTGATCGAGGTCGGTTCGGCGAGTTCGGCGGTGACCTCGGCGACGTCGCCGAGGGTGACCGCGGCGCCGGCCAGCGGGAGCTTGCGCAGGTCGTCCAGGCTGGTGAGCGGGGACCCGACCTGGACGGTGAACGACCGGTCCCCTTCCGTCACCGTACCGGCTGGGATGGCGATCCCGTTGGTCTGCAACGCGGTGCCGATCGCGGCCGGCTGCACCCGGGCGGCGGCCAGTTTCACCGGATCCGGCGTGACGACGATCTGCTGCTCGCGTACCCCGGTGAGCTGGACCGACCGCACCCCGTCCACCGTCTGCAGCTTCGGCACCACGATCTGCTTCAGCCGGGTGACCAGCTCCTGTGGATCGCCGTCGGAGGATGCGGACAGCATGATGGCCGGCAGGTCGGCGGTGCTACCGGCCAGGACCGTCGGCTCGACGTCGTCCGGCAGTTGCGGCGCGATCCGGTTGACCGCGGTCTGCAGCCGGTTCATCGCCGCGGTGAGCTCGGTGCCGAAGTCGAACTCCACCACCACGGTGGCCACGCTCTCGCCGGCGGTCGAGGTGATGGACTGGACTCCCGGGATACCCTCGACGCTGTCCTCGATGGGTTCGACGACCTCACGCTCGATGATCTCGGGGGCGGCACCGGGGTACGGTGCCAGAATGAACGCCGCGGGGAAGTCCATCGACGGCAGCAGCTGCTGCTTGAGCGACGGGATCGCGAACACCCCGAACCCGGCGATCACCACCGTGATCAGCGCCACCAGGCTCCGGTTGGCGAGGCTGAATCTGGCCAGCAACGACATCGGCGGCTCTCCCCCATGCGATCAGTTAGGCCGATTCAAATAGTTTGCCTTAAGCCAAATGATTGACGGACGTGGGGTCCCAGGTTCAGGAGGGGTGAGATGGACGAACGGGAGGAACTGGTCGCCCGCATCATGGGCATCCAGCGTGAGATACAGCACCTGTTCGCGCACGACCGCTCCGACCCGATCCTCTCCCTGAACCTGACCCTGCCGCAGTTGAAGATGCTGATCCTCATCTCGCTGCGCCCGGGCGCCGCGGGCCAGGAGATCAGCCGCCTGCTCGGTGTCAGCCTGGCGACCGTGACCGGCATCGTCGACCGCCTGGTCGCGCAGCACCTGGTGTTCCGCCGAGAGGATCCTCGGGACCGGCGGATCCGACGGATCGAGTTGACCCCGTCCGGTCAGGAGCTGATAGACCAACTGCTCACCGCCGGCGCCGAGCGGCTGCGCCACCTGTTGGACCGCCTGACCGTGGACCAGCTGCGGATCGTCGAACAGGCCAGCACGCTGCTGGCCCGGGCGGCCAGCGCCGAGTTGGCCGAGAACACCGCGCTCGGCGAACACCCGAAGCCGGCTCCGGACCCGGTGCCGGCGGAGCCGTCCACCCCCGCGCGCGACTCAGACCAGGTCCAGTACCCGAGCGGCGGCTGACACGTCGTTGTCGATGGTGGTCGGCGCGGGCGCGGTGGAGATCGCCCACTCCGGGTCCTTGAGCCCGTTGCCGGTCACCGTGCACACGACGGTGGCCCCAGCCGGAACGGCACCCGCCGCCGCCTGCTGCAGCAGGCCCGCGACGCTGGCCGCGCTCGCCAACTCGACGAATACCCCGACCTCGCGGGCGAGCAGCCGATACGCGGCGAGGATCTCCCGGTCGGTCACCGCCGCGATGAGTCCGCCGGACGAGTCCCGGGCGTCCACCGCCTTGGTCCAGCTCGCCGGGTTGCCGATCCGGATGGCCGTGGCGATGGTGGACGGTTCGCGTACCACCCGGCCGGTGACGATGGGTGCGGCCCCGGCGGCTTGAAACCCCCACATGCGGGGCTTACGGGTCGCCCGACCGGCCGCGAAATCCTCCTGGTAGCCCATCCAGTACGCGGTGATGTTGCCCGCGTTGCCGACCGGAAGGCAGTGGATGTCGGGTGCCTCGCCGAGCGCCTCGACGATCTCGAACGCGGCCGTCTTCTGCCCGTGCAACCGGTCCACGTTCACCGAGTTGACCAGCGCCACCGGGTAGTCCTGGGAGAGCTTGGCCGCCAGCGCCAGACAGTCGTCGAAGTTGCCGCTGACCTGCAGCAGCTTCGCGCCGTGCACCAGCGCCTGCGCCAGCTTCCCCGTGGCGATCTTCCCCTTCGGCACCAGCACCGCGCAGGTCAGCCCCGCGCGGGCCGCGTACGCGGCGGCGGAGGCGCTGGTGTTGCCGGTGGACGCGCAGATGATCGCCTTGTTCCCGGCTTCCGCCGCCTTGGCGACCGCGACCGTCATACCGCGGTCCTTGAACGACCCGGTCGGGTTGGCGCCCTCCACCTTCAGGTAGACATCGGCACCGACCCGGGCGGACAGCGCCGGCGCCGGCAGCAGCGGGGTGTTGCCCTCATACAGCGTGATGACGGGTGTGGCGTCGGTGACCGGCAGACGGTCCCGGTAAGCCTCGATCAAACCCTGCCACATGTCGTTCTCCCGTCCCTGACCGAGCCATCCGCGCTACTGGCCGCCCTCGACGCGCAGCACGCTGGCGATGGAGCGTACGACATCGAGTTTGCGCAGGTCGTCGACGGTGGCCGCGAGAGCGGCGTCCGAGGCGTGATGGGTGACGACCACCAGGATCGCGTCCCCCGTGCGAGCCGCGCCGGGGCGTCCCCCGACCGTCGGGTCGACCCCGCCGGCCACGGCCTGGCGGACCGTCTCAATCGACACCCCGTGCCGGGCGAACACCCCCGCCACGGTGGCCAGCACCCCGGGCCGGTCCGCGACGTCGAGACTGATGTGGTAGCGGGTGATCACCTCGCCCATCGGCCGGACCGGCAGGTTGGCGTACGCCGACTCACTCGCCGAGCGCACCCCGGCGAGCCGGTTGCGGGCGACCGCGACCAGGTCGCCGAGCACCGCGCTCGCGGTCGGCGCGCCACCGGCACCCCGGCCGTAGAACATCAACTGCCCGGCCGCCTCGGCCTCCACGAAGACCGCGTTGAAGGCGTCCTTGACGCCGGCCAGCGGATGGCTGCGCGGGATCATCGCGGGGTGCACCCGGACGCTGATCGACTCGGTGCCGTTGGCGTCGGGCCCGCGGGAGGCGATGCACAACAGCTTGATCGTGCAGCCCATCGCCTTGGCGCTGGCCATGTCGGCCGCGGTCACCTCGGTGATCCCCTGCCGGTGCACGTCGGCGGCGGTGACCCGGCTGTGGAAGGCGAGCGAGGCCAGGATGGCCGCCTTGGCCGCCGCGTCGAAGCCCTCCACGTCGGCGGTCGGATCGGCTTCGGCGTAGCCGAGCGCGGTGGCCTGCTCGAGCGCCTCGGTGAAGCCGGCACCGGTGGCGTCCATCGCGGAGAGGATGTAGTTGGTGGTGCCGTTGACGATGCCGGTGACCCGGGTGATGGTGTCGCCGTGCAACGACTCGCGCAGCGGACGCAGCAGCGGGATGGCACCGGCCACGGCGGCCTCGTAGTAGAGGTCGGCACCGCCTTCGACGGCCGCGTCGTGCAGGGTGCCGCCGTCCTCGGCGAGCAGCGCCTTGTTGGCGGTCACCACGCTCTTGCCGGCCCGTAGCGCCTCGACCAGCCAGGTACGGGCCGGCTCGATGCCGCCGACCACCTCGATCACCACGTCGACGTCGTCCCGTTTGACCAGGCCGAGCGCGTCGGTGGTGAACAGTGCCGGGTCGACCGGCAGCGTGCCCCGGTCGCGGCCGAGTCGGCGTACCGCGATGCCGACCAGCTCGATCGGCGCACCGATCCGCGCGGCCAGATCGTCCCGCTGGCGGTGCAGCAGGCGGACCACCTCCGCACCCACCGTGCCGCATCCGAGCAGCGCCACCCGCACCGACTTCATCCCACGTCCAATGCCAGAAGATCGTCTTCGGTCTCCCGCCGGACGATCACCCGTGCCTGGCCGGCCCGGACGGCGATGACCGGAGGCCGCGGAACATGGTTGTAGTTGCTGGCCATGCTCCGGCAGTAGGCACCCGTCCCCGGCACCGCGAGAAGATCTCCGGGCCGAACGTCGGCGGGCAAGAACTCATCCTTCACCACGATGTCCCCGGCCTCACAATGTTTTCCCACCACCCGGGCAAGGATCGGCGGGGCCGCGGAGGCCCGGGACGCCAACGTCGCCGAGTACGAGGCGTCGTAGAGGGCGGTGCGGATGTTGTCGCTCATCCCGCCGTCGACGCTCACGTACGTGCGCAGCCGGTCCACGTCCTTGACCGTGCCGACCTCGTAGAGCGTGAACATGGCCGGGCCGACGATCGCCCGGCCCGGCTCGATCGACAGGCGGGGCACGGCGAGCCGCAACGCCTCGCATTCGCTCGCCACGATCTTGTTGATCCGCTTGGCCATCTCACCCGCGGGCGCGGGGTCGTCCTGGGTGGTGTAGGCGATGCCGAACCCGCCGCCCAGGTCGAGTTCGGGCAGTTCGATCCCGCGCGCGTCGCGCAGCTGAGCCTGCAGGCCGAGCACCCGGCGGGCGGCCACCTCGAACCCGGCGGCGTCGAAGATCTGCGAGCCGATGTGCGAGTGCAGGCCGCGCAGCTCCAGTGCGTCCTCGTCCAGGATCCGCAGGGCGGCAGCCGCAGCCGCGCCCCCGGCCAGCGAGAAGCCGAACTTCTGGTCCTCGTGCGCGGTGGCGATGAACTCGTGGGTGTGCGCCTCGACGCCGACGGTCACCCGGACCATGACCCGCGGGCGAACCTTGCGCTCGCGGGCCAGCGCGGTCAACCGGTCGATCTCGTCGAACGAGTCAACGATGATCCGTCCGACTCCGACCTCCAGCGCCCGGGTCAGCTCCGCGGTCGACTTGTTGTTGCCGTGGAAGCCGATCCGCTCGGGCGGCATGCCCGCGGCCAGCGCGGTGCGCAGTTCACCACCGGTGCAGACGTCGAGGTGCAGGCCCTCCTCCAGCACCGCCCGGACCACCGCCTTGCACAGGAAGGCCTTGCCCGCATAGTAGACGTCGTAGCCGTCGAACGCGGTGCGGAACTCCCGGCAACGGGCGCGCAGATCGTCCTCGTCGAGGACGTACGCCGGGGTGCCGAACCGGGCGGCCAACTCCCGTACGTCGAGGGCGCCGACGGTGAGCGCCCCCGCCGGGCCACGCGTCACCCCGCGCGGCCACAGCTGCGGCAGCAGCGCGTTGACGTCCTCCGGAGGCCGCAGCCACTCGGGTCCCCGGTTGCCGAGGACGCCGTGCAGGGCCCCGGCCTCGTGTGCGCGCACCGGTCACATCCTCTCCGGCGCCGAGACCCCGAGCAGGGTCAGACCGTTCTCGATGACCGTGCGGGTGGCGTCGTTGAGCCACAGCCGGGCCCGGTGCCGGTCGTTGATCGGCTCGTCGCCGACCGGCAGGATGCGGCAGCTGTCGTAGAAGCGGTGGTAGGTGCCGGCCAACTCCTCCAGGTACCGGGCGACGCGGTGCGGCTCGCGTAGGTCGGCGGCGGCGGCGACCACCGCGGGGAACTCGCCGAGCGCCTTGATCAGATCGTTCTCCCGCTCGTGGTCGAGCAGTTCGGGGCGGAACGCGGCCGGCTCGCCGCGGGTCAGCCCGACCTGGGCGGCGTTGCGGGTCACGCCGGCGGTCCGGGCGGCCACGTACTGCACGTAGTAGACCGGGTTGTCGTTCTTGGCCCGGGTCCACAGCTCCACGTCGATGTCGATCGGCGAGTCGCTGGAGTAGCGTGCCAGCGCGTAGCGGGCGGCGTCCACGCCGATCGCCTCGACCAGGTCCTCCAGGGTCACCACCGTGCCGGCACGCTTGCTCATCCGCACCGGCTGGCCGTCGCGGACCAGGTTGACCATCTGTCCGATGAGGATCTCCAGGTTGCGCTCGGGGTCGTCGCCGAAACAGGCGGCCATGGCTTTCATCCGGCCCACGTAGCCGTGGTGGTCAGCCCCGAGCATGATGACCACACGGTCGAAGCCGCGCTCCCGCTTGTCCAGGTAGTACGCGCAGTCGGCGGCGAAGTAGGTCCACTCGCCATTGGACTTACGCAGCACCCGGTCCTTGTCGTCGCCGAAGTCGGTGGTTCGCAACCAGGTGGCGCCGGCCTGCTCGTAGACGTGACCCTGGCGGCGCAGCCGCTCCAGCGCGTGGTCGAGGGCACCGCGGTCGTGCAGGTCCTTCTCGTTGAAGTAGACGTCGAAACGCACCCCGAACTGGGCTAACGAGGAGCGGATCTCGTCGAACATCAGCTCGACGCCTTCGACCCGGAAGACCTCCCGGGCCGCTGCCTCGTCGAGTTGCAGCACGTCCGGGCGGCGCGCCACGACGGCCTCGGCGATCTCTGCAATGTACGCGCCGCCGTAGCCGTCCTCCGGGATCGGCTCGCCCTTGGCGGCGGCGAGCAGTGAGCGGGCGAAGCGGTCGATCTGCGAGCCGGCGTCGTTGAAGTAGTACTCGGCGGTCACCTCGGCCCCGCCGGCGCGCAGCAGGCGGACGAGGGCGTCGCCGACCGCCGCCCAGCGGACGCCGCCGATGTGCACGGGGCCGGTCGGGTTGGCGGAGACGAACTCCAGGTTCATCTTCTCGCCGGCGAGCCGGTCGCTGCACCCGTACGCCGGGCCGGCCTCGACGATGGTGCGGGCGAGCTGGCCCGCGGCGCCGGCTTCCAGCCGGATGTTCAGGAAGCCGGGTCCGGCCACCTCCACGGATTTGACACCCGGTGCCTGGCCCAGCCGGTCGGCGATCGCCGCGGCCAGGTCGCGTGGCGCCATGCCCACCCGTTTCGCCAGCTGCAGCGCGAGCGTCGATGCGTAGTCCCCGTGCTCTGGGTTGCGGGGACGCTCGACCGCGGTCGTCTCCGGCAGTGCGGCGAGGTCCAGCCCGCGGTCGGTGAAGACGGTGCGAGCTGCGGCGAGTACGGCGTCGGCGAGTTTTGCGGGAGTCACTGAACCATGCTATCCGGGGTAGACTCGCAAGCCCTGGCGGAGTCCCGCACCTCACAGGCCCGCCCACCCCCGAAGGACACGACCTGACGAGGCAGCATGAGCATCAGCACCCCGGGCGGTGAGCAGCGTCGCCCCGCCGTTGTGATCACCGGCAAGAATTCCGGTAAGGGTGGCAAGCCCGCCGGCGCCGCCGGCGCCAAGGGACGCGGCCCGAAGAAGCCCGTCAAGCCGATCAAGGTCAGCCAGGAGCGCAGCTGGGGACCGATCGCGCTCTTCGTCGCGGTCGGCCTGATCGCCGCCGGGATCATCGGGTACGGCGGCTGGGCCGTCTACCACGGCGCGAAGCCCTGGCAGGAGCGCGCGGCCGCGATCGACGGCATTCTCGACTTCCGCGAATCGGACCCGAAGCTGGTGGAGCAGCGCAACCACAAGAAGGGTTCGATCGAGTACGCGATGCGCCCGCCGGTGGCCGGCGACCACAACGACTACTGGCAGAACTGCATGGGCGACGTCTACGACGCGCCGATCGCCAACGAGCACGCACTGCACAGCCTGGAGCACGGGGCGGTCTGGGTCACCTACCGACAGGGTCTGCCGGCGGACCAGGTCGAGGCCCTCGCCGAGCGGGTGCGGGGCAACGAGTACATGATGATGAGCCCGGTGGAGAACCTGGACGCGCCGATCTCGCTGCAGGCCTGGGGATACCAACTCAAGGTCGACGACGTCGGCGACAAGCGCATCGACGAGTTCATCAAGGCACTGCGGAGCAACGCCAGCGTCGAGCCGGGCGCGAGCTGCGCCGGCGGTGTCACCGCGACCGGTACCACGCCGCGCGACCTGGCCGGCGGAATGCAGCAGGGGGGCTGATGAGCGCCGCGAGACTGGCCGAACCTTCGACGCAGGCAGACGGTCCGGCGGACGCCGACCCCCGTGCCAGCGGACGCCGGTGGGGCACCGGCTGGCTGGCTCTGGCAGTAGCGGTCGGGCTGCTGCTCGGCTTCGCCGCCGGACTGCTCGCCCCGACCCTGGCCCGGCCAGGAGACGATTCGCCGGAGGCGGGCTTCGCCCGGGACATGTCGACGCATCACGCCCAGGCGGTCGAGATGTCCGTGCTCGCCCAGCAACGCGCGGGCGATCCGCGCGTGCGCAGCCTCGCGGTCGACATCATGCTCACGCAGCAGGCTCAGATCGGCATGATGCAGAGTTGGCTGCGCGAGTGGAAGCTCGACCCGAACGGCACGCAACCCCGCATGGCGTGGATGGAGCACGGCGAGCACATGGTCGAGGGCGGCCTCATGCCGGGGATGGCCACCGACGCGGAACGGGAGCGGTTACGCAACGCCGCAGGCCAGGAGTTCGACGTGCTCTTCCTCGAACTGATGATCAAGCACCACAACGGTGGGATCGAGATGGCGCAGGGCGTGCTCGACCTCTCCGACCATCCGGAGGTGCGCCGGCTCGCTCAGGCGATGGTCGACGGCCAGGAGAAGGAGAACGCCGTCATGCAGAAGCTGCTGACCGAACTGCGGCCGTAGGCCGATCCTGAGGGGCGTCTCTGTGGAGAGGCGCCCCTCACTATTCTGTCCGATTTATCAGCTTCTATCGCCACTGCGGGTGTTATCGGCATCCTCCCCTGATTTTTACCTAGATGGCGCTACCAGTCCCGATCCGCGCTCGTTGTCCGGAGCGTGGGGGCTGTATTGCGAGACACTCGACGGTCGATCGTCAGTTGGTGCCGCCGGCACACCATCGGCGGAGACGGCGCGGTGGTGGCGCGCCGGCCGCGGCAACGCAGGGGCGAACCCGAACCGCTCAGCCGCGACCAGGAGCTGGACCTCATCGAGGCGATCCGCGGCGGCTACCCGGACCACCTCGAACTGACGGGTGAGCTGTGGACCCGACAGAGCGTCGCCGCACTCATCGAGCGACGCTACGGCCTGCACCTGAGCGACGCCGAGGTGGGACGCTATCTGGGCGCCTGGGGTCTCGGCCCCCGCAAGCCGACGGAGCGGGCCTGCGGCCTGTGCGTGGACGCGGTCGCCCGCTGGGTGGAACACGAGTATCCGCCCCTCGTACGAGCCGCCGAGGAGCACCAGGCCGAACTGGTATGGGTGGGACGCACCCGGCTGCACGGCGTCGTCCCGGCGGCGGACGTCCTCTCCGCCATGTCGATCCGGGGACGCATTCAGTTCATGATCACCACGCCCTCGGTGGATCCTCCCCTGCCCCGCGAGTTCCTGTTCCGACTGACCGGCGACCCCGGCAAGCCCGTCTTCGCGGTCGTGGACGGCTCATTCGCCAAATCGGAGTGGCCTCGGCGACTGCCGAACCGGATCTCCCTGCACGCGCTGCCCAGTTGCGGGCGGAACTGACCGTCACCGCGGGCCATGAGCGAGCCGCCGGTACCGGTTGGTCGTCAACCCCGGGCACCTGCTACTCTTCCATGGTCGCGAGCCCCCGTAGCTCAGGGGATAGAGCACCGCCCTCCGGAGGCGGGTGCGCAGGTTCGAATCCTGCCGGGGGCACCATCAGACAGCGAAAACAAGCTCCTGACCAGGTAGGGTCCGGTCAGGAGCTTTTCTCATGACAGCAATCGCCGCATGGCGGGCGCTGGACCGATTCGAGGACCGGGGCTCGCTGCGGCGCGATGAGTTCCAGCGCCGGACGGGGTCTTATCGGGAGACGGCACCCGCATTGAGGAGGTACCCATGCCACCCGAGCACCCCGACACCGAAGAAAGGCACCTCGTCGCGGATGACGAGGCCCGGATCCGCGAACTGATCCACCGTTGGGCTGCGGCAGTCCACTCCGGCGACCTTCGCACCGTCGTCGCCGACCACGCCGACGACATCGTGATGTTCGACGTCCCACCCCCGTACGACGGTGTCCGCGGCATCGACGCCTACCGCGACACGTGGCCGCCCTTCTTCCGGTGGCAGGCGCAGGGCGCCGTGTTCGAGATCACGTCGCTGGAGGTGACGGCCGGGGCCGACGTGGCGTTCGCGCACGCGCTGGTGCGCTGCGGCATGCCGGCGGAGCTGGAGCGCAATCCGGACAACCGACTGCGTCTGACGCTCGGACTGCGCAAGGAAGACGGCCGTTGGGTCGTCGCCCACGAGCACCACTCGTTTCCGGACGCCCCACCGACCGACGGCGCGGACCGATCCGGCGAGCAGGAGATCAGGGACTTGTACGAGCACTGGTTCGAGCGGACCGCGGCCAAGGATCTCGACGGGTTGATGACGCACATCGCCGGCGATGTCGTCTCGTACGAGCACGAGGAGCCTCTGCAGTATCGCGGACGTGACGAGGTCCGGGAGATCTGCCGACGCGGGCTGCACGCCACGGTCGGCCCGGTCACCTGGGAGGTACCGGAGCTGACGGTCCTGGCCCGGGATGACGTCGCGGTCGCCTGGGGACTCAACCGCGTCCGAGTACACGAAGCCGACGGCACCGTGCACGAGAGTTGGTCCCGAGGCACCCGGGTGTTCCAAAGGATCAACGGTGCCTGGTCGCTGATCCACCAGCACCTGTCGTTTCCGTACGACCCGGAGACCGGCTCGGCCCGGACCGACCTGCGTCCCTGATTCACCGACCCCGGCGACGACACCCATCGACCGGGCGAGGTTCGTCAGTCGCTCTTTCGCCGCCGGTCCAGGTCTCGGTTCGTGCCCCGCGTGTGCATCCCCGTCTGCCGTTCGATCGGGTTGTCGGGCGGATCGCTGGAGAAGGGATCGGGAAAGGTACGCCGAGCTGGTGCCGGATCGGGTGGACCGCCCGGTCCGGCCGGCCCGACGCGGGTCGGTTCGACCGGGCCGAACCCGTGCCGGCCGAGCTTCCCCGACGGCTCCTCGCCGGCGGGCGGCGCCGCCCGCCGCTCGCCCCGACGCCCCTCCTGCACCGCGGTCGGCTCGCTGCCCTCGTCCATCGGCGAGTCGTCACCGACACCCCACGGCACCGACCGGTCGAAGCCGCCGCCCCACCCCCAGGGGCCGGCTTCCTCGGGGCCGCCGACCTCGGCGGAGGACGCCGCCTGCTCGGTCGTCTTCGGTATCCCGTGCACCGGGCCGCCGCCGTACGACTCCCGGCCCTCGGAACGTCTGCGTGTCATCGAAGTCACCTCGCCGCGTGGATCCTGGCCGCCCGGTATACCCCCGCGGCGACCGGGCACACCCGAAACGTCGCGTGCCGCGCTCGACGGGCCCGGCATAACGCGCGGCAGCGGTGGGTAGAGACCGCCGGAACCGAAAGGGACGGGGACCTACCGGGAGGACGACTTGGCGTATCCATCCGAGCAGACGAGGGTCGCCGACCGGAACCACGACACCGGCGCGTGTTCATGATCGGTTCGCGGCTGCGCCGGGTGGTGGCGCCGGCCCGGCAGGCGGTTCCGCTGCTCGGTCGGATGTCGCAGCAGGCCGGTGTGGCGGCCGGACGTCTCGCACGGGCCGCCGGCCTGCCCACCCGGGGGGTCTGGTCTCGGCCGGGGCGCCGACACATCGAGGTACGAGGCGTCTCCCAGGTCGGTAGCGAGGCTCTGGCGCGGCGGGTCGAGCGGATGCTGGAGCGCCTGCCAGGGGTCGACTGGGCGCGGGTCAACTCACCCACCGGAAGAGTCGTGGTGGCCGTCTCCGAGCCCGAGCCGCGACTCGGTGAACTGATCGCGGCGGTGGCCGCCGCCGAACGCGCCCGGGGCCTCGATCTCGACCCCGACGCGGCGCACCCGCACCCGCCGGAGGAGGGTCCGCGCACCGTACGGGCCGTCTCCGCGTTGGCCGCGGACGCGTTCGGCCTGGGGCTGTCCATCGCCACCCGGATCCTGCCGTTCACCCGGATGCCCGGGGAGGTGCCCGGGATCGCCGGCGTGGTGGATTACCACCCTCGGCTGCACGCCTTGTTCGGCGAGCTGTTGAACGGTCAGCAGCGGGCCGACTCGGTGCTGCCGGTCATCGAAGCCCTGGTGCAAGGGCTCGCCGGCGGCTGGGCGGGGATCACCCTGGACGCCGCCAAGCGGCTGCTGGAGTGGTCCGAGGCGCGTGCTCAACAGTCCGCCTGGACCAATGCCGAGGCTCGGCTGATCGCCGCCCCGGAGGACGCAGCCGCAGCACCCGTACCGGACGAGCGTCCCCGGCCGAAGCCGGATGGTCCGGTGGAGCGCTACTCTGCGCGGATCCTCGACCTGGCCGCGGTCGCCGCGGCCGCCGCCTTGCCGTTCGTCGGGCGTAAGCGGGCGAGCGCGCTCGGTCTGGCCGCGCTGCCCAAACCGGCGGGTGCCGGTCGGGAGGCATTCGGCGCGTGCCTCGGGCGGATCCTGGCTCGTCGGGGCGTCGTCGCGATGGATCGCGGGGTGCTGCGTCAGTTGGACCGGATCGACACGCTCGTCTTGGACGCGGCGGTCCTGGACTCGCAGCGCGCCACCCTCACCGATCTGCGGCCGGAGCCGGGCGCCGATCCGGAGGAGATCGCCGCCCGTGCTTTCGACTTGTTCGACGCGGACCGGCCGGAGGCGATCCGGCGACAGGACGGCTGGACCCTCGGCCCGCTCGACCGGATCGCGCCGGGCCAGACGGCGCGGGATGCGGGCGGCCAGCCGATGGGCGGTTTACTGCTCGGCCTGGCCACCGACGCCGGTCTGCAGGCGGTGCTCAAGGTGACCCCGGAACCGGCTCGGGGTCTGGACGCGCTGGTCGCCGCCGCGCACCGCTCCGGGTTGCGGATCATCGTGGCCGGTGACGAGCAGCACCGGTTCGGGTTCGCGCACGCGCGGATGCCGGGCGGGAACCGGCTGAACGCCTCGGTACGGACGCTGCAGGCCGACGGTGCCGTCGTGATGCTGGTGTCCCGGAATCGGCGCGCGCTGGGTGCCGCGGATTGCGGCATCGGCGTCTGCCTGCCGGACCGTCCGCCGCCCTGGGGCGCCCATCTGCTGGTCGACCGGGAGCTGTACGAGGCGGCGCTGGTCGTGGACGCCGTCGGTACGGGCCGCACGGTGGCCGAGCACAGCCTCGCCTTCGCCGGGGCGGGCACCGCGTTGGGTGCGCTGGTCGCGTTGACCGCACCGCCGCACCGGCTGCCCGGCGCGACATACACGGCGATCAACACGGCGTCCGGGTTGGCGTTCGCCGAGGGCGCGTGGCGGGCGTGGCGGCTGAAACCTCCGCTGCGGATGCCGACGTCCGGGGCGCCCTGGCACATGGTGCCGGCGGAGACCGTGCTGACCCGGCTCTCGTCCGACCGGGCCGGACTGTCCACCGACGAGGCCCGCCGCCGGTCCACCGGGCACGCGGGGGGCGGGAACGACGGTTGGGGCCTGGTTGACGCCTTGGCGGACGAGCTCGCCAACCCGCTGACGCCGATCCTCGCCGCGGGCACCGGGCTCTCCGCCGTGGTCGGCTCCCCCGTCGATGCGGGGCTGGTCGGGGGGTTGGTGGGTCTGTCGGCCCTGGTGGGCGCGGTGCAGCGGGTCCGAACCGAACGGTCGTTGGCGGACCTGCTGTCCCGTTCGGCGGTCACCGCCAAGGTGCGGCGGGACGGCGCCGAGCGGAGGCTGCCGGCCGAGGAGCTGGTGCCGGGCGACATCATCATGGTCGAGCCGGGTGACGTCATCCCGGCGGACTGCCGGGTGCTGGACGCCGACGGGTTGGAGACGGACGAGTCGTCGCTGACCGGGGAGTCGCTGCCGGTGGCCAAGACCAGCCGGCCGGTGATCGCGGCGGCCGTCGGTGACCGGGCGTCGATGTTGTACGAGGGGACGACCGTCGCCACCGGCCGCGGCCTGGCGGTGGTGGTGGCTACCGGCGCCGACACCGAGGTCGGTCGGGGCATGGCCGTGGCCGGGCAGTCTCCTCCGCGTACCGGGGTGGAGGCCCGGCTGTCCCGGCTGACCCGGCTGACGGTCCCGGTGGCCGCCGGCTCGGCGGTCGCCGTCTCCGGTGCCGGTCTGCTCCGCAACGTTCCGCTGAATCAGACGATCGCCGGCGCGGCGAATCTCGCGATCGCGTCCGTGCCGGAGGGGCTGCCGTTCCTCGTGGGCGCCGCCCAGTTGGCGGCTGCGCGCCGGCTTGCGGAGCACGGTGTCCTGGTGCGCAATCCACGGACCATCGAGGCGCTCGGCCGGGTGGACGTGTTGTGCTTCGACAAGACCGGCACGCTGACCGAGGGCCGACTGCGTCTGGTCGGGGTCGGTGACACCGACCGGTACGCCAAGGTGGATGCGTTGGCCGACGCGTTGCGACCGGTGCTGACCGCGGCGTTGCGGGCGACCCCGGCGGCGGAGGATCCGGAGCAGCTGGACCATCAGACCGACCGGGCGGTGCTGGCCGGGGCGCGCCGCGCGGGCGTGGCCTCCGACGGGACCGGCGGCTGGCGGCAGGTGGCGGAGTTGCCGTTCGAGCCGTCGCGGGGCTACCACGCGGCGGTCGGGCAAGAGGGCGATGTCGTCCTGCTCTGTGTCAAGGGTGCCCCGGAGACGATCCTGCCCCGGTGTTCCCGGGTCCGAACCGCGCAGGGTGAGCTCCCGTTGGACCCGCGTGCACGGGAGCGGCTCAAGCACCGTTTGGCGGACCATGCCGGTGCCGGGCACCGGGTGCTGGCGGTCGCGCAACGCCGGCTGGCCCGGCCGGTCGACGAGACGCCACCGAGCGATGACGACGTGGCGGAGCTGATGTTCGTCGGGTTTCTCACCATCGCCGACGTGGTTCGGGAGAGTGCGGTTCCGGCGGTGCGGCGGATCCGGGACGCCGGGGTGCACACGATCATGATCACCGGTGATCACCCGGCGACGGCGGAGGCGATCGCGGCGACGATCGATTCGGAGGACGACGGCCGGCGGGTCGTCACCGGTGCCGAGCTGGACGACCTCGACGATGACCGGCTGGTCGAGTTGCTCGCGCACACCGACGTGCTGGCCCGGTGCACACCGGCGCACAAGGTGCGCATCATTCAGCTACTCCAGCGGAGCGGTCGGACCGTGGCGATGACCGGCGACGGTGCCAACGACGCCCCCGCCATCCGGCTCGCGGATGTCGGGATCGCGCTCGGCAGGCGTGGCACGCCGGCCGCACGGGCCGCGGCCGACCTGGTGGTGACGGACGACCGACTCGAGACGATCATCGCGGCGCTGGAGGAGGGCCGGGCCTTGTGGTCGTCGGTCCGCAACGCGCTCAGCATCCTGGTCGGCGGCAATATCGGCGAGATCGCGTTCAGCATCCTGACCGCGGCCGCCACCGGTCGTACCGCGTTGAACGGCCGGCAGCTGCTGTTGGTGAACCTGCTCACCGATCTGGTTCCGGCGATGTCCATCGCGGTACGCCGGCCCCGGGCACACGACGGTAGGGCGCTCCTCGGCGAAGGGCCGGATGCCGCGCTGGGCGAAGGTCTGGCCCGCGACATCACCTTGCGCGCCACGTCCACGACGCTCGGGGCGAGCGCGGCGTGGACCGCGGCTCGCTTCACCGGGCGCCGCCGCCGGGCGGACACGATCGCGCTGGCGGCCCTGGTGGGCACCCAGCTCGGTCAGACCGTGCTGGCGGGCGGTGGCCGACCGACCACGGTCGCCGCGAGTGTGGGTTCGGCCGCGCTGCTCGCCGGCATCATCCAGACTCCGGGTCTCAGCCACTTCTTCGGCTGCACCCCGCTGGGCCCGGTGGGTTGGGGTATCGCAACCGGTAGCGCGATGGGTGCGACGCTGGCCAACGTCGCCCTCAAACGCCTGTCGACGCTCCACCGGCCGCCGGGGTCGCCCGAAGTGAGCGGCTAGGCCGACTTCTCTCTCTCAGTTCGGGTTGCAGCCCGTCGGGCCCTCGCGCATCCCGGCTCAGGTACCGACCGGATAGGTCTCGAACTCGCCGGGGGCCGGCGCGGTCGGCAACGGATGCAACGCGGTGGTCTGGTCGCACCAGACGAACGCGTCGTAGCGCTCCCCCAACCGCGTGGGCACGTAATTGCCCCAGGGTTCGAGCACCGGGTCGTACACCACTCCGATCGCACGGTGATCGGTCGTCTCAGTCACCCAG
Source organism: Micromonosporaceae bacterium (assembly GCA_036381835.1). Taxonomy (GTDB): domain Bacteria; phylum Actinomycetota; class Actinomycetes; order Mycobacteriales; family Micromonosporaceae; genus DASULK01. The sequence continues at coordinate 47,953 of DASVCA010000090.1, forward strand.
CCCGGCTGTCCGCCATCGAAGATCAACAGCGCCTGATCGGGAAGCTCCTCATGCATGCGCTGCTCGATCGACCCTTCCCGGGCGGCCGGTACGAGCATCGTCTCCGGCTGCGCCCCCCACCGGGGGGCGGCGATGACGCTGCCCTGGTAACCGCCGAATCCGACCAGCACGACCTGTGCGTCACCGTGCCGTTCCCGGGCCAGTTGCCCTAGGTTGAACATCCCTTCGTCGACCATGTCGGTGGCGCGGGCGTCCCCGATGTGGGTGTTGTGCGCCCAGACCACGGCCTTCGCGTCGGGACCGTAGCGGTGTAGCAGCCGGTCCAGGGTGTCGGCCATGTGGGCGTCGCGGATGTTCCAGGAATGCGGGCCGCCGGCCACCATGGCCCGGTAGTACCGCTCCGCGCTGGACACGACCTCGGCGTTCTGCCAGGCGCCGAAACTGTCCGCGCCGTCGGCCAGGGCTCGCTCGCGCAACCGGGTCAGCAGGTGCACCACCTCGTCCTCGCAGCGGACGGACACGAACCGGCCGGCCATCCCGTACTCCTCGAACCGGTTCTGGTACGGCTCGAAGCAGCGGTAGGCGTCCTCCGCGGCCTGCAACGCGGCCGGGTCCTCCTCCCCCACGTAGTCCAGGATCGCCTGCATGGACTCCCACAGGCTGTAGACGTCAAGCCCGTGGAACCCGACCCGGGTCGGCTCCGGCCGTTCGACGTTCCACGCCTTCAGCCAGCGCAGGAAGCGGGCCACCTCGGCGTTGGCCCACATCCAGGTCGGCCAGCGCTCGAATCGTTGCAGGGCCGCCTGCGGGTCGCCGTCGGCTCCGGGCGCGTCGATCACGGATCGGTGCAACCGGTCGCAGTCCGGCCAGTCCCCCTCCACCGCCACGAACGAGAATCCGCATTCCGCGACCAGCCGGCGGGTCAGCAGCTCCCGTAGCCGGTAGTAGTCGTGGGTTCCGTGGCTGGCCTCACCCAGCAGCACGATCCTCGCCTCGCCGATGCGCCGCAGCAGCGGATCGAAGTCGCCCGGACCGCGCAGTGGGCAGGACAGCATGCTCACGACTACCCGGCCGACGCGCCGGCCAAACCGGGTGTGCGTCGCTCGCGGACGGGTATCCGCCGGCGTGACCGTCAACCCGATCCAGCTTCAGGAGTATCTGACGGGACTCGACTTCCCGGTGTCCAAGGAGGACCTGCTCCGCCGCGCCCAGGAGACCGGGGCCGACACGGAGATCCTGGAGACGCTCCGTGGCCTGCCGGTGGAACAGATCGCCTCGCCCGTCGAGATCAACGAGGCGCTGCGGGACGTTTCCTGACCCGCGCCGGCGGACACATGGCGACAAGGCGGAGAAGGGAGGACGGATGCTCGACCCGATCGAGAGGTTTTTCCTCTCCCTGGAGCCGAGAGGAGAGGTCCCGGAGCTCCGTCGAGTCCGTGGTGCCATCCGATTCGAACTACGCGGTGCGACAACCACCGACCGGTGGCTGCTCGGTTTCCGGGACGGACGGATGCGGGTGTCGCGGAATGTGCGGCAGCCGGCCGACGCGGTCGTCGTCACCGACATGGAGTCGTTCCGGGACGCGGTGGAGGGCAAGGTGCACCTCTGGTCGTTGATGCTGCGCGGCAAGCTGCTGGTACGGGGCAGGCGGGAACTTGCGACCCTGCTGATGGCCCGCATCTTTCCCGGTCCGGCCGACGTTCAAGGGCCACGCCTACGTGGGCAGGAGGCGCACGCATGATCGGCGAACTGAGAGTCCTGGACGGCTCCACCTTCATGCTCAGCAGGTTGAACGGCGATGTGGATCTCACCCCGGATTCCCCCAACGGGCTGATCAGCCTGGACACCCGATTCATCTCGAAGTGGGTGCTGACCGTCAACGGCCAGCGCCTGCGCATGCTGTCGGTGAATCAGCTGCAGTACTTTCACGTCCGCATCGCCGCGGTCCCCGAACGGGCGACCCTGTACCTCGACACGAACCTGTCCGTGGTGCGCAGTCGCAAGCTCGCCGCCGGGTGCCTCGAAGAAGAGGTGACCCTGGTCAACCACTGCGATCAGCCGCTCGAGGCGCACGTCCGTCTGGAGATCGACGCGGACTTCGCCGACCTGTCCGAGCCGAGAAGACTGATCCCCACCGAGCGACCCTGCGTGCGCGGCGTCGACGAGCGGAACCTGTACTTCTGTCACCGGCGGGAGTCCTTCCAGCGCCTAACCGCCATCACCTCGACGGCCCCCGCCGAGGTCGACTCCGAGGGCTTCTCCTTCGTCGCCCTCGTACCGCCGCATGAGGAGTGGAGCACCCGGATCACGGTACGGCCGAGGGCGATCGCCCTGGACGGGGTGGACATCGTCTCGGACCTGGCCGGGCCCGCCGTACCCGAGTTCCAGAAGCTGGTGGACCTCCGCAAGTGGATCGGCGACGCCCCGGTGGTCAACTCCACGCCGGAGGCGCTGGCCAAGATCTACCAGCGCAGCCTGGTGGACCTCGCCGCGCTGCGCTACCAGCCGCTGATGCTCGGCGAGGGCTACCTCATCGCCGCCGGCCTGCCCTGGTTCATGACGGCGCGGAGCCGAGACAGCATCTTCGTCGCGCTGCAGGCGTTGCCGTTCGCGCCGTCGCTGGCCATGGCGACGCTGCGGACGCTCGCCATCAGCCAGGGCACCGGTTACGACGATTTCCGGGACGAGGATCCCGGCCGGATGATTCTGGAGTTCCGGTACGGGGAGCTGGCCGCGTTCGAGGAAAGACCCCACTCGCCCTACTACGGCTGCGTGGACGCCACCCCCCTGTTCGTCGTGCTGCTCGACGAGTACGAACGATGGACCGGAGATCACGAACTGGTCCGCCTGCTCGAACCCGAGGTCCGCGCGGCGCTCACCTGGATCGACACGTGCGCCGACCTGATGGGCGACGGGTACCTCTGGTACGAGACCCGCAACCCGCACAGCGGCCTGGTCAACCAGGGATGGAAGGACGCGCCGTTGGCGATCTCCTACCACGACGGGCGGCTGCCCGGCTTCCCTCGGACGACCTGTGAACTGCAGGGCTACGCGTACGACGCGAAGCGGCGCGCGGCCCGCCTCGCCCGCCTGTACTGGGACGACCCGGAGTACGCCGACCGGCTGGAGCGGGAGGCGAGCGAGCTCAAGGACCGCTTCAACCGAGACTTCTGGATCGAAGACGGCGAATTCTACGCGCTCGGACTCGACGGCGAGCGCGGCGAACGGATCGACGCGCTCGCCTCGAACATGGGGCATCTGCTGTGGAGCGGGATCGTGCCGGAGGACCGGGCGAAGAAGGTCGCCGGACACCTGATGGATCCCAAGCTGTTCAGCGGCTGGGGGGTCCGGACGCTGGCCCGAGGCGAGGACCGGTACAACCCGCTCGGCCTGCACGTGGGCACGATCTGGCCCTTCGACAACGCGATCATCGCCTGGGGGTTGCGACGGTACGGGTTCGATCGGGAGGCGGGCCGGATCGCCAAGGGCATCCTCGACGCGGCCGAGCACTTCGACGGCCGGCTGCCGGAGGCCTTCGCGGGCTTCGATCGGGACGACACCGAATATCCGATCGAGTATCCAGGGGCGTGCAGCCCGCACGCCATGTCCGCGGGTACGCCGCTGCTGCTGATCCGCACCATGCTCGGCCTCGAACCGTTCGGCCCGCACCTGGCGCTGCGGCCCGCGCTGCCCGCCGGCATCGGCCGCCTCGAGGTGCTCAACATCCCGGGCCGCTGGGGTAAGCGGGACGCCTTCGCCCGCGGCCTGCTGTCCTACGAAGAGTAGGACCACCGGGACCGGCACCCGCCGCCGAGGCGACCGCAACGCAGGTCACTAGGCTGGGGCCGTGAACGGCGCACTCGGCACCCTGACGATCGTCACCTCCCTGCTGGTCGCCGCGTGGAGCGGCGTCACAGCCCTGCGCGGTCGGGCTCCCGACCGACGGCTGCTGGCCGGGCTCGGGGTCGTCGAACTCGCCGTGCTCGCGCTCGCCATCGCCGCGCTGGTCGCGATCGCCGGGGGTGAGGGGCCCGGCGAACCCGGCACCTTCTGGGGGTACCTGGTCACGCTGATCTTCCTGCCGCCGCTCGCGGCGGTGCTCGCCCGGATGGAGCCGACCCGCTGGGGCTCGGTCATCGTCCTCGTCGTCTGTCTGGTCATGCCGGTCCTCGTGGTCCGCCTCGAGCAGACCTGGGCGGTGACGCATGGCTGAGGGGTCCACCGCCGATCGGACGATCAACCGGGGTCCGGGCCGGGTATTGATCGCCTTGTACCTGCTGTTCGCCATCGCCGCCACGTCCCGCGCCGGGTTCCAACTCATCACGAAGTACCAGGAAGCGCCGCTGGCGTACCTGCTCTCCGCATTCGCCGCGGTCATCTACATCGTGGCGACCGTCGGCCTCGCCCGCGCGAATCTCATCGGCCGGCGGGTCGCGCTCACCGCGTGCCTGATCGAACTGGTCGGTGTGCTCGGGGTAGGCGCGGCGAGCCTGACGGTGCCGCAGGCGTTTCCCGACGACACCGTCTGGTCCCGGTTCGGGGAGGGCTACGGCTACCTCCCGCTGGTGCTGCCGATGATCGGCCTGGTCTGGCTGCGCCGGGCCGGCAAGGGGTGAGCGCGCGGTCAGTCGCGCGGACCTCCCGCGACGTAGATCACCTGACCGGAGACGTACGAGGCATCCTCGCTGACCAGGAACGACACGGTGTGGGCGATGTCCTCGGGGCGGCCCACGCGCCGCATCGGCGTGGCCTCGGCAACTCGCCGCTGGAACTCCTCGAAGTCCACCCCGAGACGAGCTGCGGTCGCGGCGGTCATGTCCGTGACGATGAACCCGGGCGCCACGGCGTTCACCGTGATCCCGAAGGGTCCGAGCTCGATCGCCAGGGTCTTGGTGAAGCCCTGTAGACCGGCCTTGGCCGCCGAGTAGTTGGCCTGGCCGCGGTTGCCGAGCGCGGAGATGCTCGACAGATTGACGATCCGGCCCCAGCGCTGGTCGACCATGTGCTTCTGGACGGCCTGGCTCACCAGGAAGGCACCGCGCAGGTGCACGTTCATGACCGTGTCCCAGTCGTCGTCGGTCATCTTGAACAGCAGGTTGTCGCGGGTCACCCCGGCGTTGTTGACCAGCACGGCGGGCGGCCCCAGCTCGGTGACCACCCGGTCGACGGCGGCCTGCACCGCGGACCGGTCCGTGACGTCCACGCCCACCGAGATCGCCCGACCGCCGTCGGCGACGATGCTGTCCGCGGTGGCCCGAGCGGTCGCCTCGTCGAGGTCGGCGAGTGCGACCGCAAGCCCATCGGCCGCCAGCCGGCGGGCGGTGGCGGCGCCGATCCCGCGGGCGGCGCCGGTCACGATTGCGATCCGTTGCGACATCCTGTTACCTCCCGGTAGGCCTGTTCGCAGGAGCTTAGCGTCGAAGTTCCGCCGACCGCCGGGTGCCCGGTCCGCGTTCGGGAGACGATAGCCGGGTGGCGGAACGGTTGATCGTGATCGGCGCGGACGCGGCCGGGATGTCCGCCGCGTCCCAGGCCCGCCGTCGGCGCGGCCCCGACGACCTGGAGATCGTCGTCTTCGAACGGGGCGACTTCGCCTCGTACTCGGCCTGCGGCATCCCGTACTGGATCGCCGGTCAGGTGGCCGACCGGGAGAAACTCATCGCGCGCAGCCCCGCGGCCTTCCGCGCCCGGTTCATCGACGTGCGCCTCGGTCATGAGGTCACCGCGATCGATCTGCACCGGCGCGAGGTGCTCGTCCGAAGGCCCGGCGGCGACGATGTGCGGGAGGGGTTCGACCAGTTGGTGTACGCGACCGGCGGGACCCCGCTGCGACCCGACTGGGCAACCGACGCGGTGGCCGGCGTCTTCGGCGTGCAGACCCTCGACGACGGCCGGGCGGTGCGGGACCGGCTGGACCGCGAGCCGCGCCCACGTCACGCGGTGGTGGTCGGTGGCGGCTACATCGGGGTGGAGATGGCCGAGGCGCTGAGCCGCCGGCACCTGCCGGTCACCCTGATCGAGCAGGGACCGCAACCGCTGTCCACGATCGACCCCGACATGGGGGCTCGGCTGCGCGCCGCCATGGTCGACCTCGGCATCGACGTCCGTACCGGGGTGACGGTCACCGGGCTGCACAGCACGGGCGGCCGGGTGAGCGCGGTACAGACCGACGCCGGCGTGTTCCCGGCGGACCTGGTGGTCCTCGGCACCGGCACCCGGCCCAACACCGGCCTCGCAGCCGATGCCGGGCTACCGCTCGGGGTGACCGGCGGGGTTCGGGTCGACCTGCGGATGCGAGTGGTCGGCGTGCCGGGGGTGTGGGCGGCCGGTGACTGCGTGGAGACGACCCACCGGATCACCGGGCGACCGGTGAACGTGCCGCTGGGCACCCACGCCAACAAGCAGGGCCGTACGGTGGGCATCAACATCGGCGGCGGGTACGCCACCTTCCCGGGCGTGATCGGCACCGCGGTCACCGAGGTCTGCGGCCTGCAGGTGGGCCGCACCGGGCTGCGGGAGGCCGATGCGACCGCCGCCGGATTCGAGTACGTGACAGCGGTCACCGAATCGACGAACCGTGCCGGCTACCTGGCGGGGGCCGCGCGGATCACCGTCAAGCTGATCGCCGAACGACGCACCGGCCGACTGCTCGGGGCCCAGATCGTGGGCGGGCCCGACGCGGCCAAACGCGTCGACGCGCTCGCGGTCGCGCTATGGAACGGGATGACCGTGGCAGAGATGATCAACCTCGATCTGGGCTACGCACCTCCGTTCGGCCCGGTCTGGGATCCGGTGCTGATCGCCGCCCGTCACGCCGCCGACACCCTGCACGCTGACCTGAGACCCTGACCGCGGGCGTCAGGCTCCGCCCGGGCCACGGCCGTCCGCCTGCCCGGCCATCGGCTGATCGCCCTCCGAGTGCAGGGCGCGCTCGCCGCCGAACTGCATGGTCGGCTCGCCGTTCAGCTGCATGGTCGGTTCACCGTCCAGCTGAACCGTGGGTTCGCCACCCAACTGCATCGTGGGCTCCCCGCCCAGCTGCATCGTGGGCTCGCCGCCCTGCTGCGGCACCGGCTCGAAGAACCGGGTCGGCTCACCGTCGGGCTGTGGCGCGTACTCGTTGACCTGCGCGGGGGCGTGTTCGCCGTCCTGCCGCACCGGCCGCGCCATCACCTCGTCACCGGCCGGGACGCCGCCCGGGCGGATGATCGGGTACTCGGCGGTCTGCCCTCCGGCCGAGGCGGCCGCCAGCACCGCTGCCGCGGCCAGGTCTGCCACCCGCTTCGCCTCGCGCTGCACCCGCGCCCGTACCTCCTTGGCGTGCCGCTCCGCGGAATCCGCGGCACGCCGCGCCTCGTCGAGACGCTGAAGTTCGGCGGCCAACTCCCGGCGGGTCTCTTCGAGTCGCTGGCGCAGCTGGCTGACCTCATGATCGGCGGCCGCCACCTCCTGCTGCGTCTGCACCAGCCGCTGCTGAGTGCTGTCCAGGTCAGCCTGCACCTGCGCCAGCACCTGCTGCTGTTCCTGGATCTCCTGCACCACGATGTTGAGCTGCTGCTGATGGAGGGCGGCTTGATCCTCGGCACGCTGGCGCACATCGCTCGCGTACTGCTGCGCCTCGGCGATCAAGGAAGCGGCCTTCTGCTCGGCAATCGTGCGCTGGTGGGTCAGTTCCCGCTCGACGGCGGCCCGCTGTTCGGAGAGGTCCTGTTCCGCCGCCGCGCGCCGCGCCGAGATCTCGGCCTCCAGATCGCGCAACGCCTGGGCCGCATGCTCCTGAGCGTCGGCGAGCGCCTTCTCCGCCTCGGCCTGGAGCTGGGCACCCCGCTCGGCGGCGTCGTTGACGATCACCTCGGCCTGCTTCTCAGCGAGTTCCAGGATCTGATCGACCATCGGACCCAGATCACGGAAGGATGCCCGATCCACCTTCGCCGGCTGCTGGCGCAGCTCGGCCACCTCCGCCTGCAGCTGCTGCAACTGCACGGTGAGGTCCCGAAGCTGGCTGTACGCCCGATCGCGTTCGACGGTCAACGTCGAGATCTGGTGTTCGACCTGTTCGACGTAGTTGTTCACCTGCTGCTTGTCGTATCCGCGCAGGGTGAGTTCGAAGTTCGGGCGCGAGATATCGTCACGCGGTGCGAACAGCTGTTCGCTGATAGACATGCCAGGTCCTCCGTACAGCTGCGCCCCCGTCCGCCGGTGGTTCGGCGGGGCGTCGTGTGGCGTAACGCTACCGCCGCCCCGGATACGGTTCATAGCCCCGGGGGTCCAACTGCGACCTCAGTGGTCGCCGGGCTGACAGGTCGGGCACCAGTAGCTGTTGCGACCGGCCAGCTCGGCGCGGCGGACCGGGTCTCCGCAGACGTGACAGGGCTGCCCCGCGCGCCGGTAGACGTAGACCTCTCCCCCGTGACGATCGACCCGGGGCGGGCGGCCCATCGCCTCCGGCAGGTGGTGTTCGCGAACGGTGTCGATCCGTCCGGTGGTCACCGCCAGCCGCATCAGCGCGCGCAGATCGGCCCAGACCGCCTGCCAGAGCTCCTCGGAGAGCCGCCGGCCCGGCGTGGACGGTGCCAGCCCGGCGCGGAAAAGCACCTCGGTCACGAAGATCAGGCCGGCGCCGGCTACCACGGACTGGTCGAGCAACAGCGCGGCGAGCGGCGCCGAGCTGCGCCGGATCCGCCGATACGCGACGTCGGGATCGGCATCGTCGCGCAGCGGGTCGGCACCCAGCCGGGCCCGTAACCGCTCGACGTCGGATGGTTCGAAGACCTCGCAGGCAGCCGGGCCGCGCAGGTCGAGCCAGTGGCGGTCGGAGGTCAACCGCAGTCGTATCTGGCCGTGGGGCGGCGGCGGTTCCCCTTCCCCGTCGGTGAACCGCCCGTACAGGCCGAGGTGGACGTGCAGGGACAACCCGTTGCCGTAGTGGTGCAGCAGATGCTTGCCGTACGCTTCGGTGTCTTCCAGGACGGCACCGGACAGCACGACCGCGCCCGCCGCGAACCGCCCCTGAGGGCTGCTCGCGGCCACCTTGTCGCCGGCGAACAGTCGACGGTGCCGTACGGCCAGGCGATGAATCGTGTGTCCTTCGGGCACCCGGCCAGGGTAGCCCGGCCGCGGCGGGGTGGCGGTGTGGCGGCCCCGCGACGGGGTACCCCCTGAAGCGGTCGGGTCCGGGGAGGTGCCGTGGCGGAGAACCGGGACGAACGCGGTCAGGTAGATCCGGCGACGCTGCGGGCCGCCGAGCATACGATCGCGGAACGCGCCGAGGCGGAACGGGCCGGGGAGCAGGCGGACCACCGCCGGATCTCGCAGGAGCAGCACCGGCGGGCGAAGCGTCGACGCGATCTGTGAGCCGGTCAACGTCACGCCTTGTGACTGGTTTGGGGTCGTTGCGGTAGTATCCGCACTGGAGTCCTACTCCATTCCCGCTCGCGGCGTGGTTCACCCCGAGCGGTTCAGTTCTTTCCCCGGGGGGTGGCGGTGCGCCACCCCCCCGTCATGTCTTCCGCCGACGCTGCGACTGCACCGAAGATCGGCCCCCGGCACCAAGCCGAGACGCAATGAATCCCGACTAACTCCGGCTCACCGCGCAACAATTCGACGCAAGACGCAAGAATCGCCGGTGGATGCTGCAGAGCACCCCCACCTAACGTTGCCATGTCGCCCGAGCGATGCCTCGGGCGTTTTCGCATTACCCCGTCGACCCGACGGGGCTGACTCGGGAGGGGAGCAATGACGTCGTACGCTCGCCGCCGCTATCTGATGTGCCGGCCGACCCACTTCGCCGTCGAGTACGCCATCAACCCTTGGATGGACCCCTCCGCGCCGGTTGACGTCGAACGGGCCATCCGGCAGTGGGAGACGCTGCGCCAGACCTACCTGGATCTCGGACACACCGTCGAGGAGATCCAACCGCTGCCCGGGCTACCCGACATGGTGTTCGCCGCCAACGGCGCGACGGTGATCGACGGGCGGGTGCTGACGGTGCAGTTCCGCGACCCGCAGCGGGCGGACGAGGCACCCGCGTTCCGGGCCTGGTTCGAACGCGCGGGCTTCGAGGTGCACGACCCGAAGCACACCAACGAGGGCGAAGGAGACATCCTGCTCGCCGGCGGGTTCATCCTCGCCGGTACCGGCTTCCGCACCGCGCACGCCGAACACGCCCACGTCCAGGAGGTCTTCGGGCGGCCGGTGATCACGCTGCAACTGGTCGACCCCCGCTTCTACCACCTCGACACCGCGCTGTGCGTGCTGGATGAGCACAACATCGCGTACCTGCCTTCCGCGTTCTCCCCGGGCAGTCAGGCGGTGTTGCGCCGGCTGTTCCCGGACGCGGTCCTGGCCCGCCCCGCCGACGCCGAGGTGCTCGGGTTGAACGCGGTCAGCGACGGTCACAACGTCGTTCTTGCGGCACAGGCCACCGGGTTCGCCGCGGCGCTGCGCGAACGTGGCTATAACCCGATCGGCATCGATCTGTCCGAGCTGCGCAAGGCCGGCGGCGGGCCCAAGTGCTGCACCCTGGTCATTCGGGAGAAGGAGTAGTCAGTTGATAGTCGACGACACGCTGCGTACGCCGGATGCGGTACGGGAAGCCGAGCGGTGGACGGCGCACAACTACCACCCGCTCCCGGTGGTCATCGCGGAGGCGACGGGCGCCTGGGTCACCGACGTCGACGGCCGCCGATACCTCGACTGCCTCGCCGGGTACTCCGCGCTGAACTTCGGCCACCGGCACCCGAAGCTGATCGCCGCCGCGCACGCCCAACTCGACCGGCTCACCCTGACCAGCCGGGCCTTCCTGCACGACCAGTTCGCCGTCTTCTGCCGCGAACTCGCCGAACTGTGCGGCAAGGACATGGTGCTGCCCATGAACACCGGCGCGGAGGCGGTGGAGACCGCGATCAAGGTGGCCCGCAAGTGGGGCTATCGGGTCAAGGGGGTTCCGGACGACCGGGCCACCATCGTGGTGGCCGAAGGCAACTTCCACGGCCGTACCACGACCATCGTCAGCTTCTCCACCGACCCGGATGCCCGCGACGACTTCGGGCCGTACACGCCGGGCTTCCGGATCGTCCCGTACGGGGACCTGGCGGCGCTCACCGCCGCGATCGACGAGACCACCGTCGCCGTGCTGCTGGAGCCGATCCAGGGCGAGCAGGGCGTGATCGTGCCGCCGGACGGCTACCTGGCCGGGGTCCGACGAATCTGCACCGAGCGGGACGTGCTGTTCATCGCCGACGAGATCCAGTCGGGCCTGGGTCGCACCGGCACCACCTTCGCCTGTGACCACGAAGGGGTCACCCCCGACATGTACGTGCTGGGCAAGGCGCTCGGCGGCGGCATCGTGCCGGTGTCGGCGGTGGTGGCGGACGCCGACGTGCTCGGCGTGCTCCGTCCCGGACAGCACGGTTCGACGTTCGGCGGCAACCCGCTGGCCTGCGCGGTGGGCGTCGAGGTGGTCCGGCTGCTGGCTACCGGCGAGTTCCAGCAGCGCTCCGCGGAGCTGGGCGTGCAGCTGCACGAGTCGCTACGGGAACTGGTCGGCAGCGGTCTGGTGGCGGTCCGCGGCCGGGGCCTGTGGGCCGGCATCGACATCGATCCGGCGCTGATGACCGGCCGGCAGGCGTGCGAGCGGCTGGCTGAGCGGGGGGGCGTGCTGGCGAAGGACACGCACGGCTCCACGATCCGGCTCGCGCCCCCGCTGGTGGTGACCCGCGAGGAGATCGACTTCGCGGTGGATCGGCTGGCGGCGATTCTCCGCTGAGCCGCCCGGCCGAGGGGGGCCGTCTCGGGCCGGTCGGTCTGAGGCGGCCCGCCGGTCGCCGTACGCGGATCGTCAAGATCGCGGGACGGCCCGCATCGCCATGGTCGGCGCGTCGGCCAGTACGGAGGCCGGGTTGCTGACCCCGCCCCGGCTCCAGTTGCGTGCGTGCCCCACCTGCACCCCGGGGTAGAGCTCGACGATGTCCCCGGGCGCGAGCACCCGGGTCTGCCGGCGGGCAAGGGGCAGACGGTCGGACTCCGCCATCGAACCACCCGGTCGGATACCCGACCCGTTGGTGCTGATGTCCTGCACGATGAGGTCACGGCCGCGCAGCTCGAAACGCAGGTGGTCTCGGCTGACCCAGCGTCGGGCCTCGTCGGAGAGCCACTGCCCGAGCATGATGCCGTCCTCGGGTGCCCGGCCCACGACCACGGGCCGGTCGCTGCGGACCGCGAATCGGCGACGAACCTTGCCGTCCACCCGCGCCGCCAGCACCTGCGCCGCCGGGCGGGGCCCGACGTCCCGTAGCGGCTGGTCGTGTCTCGGGCAGGTGGGGGCTCCGGTCCGCAACGTCGGGGGCGGCTGGTCGCTCGGGTCACGATCAACCCGGGCGAGATCGGCGAACGCCCCACCGCCTCCGCCACCGCCGAACAGGGCGCAGCCCGGCTCGGGGCAGCGCCAGATCCGGGAGAGCAGGCGGACACCTGCGGGAGACGGGTCACCCGCTGTCGGTACCCCGCCCGCGTGGTCGGCGGACATCAGGGTGGTACCGCCGGGTGCGGGTGCCGGGGCGAGCAGCCGGCCCGGCTGGCGCAGCCAGGGATAGCGATCGCGGAGATTGGCGAAGCGGAACCGGCTGAGCACGGGCAGGCCGAGCAGATCGGCCACCTCGAGAACCCGATCGCCCGGATCGGGCAGCACCTCCACCAGCCCGTCGTCGGCCCACCGGCGTATCACCATGCGCTCGTTGGAGGTCAGATCGGCGTCGGAGAGCAGGCCTCGATGCACGACCGCGTAGACCGCCACGCCCTCTTCTTCGAGCTGTCGGCCGAGCGCGTCGATGACCATGCCGAGGCGGAGCAGGCTCGCCGGCCGGCCGCCGTCGAGGTCGACGTACCGGACCACCTCGGCCAGGTCGACCACGGCGCGGGCGAGGGCGGGATCGACGGTGACCCGGCTCTCGATGGCGTCGAGGACTTTACTGATCTCGAATCTCACACCGGTTCCCGGAGAATCTCGTCGATCCGGCGGGCCAGCAGCAGGTCCCGTGGGGTGACTCCGCCCGCCGAGTGGGTGCTGCAACGGAAGGTCAACGTGCGGTACCGGATGTCGATGTCGGGATGATGGCCGAGTTCCTCGGCGACCACCGCGACCCGGTCCACCGCGGATATCGCTTCGAGGAAACTGGGCAGTTCGACGGTGCGGGTGATGGCGGCCGCGTCACCGGACCACTCCGGCAACCCGGCGAGCCCGTCGCGCACCGCGGCCGCGTCGAGCACCTCTGACATGGCCAGACCTTAGCGCACACGGCCGCCGATACGGCCCGCATCCTATGACTGTCGCACCCGGATACTAGGCTGACCGCGGGTTGAAAAAGTCTGATTGACCCGGGTTTCCCACGGGGAGGAGAACAAGTAGTGAGGATTCGACGGTTGGCGCTCGCCGGGCTGGGCCTTGCCACAGCGCTGCTGGTTGGCGTCGGTGGTTGCGGCACCGACGCCGGCGGCAACGGCTCGTCGTCGGACAAGGCGGCCGACTCGGCGTCGCAGCAGAGTGCGCTGGAAGCGCTCACCGCGGCGGGAAAGAAGCTCGGTGAAGACACCTTCAAGATGCAGATGACGCTCACCGATGGCGTTACGGCAACGGGCGTCATCGATCCCGCCGGGAAGAAGTCGTCCCTGACCCTCGACTTCTCGGACGAAGAGGGCGAGTTCAAGATCGATGCGATCGTGATCGGCGACGACGCCTACGTGAAGCTGGCCGGCATGCCGATGATGCCCGACAAGTGGATGCACCTCACCGGGTCGAGCGCTAACAGCGAGAGCATTCTCGGCCGGCTGAAGTCCGACGATCCGACCAGGTTCGGGGACCTGTCCGCGGGTCTGATCACCGTGGAGCGGGACGGCGACCGCGGTTTCAAGGGCACCATCGATCTGACCAAGACCAAGGAGACGGTGGACGAGGAAACGGTGAAGGCCCTCGGCGACAAGGCCAGCGCCGTCCCGTTCACGGCGAAGGTCGATGACCAGGGCCGACTGGTGGAGATGGTCATCGACATGAGCGCCATCGATCCGAAGCTCGGGAAGATGACGACCACCTACTCCGACTTCGGGGCACCGGTGGACATCAAAGCGCCGCCGGCCAGCGAGATCATGGAGGCGCCGGAGGGCATGCTGGACGCCCCCTTGTCCAGCTGACCACCTCCGGGCAACCCGCATACCGTCGGTGGGGCGGCGCAGTCGGCACCGCCCCACCGACGGGCTACACCCGAGTCTGCTCGACGACCCAGGCGGCATAGTCCGGATTCCCGCTGTCCACGGTGGCGACCAGGATCTCCGGCACTTCGTAGGGGTGCTGCGCGCGTACCTGCTCCACCAGCGCCGCCACCCGGTCCGGAGCGGTCTTGAACTGCACCGACCACTCGGTCGCCGTCTCCCGCACCGCCTGCCACCAGTAGGTGCTCTCGACCTGGCCGCCGACCTGAGCACACGCCGCCAGCCGGCGCTCCACGGCCTCCGCCGCCAGCCGGTCGGCCGCAGCACGGTCGTCGACGACCGTCGTCACCACGCTGATCTGGTCCACGCAAGCACCATACGACCGACCTCGCCACAACCTGGTCCCCGCACGGTCACCAAGCGCCGGAGGGGAGCAGCCCCTCCGCGGTCGGCGTCGCCGACCGGTCGGTCGCCCACCGGCGGTACACACGCTCGTACCCCTCGGCCATCCGCTCCGCCGAGAACCGTTCCCGCACGTGCCGCACACACTCACGCGGGTCGATCGCCGCCACGTTCCGCAGCGCTTCGGGCAGCTCATCGGGATCATCGCAGACCAGCCCGGTGCGACCGTGCGCCACCAACTCGGGCACGGCGCCACGCCGGAGCGCGACCACCGGCGTGCCCGCGGCCATGGCCTCCAGCATGACCATCCCGAACGGCTCCTCCCACCGGATCGGCATGATCAGACACCGGGCGTCCCGCAGCAGCGCCATGGTGTGATCGCGGGCGGCGTTGCGCAGCAGGGTGACATCCGGCCCGAGCATCGGCTCGATCACCTCGCGCAGATACCGTTGCTCGCTCACCTCGTTGGCCTTGCCCGCCAGCACCAGCGGCAGGCCGGCGGCCCGGCAGGCTTGGATCGCGAGATCCGGCCCCTTGTCGGGGGTGAACCGGGCCAACCACAGGACCGGCCCCTCGCCCCGGGTCGGATCCGTCGTCATATCGTCCGCGGGCAGTCCGTGGTGGACGACCGCCGCCCAGGGCAACTGCGGCGCGATCCGACATTGCGCGGTAGAGATCGCCACCAGCCCCACCAGGGGATCGACGTCGGCCAGCAGATCACCGAGCTCGCCGACGGGCCGGCCGTGCACGGTCACCACCGTCGGCACCCGTCGCCGTGGCGCGAGCAACGGGCCTGCCGTGGTGTGGTCGTGCACGATGTCGAAATCGCCCTCGGCGATGATCCGGTCGGCGCGGGCGAGGTGCGCCAGCTCGGGGATGGTCTGGCCGAGCCGCGCATGCTGCAATTCCCGGCTGGTGGAGACGAACGCGGTGGCCGAAGTGCCCGTCCGGGTACCGGCACCGAGCAGGGTCACCTGATGGCCGCGCGCGACCAAGGCGTCGATCAGGGCCGAACAGACGTGTTCCAGCCCCCCGTAACCGTGTGGCGGCAGCTCGTACCACGGGGGCACCACCATCGCGATACGCAGGGGTCGCGGCGGTTCGGGCGGCGGCTGACTCATCTACGGCCTCCCACGTTTCGGTCCGGGACTCCGCGGCCCGGCCCGTGGTCGAATTCCCGGTCCACCCACGGGATAAACCTCGCGCGACTTACGGTCGTCGATTCAGAACGCCACGGTCAGCCGGTTCTCCACCTCGCCGATGCCCGGAGCCGACCAGGCCACCCGCTCTGCCTCGTCCCGCTCCAGTCGGGACCGCACCGCACCGGTGAGGACGACCCGATCCCCCACCACCTCGACGTCGATCAGTTGCGCGTCCGTCTCCGCCGTACGGACCAGCGCGTCCCGGATCCGGCGGGAGAGGTCACGGTGGGAAGGCGGGGTGTGCGGGCGCACGGAGATCAGGTTGGTGACGCCGCGAACTCCGGTCATCCGCCGGGCGTTGCGTTCCGCGGCCCGCTTCTGGTACTGCCACTCGACTTCGCCGCGCAGCAGCACCCAGCCGTTCGCCACCGTCACGTCCAACCGCTCCGACGGCACGAAGGAGTCCCACTCCAGCGCCCGGCTCACCGCCAACGCGATCTCCGCATCGGTGCGCTCCGCCGCCCCGGTGAGCCGTACCTCGATGTCGTTGGCCACGGCGCGCACCCCTCGGACCCGGTGGGCGCTGCGCTCGGCCGCCCACTTACGGGCGTAACTGTCCACCCAACCGGTCAGGGTCACCACTCCGTCGGAGACCGTCACGCCGATGTCGTTGGGTTGCACCCGGGCATCCCAGGCCAGTTCGTCCAGCACGTCGCGCTGGATCTCCTGGTCGATTCGAGCGACCGGTGGGTTCGCCATCGCTTCCCTCCCCGTTCCGGTTCCGGTGGCATCCCCTATTCGGGCAAACCAGGGTGAGTTTGCGCTTACCCGGCGCGGCTGTCGCGGAAACGGAGAGAGCGGCGGGCGACGAGACCAACCCCCGAAGGCCTCGCCGCCCGCCGCTCCTGGGGAGGAGATGAGGGTTTCACCCCCGCGGCGGAGTACCGCTTCTACCTATGACGCTTCCGCGAGCGTCACGGTTGCCGTCATCTCCACGTCATTTCGTTTGTAGCTCACCTGGACCCGGTCGCCGACCTTCCCGGACTGGACTGCCGTGACCAATCCGTCCGCATCCTTGATCACCTTGTCCCCGAAGCGGATGATCACATCGCCCTGCCGGATGCCGGCCTGGTCCGCGGGGCTGCCCGGGACCACGCTGCCGACCAGGGCCCCGCCCCCTTCCGCATCGGTGATCGACACGCCGAGGGTCGGGTGGCTGATCTTCTCACCCTTCATCAGGGCGTCCGCGACCGCCTTGGCCTTGTTGCTGGGAATCGCGAAGCCGAGCCCGATATTGCCGGTGCCCTGCCCGTCGGTGGCGATGGCGGTGTTGATGCCGATCACCTCACCGCGCGTGTTGACCAACGCCCCGCCCGAGTTCCCGGGGTTGATCGGAGCGTCGGTCTGCAGCAGACCGGCGATGGACGCCCCGCCCTGCATCGGCCCTGGCCCGCCGGCCCGGATGGTGCGGTTCTTGGCGCTGATGATCCCGGCGGTGACGGATCCGTCCAGTCCCAGCGGACTACCGATGGCGAGCACGGTGTCCCCCACTCGCATGGCGTCGCTGTCGCCGAACCTGGCCGGGGACAGGCCGGAGACACCGGCCGCCTTGACGACGGCGAGGTCGGTACGGGGGTCGGTGCCGATCACCCGCGCGGCGGCGGTCTTGCCGTCGGCGAAGACCACCCGCAATCGCCCGCCGAGCACCCCCTCGACGACGTGGTTGTTGGTGAGAATGTAGCCGTCCGCCGTCAGCACCACGCCGGACCCGCCGCCGCCGGCGGTACCGATCGAAACCACGCTGTCCTGCACCGACGCGGCGATTCCCGGCAGGTCGGCCGCCTCGATGACCGGGGCGGCGGTGTAGGCGGGGCCGTCGGACCGCTCGTCGACGGTGCCGAGGGCGATCGCCCCGCCCGCGATCCCGGCACCCGCCATCAGCACCAGCGCGATCGCGCCGGTGAGGACCACCTTGGCCGCCTTGACCGCCCCGGACTGCATCTGCGGGCCTGCCGGCTGCGGCGCCCAACCGTAGGACGGTGGGCCGCCCGGGTACGGGGGGAGGGGTGGGACGACACCGCCGGCCTGGGCCGGCCCGGGCTGCGGTTGGCTCTGCGGCCCGGGCCAGGCAGGTCCGTGCTGCGGCTGCCCGGGTGGCAGGGGTGCCGCCGGTGAAGCGGGCGAGAGCGGAGCAGTCGTTTCGGAGGGTGCTCCCGGGGGGTGGGCCACCACCGGTTCGACTGCGGTGTCCTGCGGCGGCGAGCCGTCCGGGGCCGCGGTGACCGGTGGTTGCGGGATGTTCTGCCCGGATTCGCCCTTCGGAACGCCCGGCTGCTCCGGAACGTGCGTCTGCTCGCTCATACGTCCACCTTGCCTTACCACGCTTCGGGCTAACTGACTCGGGGCTGAAAACTTACTGAGAACACTCAGTCCGGCTCCGGGCGGGACGATCGCGGCAGCCGTACCCAGAACGTCGCCCCACCCCCCGGGGTGTCCTTGACCCCGACGTCGCCGCCGTGCGCGGCCACCAGCGCGGCGACGATCGCCAGCCCCAGTCCGGTGCCGGTGGTGCCGTCGGTACGGCGGGTGCGGGCGACATCCGCCCGGTAGAACCGCTCGAAGACCCGCTCCGCCTGCTCGGGTGTCAACCCCGGCCCGGTGTCGGCGACCTCCACCACCGCCCAGTCGTCCTCGGCCCGAAGCCGCAGCGTGACCGACGCCTCCGGCGGGGTGTGGGCGAGGGCGTTGGCCATCAGGTTGCCGATGACCTGCCGCAGCCGGGCGTCGTCGCCGAGCACCACCAGCTCTGCTGCGCCCGACTCGATCTCCAACGTGATCCGACGCTGCGGGGCCACCGCGCGGGCGGCCTGCACCGCGTCGGCGGCGAGCACCGGCAGTTCGACCGGTACGAGTTCCAGCGGACGCTCCCGATCGAGCCGGGCGAGCAGCAGCAGGTCCTCGACCAGCAGCCCCATACGGGCCGCCTCGTCCTCGATGCGCCGGACCAGGCGAGCGGCCTCCTCCGGCGAGGCGGCGGCACCCTGCCGGTAGAGCTCGGCGAAGCCGCGAATGGTGGTCAGCGGGGTACGCAACTCGTGTGAGGCGTCGGCGACGAACTGCCGCATCCGTTCCTCGGATCGGCGGGCGCGCAGCTCGGAGGCCCGGGCCGCCTCCGCCGCCGCGCGGGCCGCCGACTCGGCGGCCCGCGCAGCCCCCTCGGATCGGGCACGGGCGGTGAACGCGGCCTCGATCTGGGCCAGCATCGCGTTCAGCGCTCGGGACAGCCGTCCCAACTCGGTCCTGGGCTCGACCGCGTCGGGTTCAGGGTCGGGAACCCGTCGGGTCAGATCACCGGCGGCGATGGCCGCCGCGGTCTGCTCGATCTGTACCAGCGTGCGCAGATTCGCCCGGACGATCGCCACCCCGAGCAGTGCGATGATCATCAGAATGGTGGTGCCGACCAGCGCGTCGATCACGACCAAGCGGCTGACGGCCAACTCGACGTCGGACAGGTCCTGTCCGACCGCCACGTACCGGCCTTCACCGAGATCGACGACGATCATCCGCCAGTGGGTGCGCCGGTCCGCGGCGGTGGCGGTGAACGCCTCACCGTCCGAATGCTGCTCGAACCACCGCAGGATCCGGTCGAGATCGTCCTGATCGAAGTGACTCGGCCGGAAGTAGTCGGCGAGCGGTGCGGGTAGGTCGTCGGTGTGGAACCGCGGGTCGAAGACGGCTTGAACACGGTACGACCCGTCGGTGCTGACCACCAGATAGTCGGTGGGCAGGCTCGGCGTCCCACTGGGCAGCGCGGAGGTCAGCTGACGGTAGTAGGAGCGCAGTTCGCCGTCGACCTTGCCGACCAGGTAGTCGCGGAGGAAGTAGGTGCTGGACACCCCGATGATCACCAGCGCGGCGACGACCAGCGCCATCACGGAGGCGACCAGCTTGATGCTGAGCGGAACGTGGCGCAGCAGTCTCATGTCGGCGGTCTGCGCAGCACGTACCCGACCCCCCGGATGGTGTGGATCAGGCGGGGCTCGACGTTATCGATCTTGCGCCGCAGGTAGGAGATGTAGGACTCGACGATGTTGTCGTCGCCCCGGAAGTCGTAGTTCCAGACGTGGTCGAGGATCTGCGCCTTGGACAGCACCCGGTTGGCGTTGAGCATCAGGTATCGCAGCAGCTTGAACTCGGTCGGCGACAGCTGCACGCGCCGGCCGGCACGGTACACCTCGTGCGTCTCCTCGTCCAACTCCAGATCGGCGAAGGTCAGCCGGGACGGCTGGTGCTCCCCG
Source organism: Micromonosporaceae bacterium (assembly GCA_036381835.1). Taxonomy (GTDB): domain Bacteria; phylum Actinomycetota; class Actinomycetes; order Mycobacteriales; family Micromonosporaceae; genus DASULK01. Next base: position 67,997 of record DASVCA010000090.1, read on the forward strand.
GTGGCGGTACGCCGCAGTACCGCCCGGATGCGGGCGGTCAACTCCTCCAGGCTGAACGGCTTGGTGACGTAGTCGTCTCCGCCCAGAGTGAGCCCGCGGATTTTGTCGTCGGTGGCGTCCCGGGCCGTCAGGAAGATCACCGGCACGTGTTCGCCGCCCTCGCGCATGCGCCGGATCACCTCGAAGCCATCCAGGTCGGGCAGCATGATATCGAGCACGACCAGGTCCGGGCGGTGCTCGGCCGCGACGGTCAACGCGTCCTTGCCGCTGGTCACCGTACGCACGTCGAATCCGGCGAAGCGGAGGCTGGCGGTGAGCAGTTCCAGGATGTTCGGGTCGTCCTCGACGACGAGCAGTCGTGCCTCGGTGCGCGCTGCGGTCATGGCGCCATCATCCGTCGTCGACCTGCGTCGCACCTGTGACATACCTGAAGAATCGCTGGGAGCTACGGCTCAACGCAGCGCCCGGTCCAGCTCCGCTGCGGCGCCCCGGTCACCGCCGCGGGCTGCCAGGACGTCGGCCAGGGCCCGGATGGCGGGACTCGATGGCGTTCACTCCGTGCGATTATCGTCGGGCCCTGGCACGCGAACAGAGAGACCGAAATGATCATAGATTCACGGTTCAACGGGCCGCCCGGTACGGGCAACGGCGGCTACACCTGCGGCCGGTTCGCCACCGCCCACCCCGGCCCCGGCCCGGTCGAGGTGACCCTGCGCAAGCCGCCGCCGCTGGACGCGCCCCTGACCACCACCGCGACGACCGACGGTCGCATCGAGATACGCGACCCGGACGGCGAACTGATCGGCCAGGTCGCGCCGGCCGACCCGTTCACGGTGACGATCGCCCCGGTCCCCTGGGCGGCTGCGGTCGAGGTCTCCGCGGCGTACCCCGGGTTCACCGATCACCCCTTCCCCACCTGCTACGTCTGCGGGCCGAAGCGCGACGACGGGCTGGGTGTCTTCCCCGGTGTGCTCCCGGACGGGCGGACCGCCGCGCCGTTCGTCGTCCCCGAAGACGTCTCGGCGGCGACCGTCTGGGCGGCACTGGACTGCCCGGGCGGGTGGGCCATCATCACCCCGGGCCGACCGTACGTGCTCGGTCGGATGGCGGCGACGGTCTCCGCGGTGCCCGCCCCCGGTGACAGGTGCGTCGTGGTCGGCCGGATGGTGCGCAGCGAAGGGCGAAAAGCCGAGGTGCAGACGATGCTGTACGGCCCGGGCGGCGAGCCTCTCGGTTACGCCCGCGCCACCTGGATCGCCATCTAGACCGGGCTCGCCGCGGCCGCCGTGCCCGACGGATCCCGCCAGAACAAGCAACGATCTCCGGGCTGACCCCGATTGCCCCCCCTTGACAGCGACGGGCAGGCTGAGTGCCGGTGCCGCCTACGGCGCCCGTGAGAGAGGAGAACGATGTCCAACGGGCAACCACGCCCCGCGGCGCACGACGGTCGGATCGTCGTTTCCGGCCTGACCAAGCAGTACCGCAACGTACGCGCGGTGGACGAGCTATCGTTCACCGTCGAACCCGGCCGAGTCACCGGGTTCCTTGGTCCCAACGGCGCCGGCAAGACGACCACCCTGCGCATGCTGCTGAACCTCGTCACCCCGACCGCCGGGACCGCCACCTTCGGCGGGCACCGGTACGTCGACCTGCCCGATCCGATCCGCCATGTGGGGGCGGTGCTGGAGGCCTCCAGCGCGCACAAGGGACGCAGCGGCCGAAACCATCTGCGGGTGATCTGCGCCGCGGCCGGGTTGCCGAAACAACGGGCCGACGAGGTGCTGGACCTGGTCGGACTCACCCCGGCGGCGACCCGCAAGTTCAAGGGCTACTCCCTCGGCATGCGGCAGCGGCTGGGCATCGCCACGGCGATGCTCGGCGACCCGCAGGTGCTGGTGCTCGACGAACCGGCCAACGGGCTCGACCCGGAGGGCATCCACTGGCTGCGCGAATTCCTCAAGGGGCTGGCCAACCAAGGTCGAACCGTGCTGGTCTCCAGCCATCTCCTCTCGGAGATGCAGCTCCTTGCCGACGACGTGGTGATCATCGCGGCCGGGAAGCTGGTCCGCCAAGGCCCGGTCGACCGGGTCGTCGGGCAGATGTCGCAGGTGGCCCGGGTGCGGGTCACCACGCCCGACGCGGAACAGCTCGCCCAGGCGCTGCAGGCGCAGAACGCCGTCGTGGAACCGCAAGGCGGCGGAGTGCTGCTGATCAGCGGGGTGGACGCGCCGACGGTGGGCCGGGCCGCGCTGACCGCCGGGGTCGAGCTGCACGAACTGACCACCGAGCGACCCGACCTGGAGCAGGTCTTCCTGCAGCTGACGGCCGGAAAGGCGGACATCCGATGAACCTGATCCGCAGCGAGGTCCTCAAGGTCCGCACCACGAACGTCTGGTGGCTGTTCGGCCTGGGCGCGATGGTGATGCTCGGCCTGGCTCTCCTGTTCAACGCGATCAACGCGGACATGTTGATCAACGGCGGCAAGGAGCTGGACGGTAAGGTGTCGCCGGAGCAGGCCGAGTTGCTGTCGGCGCAGGCGGAACTGGTGGCTGCCTACCTCTACACGTCCGGGCAGTACTTCGGGCTGCTGTTCATACTGCTGCTCGGCATCATCATGGTCACCAACGAGTTCCACCATCAGACGGCGACCGTGACCTTCCTGACCACCCCGCGCCGGACCGCGGTGGTCGTGGCCAAGTTCGCCACCGCGAGTCTCTTCGCCTTCCTGCTCTGGGCGATCACCACCGCGATCAACATTCCGGTGACGATGGCCTTCCTCAGCGCCAGGGGAGCCGATCACCTGCTGGGTGATCGGGCGGTCGTCCAGGCGATCCTGCTGAACCTCCTCGCCTACCTCCTCTGGGGGATCCTCGGCGTCGGATTCGGGGTGCTGATCCGCAGCCAGATCGCCGCCACCGTGATCGCCGTGGTCCTCTATCTGATCGGGACCACCGCGGCACAGGTCCTGTTCCTGCTGCTGTCGCAGTGGCTGGACGCGGAGTGGATCCTCGAACTGCAGGTGATCGTGCCGTCGATCGCCTCACAGTTGATGATCACCGGTACCGAACTGCCGGGGAGCCCACCGCAGTGGGTGGGTGCCGTCGTGCTGATCGCCTACGCGGTGCTGGCCGGGCTCATCGGCGTCCTCACCCTGCGGCGGCGCGACATCGCCTGATCCGCCGCCCAGCCGTGTCGCGGGGGTTCCTCGACCCCCGCGACACGCATGATCCGGGCCGAGCGAATGTGCCGGACGTAGCGGTGCGTCAAATTCTGGAAAAGGTAGCCTTAGAGGCGTCTTATAACACCGCCCCAGCGCGGGGGCGAACCGCGTGAGAAAAACTCCGTGAAAGAGGCGATTTCCAGCCGTGTCAACCCAGCAGACCTCGCAGGACGATCCCCTGGCGGGCTTCGGCCCGAACGAGTGGATCGTCGAGGAGATGTACCAGCGGTACCTCACCGACCCCGACAGTGTCGATCCTGCCTGGCATGACTTCTTCGTGGACTACCGCCCCAGTCCGGACGGGCAGGGCGCACCGGCTAAGCGGGACACGGGCGACACGGCGACCGTCAAGGCGCCCGAACCGGCCGTAGCCGGCGCGGACGGCCAGGCGGCCACGCGTCCCGCAGCGGCCCCCGCCCCGCAGCCGGCGGCGGCCAAACCGGCCCCCCGTCCGACGGCCACGCCGGCGCCCGCCGCGGCCCCGAGTGCCCGGGTCGACACCACGGGCGGGGCACCTTCCACCACCGGCAGCGTGACCGCCGACGAGGCCAAGCCCGCCGTGCTGCGGGGGATCGCGGCGAAGATCGCCCAGAACATGGACGCCTCGCTGTCCATCCCGACCGCGACCAGCGTCCGCGCGGTGCCGGCGAAACTGCTGGTCGACAACCGCATCGTGATCAACAATCACCTGGCCCGCGGCCGCGGCGGCAAGGTCAGCTTCACCCACCTCATCGGGTACGCGCTGGTCAAAGCGTTGGCCGAGCACCCGGAGATGAACTCCTCCTACACCGTCGTCGACGGCAAGCCGGCCGTGCTGAAGCCGGCGCACATCAACCTCGGCATCGCCATCGACCTGGTCAAGCCGGACGGCTCCCGCACCCTCGTGGTCCCCTCGATCAAGGGCTGCGAGCAGATGGACTTCCGCCAGTTCTGGCAGGCGTACGAGGACGTGGTCCGCCGGGCCCGGCGCAACGAGCTGACCATGGACGACTACGCGGGCACCACCATCTCGCTGACCAACCCGGGCGGGCTGGGCACGGTGCACTCGCAGCCCCGGCTCATGGTGGGCCAGGGTGCGATCATCGGCGTCGGCGCGATGGAGTACCCGGCGCCGTACGCGGGCATGTCCGAGGACGCGCTCGCCGAGCTGGCGATCAGCAAGGTCATCACGCTGACCAGCACCTACGACCACCGGATCATCCAGGGCGCGCAGTCCGGCGAGTTCCTGCGCAGCATGCACGAGCTGATCCTCGGCCAGCACGGCTTCTACGACGAGATCTTCACCTCGCTGCGCATCCCGTACGAGCCGGTGCGCTGGGTGCGGGACGTTGCGGTCAACGGCGACGGCCAGATCGACAAGAACGCGCGGGTGATCGAGCTGATCCACGCCTACCGGGTGCGCGGGCACCTGATGGCGGACACCGACCCGCTCGAGTTCAAGATCCGCAAGCACCCGGACCTGGACGTGCTCCAGCACGGCCTGACGCTGTGGGATCTGGACCGGTACTTCCCGGTGGACGGCTTCGCCGGCAAGCGGAAGATGAAGCTGCGCGAGATCCTCGGCGTGCTGCGCGACGCCTACTGCCGGCGGATCGGCATCGAGTACATGCACATCCAGGATCCGGAGGAGCGCCGCTGGATCCAGGAACGGGTGGAGCGCAAGTACGAGAAGCCCACGTCCGAACAACAGCGGCACATCCTGAACCGGCTCAACAACGCCGAGGCGTTCGAGACGTTCCTGCAGACCAAGTACGTCGGGCAGAAGCGGTTCTCGCTGGAGGGCGGCGAGTCGCTGATCCCGCTGCTGGACGAGGTGCTGCGCGCCGCCGCGGAGCATCAACTCCACGAGGTGGTCATCGGCATGGCCCACCGGGGCCGGCTCAACGTGCTGGCCAACATCGTCGGCAAGCCGTACGAGAAGATCTTCTCCGAGTTCGA
>DASVCA010000091.1:0-25275 GCA_036381835.1 Micromonosporaceae bacterium
TGTTCCAGCCGGATTGGCTGCTGCTATCGCTGGACACATCAAGGACTATCTGACCTGAGCACCTAGCCTCGGCACTTTCAGTGGGGGCGGTCCGCGTGGTAGATCATGACGAAGAGGAAGTGCCTTCTGATCTGAGATGACCTGATTTGTCAAAGGATCCAGATCGCCCGCCACGGAACGGAATCGAGTTCGGCTCCTTCGCAGTGCAATCGGCGGGCGCAGGGAAGGCCGAAGATGTGCAGGTACGTGCTCAACTCGGCTACTGTGCATGTACGTGCGCAACGGGTCAGATGTGCACGTACGTGCGCAAAGGGGCTACGGCAATGCGGATCGGGAGTTGTAGGGATCTCGGACTCTATGTCCGAGATCGTCGTCGTGACCTTGGTATGAGCCAGGCGGCTCTTGCCGCCGCGGCAGGGGTCAGTCGGCGCTGGCTGACGGGACTGGAAGCAGGCAAGGAGACGGCGGAGGTCGGACTCGTCCTGAAGACGCTGTACGCGCTGGATCTCGTGCTCGACGCACAGCCGAGGGAGAATCTCGCCTCCGCTGGCATCGACCTGGACGAGCTCCTGGCGAGCTTGGACGATGGGTGACGTCGACAGCAAGCGTCTGGGCGAACTACCCCGGCCTGGCCGCACATTGCTCGGCAAAGCCATAGCTGGTTGCGTAGACCTATAGATCCGCGTCTGATCCGGTCAGCTTCGAATGCATCAGGTCTGGTCGGTGGACAAGAGGACCCAGGTGAACGGCTGGATTGCTCCGCCGGGTGTCTGGTGCTCTTCCCGATGATGAAGCCGCATGGTGAAGCCGGGGAAACGTTCCGCGAGATCATCGGGCGTATACCGAGCTGTCGGCAGGCCCGAGCAGGTCTGTGGGCCGTCGGCGGCGAATGTGCCGATGATCAGGTACCCGTCGGAGCGCAGCGCGCTCTCCACCACCGACAGGTAGCGCGCCTGGTCGTCGGGTGAGGTCAGGAAGTGGAACACGGCCCGGTCGTGCCACAACCGGTAGCGGCGTTCGGGCTGCCAGTCCAGCAGGTCTGCGATGACCCAGGTGACTTGGTCGGCCCGTTCGTCCAGCCGCCTGCGGCTGGCCGCCAGCGCACGCGCGGACACGTCCAACACCGTCACGTCCCGGTGGCCGGCCTCGAGAAGACGGTCAACGAGTGCGGAGGCACCGCCACCGACGTCCACGATCGGGTCCAACGCACCGACGCCCGAGGCACGGATCAGGTCGAGAGAAATCCTGGGCTCACGCTGGTACCAGCTCACCTGTGTGGTGTCGACCCGCCCGTACACCGCGTCCCAATGCTGGCGGCGGTGGTCGGTCGTTCGCGACACTGCGGCCTCCCCGGTCAACAGCCTCGGATGTTTCGGCTACACACTGCCACACCCGATGGTGAGGGCTAACCGGCCACAGCGTGATCGGCGTCAACCGATGACCGTCACGGCCACGGCACCCACGTTGCGAGCATCGCCGGCGTCAGCATCCCCGGCTCCGGGGGTGAGACTCGCCCAACCGCCTCCTCTGCCAAAGTTCGACGCGCTGACCCCGCGATCCGCCGGAATCGGCCCTTGGGTACGACGGCGCCGCGGACGGCGCGGTCGTACCCAAGGGGGGGTCTAGTTGACGGCCTTCCTGCTACGTCGCTTTGCGGTGTACGGCAGCACGAACAGGTACAGGCCGGTGAACAGGAGCAGGGCGAGCGGGAACAGCGGAACGTAGGAAACCCAGACAACGGGCTCCTCCTGCGCCAAGGCAACGAAGGTGGAGATGACGGCGACCGTGAAGGCGACGGCCAGCCAACGGTGCAACTGCCGAATCCACTTGCTCATCGGGACCTCCTCCAAGACGAGCCACCCCCGGTGACCTGCCGAGTCGGGTATCGATGACTGCACGCTACGCGCGCCCGGGCGACCTGTGCTTCTTGAATCCTGACCGGTAACGGGATTTCGGCGGCTGATCCGAACCCGCCTCAACCAGATGCCCGGGCCGCGTCCGCTCGGCGGCGGGTGATCGCGGCCCGGGCCAGCCAGGCGATCAGCTTGCGCAGTTCGCTGACCCACAGCACGGTACTGGCCATCGCCACGCAGATCAGCCACTGCGACGGGCTGAGCGGGGTGGTGCCGAACGCCGCATTCAGCAGCGGTACGTAGACGACCGCCACCTGCAGCACGACCGCCAACGCGATCGCCGCCCACAGCCACGGGTTGACGAACAGCTGCCGCAACGCGCTGGTGTTCTCCGACCGCGCGTTCAGCGCGTTGAACAACTGGGCGAGGACGAGGACCGTGAAGCCCGCGGTACGGGCGTTCTCCAGGCTCTGTTCCCCCTCGACCAGCCCGCCCGGCAGATACAGGTCGATGGTGAGCAGCGTGGCCGCCGCCATCACCAGGCCGACCAGGAGCACCCCGCCCCACATGCGGGCGTCGATGATCCGCTGGTGCGGCGGACGCGGCGGGCGACCCATCACGTCCTCGGTCTCCGGGTCCAGGCCCATCGCCAGCGCCGGCCCGCTGTCGGTCAGCAGGTTGATCCACAGGATCTGGGTGGCCAGCAGCGGCAGCACGATCCCGTCGCCGGCGCCGGCCAGGCCGATCACCCCGGCGAGGACGACGCCGAAGAAGACGGTGAGCACCTCACCCATGTTCGACGACAGCAGGTAGCGCAGGAACTTCTTGATGTTGTCGAAGATCCCCCGCCCCAGCCGTACCGCCTGGACGATGGTGGCGAAGTTGTCATCGGCCAGGATGATGTTCCCGGCGTCCTTGGTGACCTCCGTACCGGTGACGCCCATGGCGACGCCGATGTCGGCGGCCTTCAACGCCGGGGCGTCGTTGACGCCGTCACCGGTCATCGCGATGACCGCACCCTCGGCCCGCAGGGCGTCGATGATGTCCAGCTTGTGTTTGGGCGCGACGCGCGCGTACACCGAGGTGCGGCGTACGGCCTCGGCGAGCTCGATTGCCCCCAGCGTATCCAGGTCGGTGCCGGTCAGCACCGGCGCGCCCGGCCCGACGATGCCCAGCTCCTCGGCGATACGTGCGGCGGTCCGCGGATGATCGCCGGTGATCATCATGACTCGGATGCCGGCACGCCGTGCCTGCCGGATCGCGTCGGCCACCTCCGGCCGCGGCGGGTCGATGATGCCGACCAGCCCGGCGTAGACCAGACCCTGCTCGATCGACTCGCCGTCCGGCGGCGGCCGGGTCTCATCCAGCTCCTTGCACGCCACGGCCAACGTCCGATACGCCTCGCCGGCCAGCCGGTCGACGTCAGCGAGCACCCGGGCGCGCCGCTCGTCGTCGAGCGGCTGGATCTCCGCACCGACCCGCAGGTGCGTACACCGTTTCAACAGCACGTCCGGGGCGCCCTTGCTGAAAACGGTGATCCGCCCGTCCCGTTCGGCGTCGCTGTGCAGGGTCGACATCATCTTGCGGTCGGAGGTGAACGGGATCTCGTCAACCCGGGTGAACCGTTTCACCCGCTCCTCGTGTCCGCCCAGTTTGCGGGCGGCGACCAGGAACGCCACCTCCGTCGGATCCCCCTGCACCTCCCAGTCGTCGTCCCGCTGCCGCAGTACCGCGTTGTTGGCGAGGCTGCCACCGCCCAACACCTGGGCGACCTCGTGCCGCAACGGGCCGGTCACCTCCGCGCCGTCGTGTTCGAGGCGCCCCTCCGGCCGGTAGCCGACCCCGGTCACCGCGATCTCACCCGAGGCGGTCACCACCCGCTCGACGGTCATCTCGCTTCTGGTCAGCGTGCCGGTCTTGTCCGAGCAGATCACCGAGGCGGAGCCGAGCGTCTCCACCGAGGACAGCTTCTTGACGATCGCCCGGTTGGCCGCCATGCGCTGCACGCCGATCGCGAGCACCACGGACAGGATCGCCGGCAGACCTTCGGGAACCGCCGCGACCGCGAGGGAGACACCGAGCAGAAGGACGGTGACGATGTCCTGCGCGGTGTCCGCGCCGTTGACGAGGAAGACCGTCGCCACGACGACCGCGGCGATGACGATGACCGCGATACCGAGCAGCCGACCGACCCGCCCTACCTCCCGTTGCAGCGGTGTCGGTTCGTCCTTCGTCTCGCGCAGCAGGTGCGCGATCTTCCCCATCTCGGTGGCCATGCCGGTGGCGGTGACCACCGCACGGCCGGCACCCTGGGTGACGGCCGTGCCGTTGAACACCATGTTCAGCTGGTCGCCGAGCGCCGCCGGCCTGTCGAGGGTGGCGACGTCTTTGCCCACGGGCTCGCTTTCGCCGGTCAGCGACGCCTCCGACACCTGCAGCGCGGCCGCGGTGACCAGTCGCCCGTCGGCGGCGATCGAGTCGCCTTCGGACAGCACCAGCAGGTCGCCGGGCACGAGCTCGCCGGCCGGCACCCGTACCTGCCGCCCGCCGCGGATCACCGTGGCGGTTGCGGCGGTCAGCTTCCGCAGCGCCGCGACGGCGTTCTCCGCCCGGGCCTCCTGTACGTACCCGAGTACGGCGTTGAGGATCACGATCGCGGTGATCACGATCGCGTCGATCGGCAGGCCCTCCGCGCCTTCCACCAGCCAGGCCGCCAGCGAGATCACGATGGCGGCGAGCAGCAGGTAGATCAGCGGATCCCGGAAGTGGGCGAGTAGCTTGCGCCAGGCGGGCACCGGGGGAGCGGCCGGGATCTCGTTCGGCCCGCTCGCTGCGAGTCGGCGGGCCGCCTCGGCCGGGTCGAGGCCCCGCTCCGGGTCGGTGCCGAGTCGCCGGGCCACCTCCGGCGCGTCCATGAGCGGTGGGTCGAGATCCACGCTGACAGGATCCCGCACCGCGCGTTTGTCGTACCGGGCCTTTCGAATCCTCTACCCGGGTCTTGCGGCGCTGACATCCCTCGCGCCAGCTAGCCCTTGACGCAGACGACCTGCTTGAGATGGGCGACCACCTCGACCAGGTCATCCTGCTGCGCGATCACCTCCGTGATGTCCTTGTACGCGGCCGGGATCTCATCGACCACACCCGGATCTTTGCGGCACTCCACCCCGGCGGTCTGTTCGGCGAGATCGGCCGCGCTGAACAGCTTGCGGGCCTTGCTGCGCGACATCCGCCGCCCCGCGCCGTGCGACGCCGAACAGTACGCGTCGGTGTTGCCCTTGCCGCGCACGATGTACGAGCCGGTGCCCATCGATCCGGGGATGATGCCGAGGTCGCCCGCCCCGGCCCGAATCGCACCCTTGCGGGTGACCAGCAGCTCCACCCCGCCGTAGGTCTCCTCCGCCACATAGTTGTGGTGGCACGAGATCGGCTCGCCGAAGGTGACCTGCGGGAAGTGGTCCCGTATCACGCCGCACAGCAGGGCCGTCATCACCGCCCGGTTGCGCCGCGCGTACTCCTGCGCCCACCACAGATCCCGCCGGTACGCCTCCATCTCCGGCGTGCCGGCGAGGAACACCGCCAGGTCCCGGTCCGGCAGGTCCGCGTTGTGCGGCAGCTTCCGGGCGACCGCCATGTGCCGCTCGGCGAGCTCCTTGCCGATGTTGCGGGAGCCGGAGTGCAGCATCAGCCACACCTGGCCGTCGTCCGGGCCGCCCTGCTCGACACACACCTCGATGAAGTGGTTGCCGCCGCCGAGCGTGCCCATCTGCCGCTGCGCCCGGGTCTCCAGCTTCGCCACGCTCCCATCCAGGGAGCCGAACCGCCGCCAGAACGCGTCCCAGCCGCTCTGCTCCAGACCCCGGATGCGGCGTGGATCGATCGCCGAGTCGCGCTGGGCGAACCCGACCGGGATGGCGGCTTCGATCGCGCTGCGCAGCGGCGCGAGGTTGTCCGGCAGGTCCGCCGCGGTCAGCGAGGTCCGCACCGCGGACATGCCGCAGCCGATGTCGACGCCGACCGCGGCGGGGGAGACCGCCTGCCGCATGGCGATCACCGAGCCGACCGTGGCGCCCTTGCCGTAGTGCACGTCCGGCATGACCGCCACTGCCTCGACCCAGGGGAGCTGGCCGATGTTGCGCAACTGCTGGGCCGCCTGCGGCTCGATGGCGTACGGGTCGGTCCAGACCCGCACCGGTGCCCGGGTGCCGGGCAGCATGGTGAAGCCCATGGTCGTTAGCCTCCTGTTTGGGCGGTCAGTCCTTCGCGTAAGAACAGCCGCCCGATCCGGGAGCGGACGGGCGGCTCGCGACGGGCTCCTCATCGAACGGTCGAGCCTGCGGACTCAAGGTAGAAGCCCGACCCGAGCGAGGCAACGCATTTCATTTCTGCGGCGATGCCGTTCGACGTGCCGCCAGGGGCGCATACAGGGTGACCCGCCGCCGGCGATACCGGGTAGGTTGCTCGCCATGAGCCGGTCGTACCTGGTGATCCTCGGAGAGCGGGACGCGATCAGGTGGGTGCTGCGCGAGCAGCGCATGGCTTTCCCCGCCACACCGCGGGCCGAGGTGGCGGCGCTCGCCGCGGGGGACCGACTGTTCCTCTACGCGACCCGGGGTGCCTGGCACAACCCGACCCGCGACCGCGGGCGGATCATCGGCGTGGCGACTGCCCGGTCGTCGGCCCGCGTGCTGGACGAGCCGGTCGAGATCGCCGGGCGGACGTTCGTCTCCGGCTGCACGCTGCACATCGAAGGGCTGGTGCCGTATCCGGGCGGGCTGGAGTTGCAGCCCCTCGTCGAACAGCTGTCGGCGTTCCCGAAGCCGCACGCCTGGAGCATCTATCTGCGTCGGCCGCTGCTCGCCCTGCCCGGGGCCGACGCGTCGCTGCTGGACGAACGGCTACGCCCGATCCTCCGCCCGCGGGCCCAGGCGCTCGCCGACTACGCGTAGTTCGCGTAGTCGGCGAGCGTCGATCAGGCCGTCGACGTCCAGTCGATGCGGTAGTCGTAGATCTCCGCCTGGGTCCTGCCGTCGGCGGCGAACCTGAGGATGGTCGGCAGCACGGCGTCGCGCAGCATCCGGGCGAGCGGCCCCGCCGCCTTGCCGTGGTTGATGCGGGCGGCCCATTTGATGATGCGCTCGACGCGGGGGCGGCGGGCGGCTTCGAATCGGGCGAATGCCGTCTGCGGGTCGGGCGAGTCGCGCAGACACTTGGCGAGCACCACGGCGTCCTCGATGGACAGCGACGCGCCCTGTCCGGACGACGGGGAGGGCGCGTGCGCGGCGTCCCCGATCACGATCATCCGTCGGCGGTGCCAGACCGGCAGGTGCGGGATGGCGTGAACGGGGGTCATCGGCGGAATCTGCCGGGTGGCCCGGATGAGCGGTACGGCGGGTCCGGCGTCCTCGGCGAACAGCCGCAGCAGCCTCCGGCGCCAGTCCTCGCCGTCAACGGATTCCACTTCGCCGCGGGTTGGTTCGTCGCGGCGCGGCACGTTTGCGAACCACCACACCTGTCCGTCCGGGGCCTTGGTGTGGCCGAAGAACGCGCGCCGGCCGAAAATCATTTCGCAGCTGCCCGGCTCGGTGGGCATCGGGACGCCGTGGGCGTACCCGCCGGTGCTGAGTAGCCCGGCGTAGGTCGGGGCGGGGGCCGCGGGGTCGATGATCCGCCGGACGGTGGAGTGCACGCCGTCGCAGCCGATCAGGACATCGCCGGTCGCCTCGCTGCCGTCGGCGAACACCGCCCGTACGCCGTCGGCGGTCTCCTCGGCGTCTACCAGGCGCTTGCCGTGCTCGATCCGTACGCCCCGGGCGAGCGCCTCCTCGTACAGCGCCCGGTAGAGGTCGGCCCGCCGGATCGTGTGGCTGGTTGTGCCGTCGGGCAGCATCCGGCCGGTGGGCGTCTCGCCGAGCCGCTTGCCGGTGGTGCTGCGCAACGTGATCGTCGGGGTGGGGAAGCCGGCGGCCAGCGCCGCTTTATCGGCGTCGATGACGCGCAGCGCTTCGATGCCGTTCGAGGCGAGGATGAGGAATACGCCGACGTCGTGCGCGCGGGTGGGGTGCGCCTCGTAGACCACCGGGTCGATGCCGGCTTTGCGCAGGGCGATGGCCGTCGCCGGTCCGGCGATGCCGCCGCCGATGATCAGTGCGGTTCGGGTCATTGGCGTCCTCTGTCCGGTTCGGTGGCTGCGGCGTGGAGCTCGGCCCACGGGCGGCCCCAGCCGGTCTCGGGGTGGGTGATCTGATTGAGGAACCGTTCGACGAATGCGGATTCGGCGTCGAGTAGGGCTAGCCGGTATTCCTCCTCGATGAGGAAGAGCGGATGTACGCCGTCGCCGACGGTACGGTCGATGAGGTCGCGGATCTCGGTTCGTTGTCCGGCCAGTCGGTGCAGCCGCTCGCGCAGCAGTTCGATCGCCTCGTCTGGGTGCAGTGCGGCGATCAGCGATAGCGCGGCCACGAAGTACGGGTACTCGTGTCGCGGCTGGGCGACCAGTTCCCGCAGCCAGTCGCGTAGTTCCCGCCGTCCGGCGTCGGTGATCGCGTACACGGTGCGCTCGGGGCGGTGGCCGGTTCGCGTCGTCTCCTGTTCAGCGATGAAGCCGGCTTCGGCTAGCTGTGCGACCACCATGTACAGCGAGCCGTGGGTGAATTTGATGCTGCGAGCGTCATCGCGCTCGCGCAGGGTGCGGCTGATTTCGTACGGGTGCATCGGTCCTCCGCTCAAGTAGGACAGCACCGCCAGTGCCAGCAGGTTGTTGACCTTGCGTCGTTTAGCCATCGCACGCTTCCGTATCGTGGTTAGTCATTTCTGACTATACGGTTTCGACTAGTCAGAAACAACTATTACTTGGGGTGCGTGGGCATCCGACGTTTTTGGAAGATTGACTACGGGGTGTAAGGTACGCGGTGGCCCGGAAGCGTCTTGGTGTGACGGATGGAGGTGGTCCGCGATGAGCGGTGAACCTTCCAGTACCGTCGCCGTCGACGCAGCGTAACCATCGGCCCTTCCCATCTGGGGTGTCCCGCGGCGTCGGCGGCCCTCTGTCGCGCCATTCCGACCGCTTCGAGGATCCCCCATGTCGACGAATGCCCTGCGCGCGCAGACGTTTCTCCCCACCCGCCCGCACATCGGTGACGTCACCGTATCGGGGGTGGCCCGATGACCGAATCGCTGAGCCAACTGGTCGAACGCAACGAACTGACCGCGATCCAGCGGTGGCTCGCCGACCATCCACCGCACGTGATCGCCGACGAGCTCGCTCGTATGGACGGCGTCTCGGCCGGGGTGCTGTTCCGGTTGCTGGACAAGGACCGGGCGTTGGCGGTCTTCGAGGAGCTGGAACCGGTCGACCAGCAGTCCATCCTGCTCGGCCTGCGCGATCAGGCGTTCCGCGAGCTGGTCGAGAACATGGATCCGGACGACCGGGCGCGGATGCTCACCGAAGCCCCGGCCAAGGTCGTCAAACGTGTGTTGGCCGGGCTGTCGGCGCACGAGCGGCAGATGACCGCCGAACTGCTCGGTTACCCGCCGCGGTCGGTCGGGCAGATGATGACGCCGGAGACGGTCGCGCTGCCCTTGGCCGCCACCGCGGGCGAGGCGTTGCGGATCGTACGGGATAAGGGCCGGCACGCCGAGACGGTGTACGTGCTGCCGGTCGTCAACGGCGGCCGACGGCTGGTCGGCGTCGTCGAACTGCGGGAGCTGGTGCTCAGCCCGGCGGATACGCCGGTCGCCGACCTGGTGGATCGGGAGGCGTCGCGGGTGCGGGCCACCGATCCCGCCGAGGATGCCGCCCGTCTGATGCGGGAGACCAACGTGCTCGGCCTGCCGGTGGTCGACAGCGAGGACCGGCTGGTCGGGCTGCTCACCATCGACGACGCGGTGGAGATCATCGAGGCGGCGGACACCGAGGACGTGGCCCGGCAGTCGGGTGCCGCGCCGTGGCCCGGCCACTACATGGCGGTGAGTGTGTGGCGGCTGGCCCGGTCCCGGGCGCCGTGGCTGCTGCTGTTGATCGTCGCGTCGGTTTTGACCGTCAACGTGTTGCAGATCTTCGAGTCGACGCTGGAGGCGGTGACGTCGCTGGCGTTGTTCATTCCGCTGCTGGTCGGTACCGGCGGCAACGCCGGGGCGCAGGCGGCGACCTCGGCGGTGCGCGCACTTGCGGTGGGGGAGTTGCGCGGTAGCGACCTGGCCGCGGTGATCTGGCGGGAGTCGCGGGTGGGGCTGGTGCTCGGGGCGATGCTCGCCGCCGTCGGCCTGGTCGTCGGCACCCTGCTCGTCGGCGGGGAGATCGCGATGGTGGTCGGCCTGTCGTTGATCGTGATCTGTGCCTGGGCGGCTACCGTGGGGGCGACGATGCCGATGCTGGCCAAGCGGCTGCGCATCGACCCGGCGGTGGTTTCCGCCCCGATGGTGACCACCCTGGTGGACGCGACCGGGCTGATCATCTATTTCCTCGTCGCGCACACCCTGCTGAACCTGTAGCGAGGCCGGCCGATACTGCACCTTATGCCCGGTTTGCCCGGTAGGCTCGGTCGATATGACCGTACCGCGCACGCCCGGCCCGGCCGCCCGGTACCGGCGGCTGCGCTGGTTCAACCTGCTGGTGGGCGCGGCGCTCGCCGCGCAGGCCGCGTACATGCTCGCCGCGAGCAACGCGCTGGAGCTGCCGGTCACCGCGTCGTTCCTGACCGCCGACCCGGTCGCGGTCCGGGACGGCACGCCACCGGAGACGGTGTTCCGGATCCCGATCGGTCCGGCCGTCGCGCTCTTCCTGCTTCTCGCCGCCGTCGACCACTGGACGGTCGCCGCGCCCGGGGTGCATCGGTGGTACGAGCGACGGCTCGCCGAGCGCGCCAACTACGCCCGGTGGATCGAGTACTCGGTCAGCGCCTCGCTGATGGTCGTGCTGATCGGGCTGTTCGTGGGCATCCGGGACCTGGCCGCGGTCATCGGCCTGTTCGGCGTGAACAGCGCGATGATCCTGTTCGGCATGTTGATGGAGCGTCAGCAGCGCCCCGGGCCGGGCGCCGACTGGAGCGCCTACTGGTTCGGCACCCTGGCCGGGCTCGTGCCGTGGGTCGCGATCGCGGTCTACATCGCCCAACCGCCCGAGGTGCCGGGCTTCGTGTACGCGATCTCCGTCATCCAGTTTCTGCTGTTCGCCGGCTTCGGCGTGACCATGGCTCTGCAATACGCCCGGGTGTGGCGCTGGCGGAACTACCTGACCGGCGAGGTGACGTACATCCTGCTCAGCCTGATCGCCAAGTCCCTGCTCGCCTGGCTGATCTTCGCCAACGTGCTGCGTACCTGATCGGCTGTCCGCGACCGCCGGTCGGCGCACTGATCTTCGGCCCTACGTATCGGGATTGATAAATATTTATGTACGCTTCTCTTTTGGGGTGCTCCCCCTGATCGGCGCGGGGAGCGCGCGAAAGAGAGGAGTGGAAGATGGCTCTCCCACGGACCCGCCGCCACTGGCGGGCCGCACTCGGCACCCTCACCGTGCTGACCGTAGTCGCCGGCGCGGCCGGCACCCCGGCACAGGCGGCACCGAGCGCCGGCGAGATCCGAAACGCCGGGGGCGCGACCGCGATCCCGGACAGCTACATCGTGGTATTCAAGGACGACGCGGTCGCCGGACCCGCCACGGCCCGGTCGGACGCGGTCAACCGGCTGGCCGCAGACCTCGCCGGCCGCTACGACGCCCACCTGACCCGGGTGTACGACGCGGCGCTCAACGGCTTCGCGGCACGCATGCCCGAGCGGGCCGCCAAGCGCCTGGCGGCGCACCCGGCCGTGGCGTACGTCGAGCAGGACCACACCGTGTCCGCGATGGCCACGCAGTACAACCCGCCGTGGAACCTGGACCGCATCGACCAGCGCAACCTGCCGCTGGACGGCAAGTACAGCTGGATTAGCGACGGCACCGGGGTCGACGCGTACATCATCGACACCGGAATCAAGATCGACCATCCGGAGTTCGGTTGGCGGGCCGGCTACGGCTACGACTCCGTTGACGGCAGCCTCCCCGCCGACGACTGCAACGGGCACGGCACCCACGTCGCCGGCATCGTCGGCTCCTACACCTACGGGGTCGCCAAGAACGTGCGGCTCATCGCGGTGCGCGTACTCAACTGCACCGGCAGCGGCTCCATCAGCGGCGTGATCGCCGGGGTCGACTGGGTCACCAACCACCATGTAGCGGGCAAGCCCGCGGTGGCCAACATGAGCCTCGGCGGCAGCTACAGCAGCGCCCTCAACACCGCGGTGGCCAACTCGATCGCCGACGGCGTGGTGTACGCGGTGGCGGCCGGCGGCTCCAACGCCAACGCCTGCAACTACTCGCCGGCTTCCGTCCCGGCGGCGCTCACCGTCGGATCCACGACGACCACCGACGCCCGCGCCTCCTTCTCCAACTACGGTTCCTGCCTGGACATCTTCGCGCCCGGCATGAGCATCCAGTCAACGTGGATCGACGGGGGATCCAGGACACTCAGCGGCACCTCGATGTCTGCCCCGCACGTCGCCGGGGGCGCCGCCCGCGTCCTCCAGCGGTACCCGACCTGGACCCCGGCGCAGGTAGCGGATTATCTGACCGGCACCTGCTCGCCTGTCGTCATCAACCCCGGCCCCGGCTCGCCGAACTGCCTGCTCTACCTGGATCCGGCGCTCTGAGAGCCGGGCGATGCCCGCGCCCAGCCACAGCTTCCGCCTGCTTTACTCGATCGGACCGGCCGGGAGACGTCGCCCCGGCCGCGGTCGGCGGAGGTGAGGCATGCGCCGAGTGGTGGTCGGCGCGGGCATCGTCGGGCTGGCGGCCGCCCGCCAACTGCTCCTACGCCGCCCGACCGATCCGGTGCTCGTACTCGAGAAGGAGCCGCGGGTCGCCGCCCACCAGACCGGTCACAACAGCGGAGTCGTCCACGCCGGGGTGTACTACCCGCCGGGCTCGCTGAAGGCGACACTCTGCCGGCGGGGCGTCGCCCTGCTGCGGGAGTACGCCGCCGAGCACCGCATCCCCTACCGCGAACTGGGCAAGGTCATCGTCGCGACCGACGCCGCCCAGGAGTCTCGGCTGCGCGACCTGTACGCGCGGGCGCTGGCCAACGGCGTACCCGATGTGGAGCTGATCGGGCCGCAGGGGCTGCGGGAGCGTGAGCCGCACGTGCGCGGCCGCGCGGCCCTGCTCTCGCCGCGTACCGCGGTCGTCGACTTCGGACAGGTCGCCCGCTGCCTGGCCGACGATGTGGTGCGGCTCGGCGGTGAGATCCGGCTGTCCAGCCCGGTACGTCGGATCGACCGACGCGGCGACCGGGTGGTGCTTGCCACCGACGGCGCAGCGGTACAGGCCGAGCAGGTGCTCCTCTGCGCCGGGCTGCACGTGGACCGGCTGGCGCGACTGGCCGGCGGCGACGGATCGCCGCGCATCCTGCCGTTCCGCGGCGAGTACTACCGGCTGGTGCCGCAACGTTCCGCGCTGGTGCGCGGCCTGGTCTACCCGGTGCCCGATCCGCGCTACCCGTTTCTCGGGGTGCACCTGACCCGGCGCGTCGACGACACCGTCGACGTCGGCCCCAACGCGGTCCTCGCCCTGGCCCGGGAGGGATACCGGTGGCGTGAGGTGCGGCTGCCCGACCTGCTGGAGACCGTCTTCTACCCCGGGTTCGCGCGTCTCGCCGCCCGGCACTGGCGTACCGGCCTGCGCGAGGTGCTCGGCTCCCTGTTCAAGCATCGGTTCGTCGCCGCGGCGCGCCGGTACGTGCCCGAGCTGGCCGCCGCCGACCTGGTTCCGGCCGCCGCCGGGGTACGCGCGCAGGCCGTCGACCGGCGCGGGCGGCTCGTGGACGACTTTTGCATCGAGTTCTTGGGATCGGTCGTCGCGTTGCGTAACGCCCCGTCGCCGGCGGCGACGTCCTCGTTGGCCATCGCCGAACACGTGGTCGATCGGATGCTCGACCCGGACGCCGGTCGTTCGCACTGAGCGGAGATCGACCATTGACGACAGGTCGACGGTGTGGTCTTATCGCAAAAATCTTTCACATTTCCATGTGTCTGGAGAGCGATATGGCCATATCTCGTCGCCCAATGCTCGCGGCGGCGCTCGCCCTCGCGCTGGGTCCGGCCCTCACCGTCGCCGTCACCTCATCCCCGACCGCGGCGAGTCTGCCGACCGCCGCGGTCGCCATCGGCGACAGCTTCATCAGCGGTGAGGGGGCCGGCGACTACGTCCCGGTCGTCGACATCAACGGCGTCGCGCAGACCTTCCCCGGCTGGTCGGCGCCGAACAGCAACGCGTTCTTCTGCCACCGCTCCGCGAACGCCTCCATCCACCAGGCGAACCTGCCGGGCATCCAGGCACGGTTCAACCTCGCCTGCTCCGGCGGCCAGCCGCACGACATCGCCAACCCCTCCGCCGACCGGACCGGCGGGCGGCTGGTGGCCGCGCAGCTCGACCAGCTACGGGCCGTGGCGCAGACCCACGACATCGACCTGGTCCTCGTCGGTCTCGGCTCCAACAACAGCTCCTTCACCTTCGGCGACGTCGCCTCGGAGTGCGCCAACCGGTTCATCGCCGACGCCTGGACCGGCTGGTGGGAGTTCTGGGCGTACCTGGGCGGCCCCGTCGAGCAGGATCCCTGCACGGACGACGACCTGGCCACCGCGGCCGAGTGGGCCGCGGCGCAAGCCGAGACCATCGCCGCCATCCGCCAACTGCTCACCACCCTCGACGAGATCGACGCCGACGGCCGTCACCGCGTCGTTTTCCAGGACTACACCAACCCGCTGCCGTTCGACTTCACCGACAAGTTCTACAGCGAGGACGGGCGCACCGACACCCGCGACAAGTTCCGGGCGCTCGGCTCCGAGCGCTACACCGGCGGCTGCCCCGTCCACCGGGCCAGCCTGGCCCCCGGCCACCGGTTCTCCGCCGGTCTCGGCAACCTCGTGCACACCGTCTACACCACGATGGCGGCCGAGTTCCCGAACGCCGACCTGGTGTACCTCAACGTGCAGCGCGCCTTCGACGGTGCCCGGCTCTGTGAGATGGACGCCAGCCCCGTCGGCGCCCTCGCCACCCCCATCCGCCTGCAGGACGGCCCGAGCGGGGTCTTCGTGACCAGCCTGTCCGGCTACGACAAGTTCGACATCCAGCGGATCGCCAACACCTGCGTGACCTACTTCCAGACCTGCCAGGAGTCGTGGCACCCCAACGCCGCCGGCCACGCGGTGCTCGGCCAGTGCCTGGCCGCGGCCGCCGCCACCACCAACCGCACCCTCGCCTGCGTCCGCTCCAGCAACGGCGCCATCACCACGAGTTAGCCGACGAGCCCCCGCGACCAGGGTGGGCGGCCCGTCACCACCGTGGTCCCGGCCCGCCCGGCCAAGAGGATGTGCCGGGCGGGCTGCGGGCTGAGAGACTGCTCTGATGGCCGAAGACCGCTCGTACGACGTCGTCCTGTTCGGCGCCACCGGCTTCACCGGCGCGCTGACCGCCGAATACCTGGCCCGACACGCACCCGCGACGCTGCGTTGGGCGATCGCCGGCCGAGACGCCGGCCGGCTCGTGGCGCTGCGGGACCGACTCGCGCAGCTCAACCCGGCGGCGGCCGGGTTGCCGCTGCTCACCGCCGACGTGACCGACCCGGCCTCCCTGCGTCGACTGGCGGAAAGCAGCCGGGTGGTCGCCACCACCGTCGGCCCCTTCATCGAGTACGGCGAGCCGCTCGTCGCCGCCTGCGCCGACGCGGGCACCGACTATCTAGACATCGCCGGAGAGCCGGAGTTCGTGGACCTGATGTACCTGCGCCACCACGACCGCGCGGTCGCCACCGGCGCGCGGCTGGTGCACGCCTGCGGATTCGACTCGGTCCCGCACGATCTGGGCGTCTACTTCACCGTACGGCGGCTCGGCCCGGACACGCCGATTACCGTGGACGGCTTCGTCCGGGTCGGGGCCGGCTTCTCCGCCGGGACGTACCACTCGGCGCTGACCGCCCTCGCCCGCCGCCGGCAGGCGGAGGCGGCGGCCCGGGCCCGCCGGGCGGCCGAACCCCGTCCGACCGACCGGCGGGTCCGCGCGGTGCCCGGCCGACCGGCCCGCCGCCCGGACCTCGACGCCTGGGTGTTGCCGCTGCCGACCATCGACCCGCTGATCGTGCGCCGCTCCGCCGCCGCCTGCCCCGAGTACGGCCCGGACTTCCGCTACCGGCACTTCGTGGCGGTCGGACGCCTGCCGACGGTGCTCGCCGGGGTGGCCGGGCTCGCCGGCCTGGCGGCGTTGGTGCGGATCCCACCGGCCCGCCGGTGGCTGATGTCCCGGGTCGCCCCCGGGCAGGGGCCGTCGGCCGAGCGGCGGGCGCGGTCATGGTTCACCGTGCGGTTCGTCGGTACGGCCGGCGACCGGCGGGTGGTGACCGAGGTGGCCGGCGGGGATCCCGGATACGACGAGACGGCGAAGATGCTCGCCGAATCGGCGATGTGCCTGGCGTCGGACGGCCTGCCACCGACGTCGGGGCAGGTCACCCCGGTGATCGCCATGGGCGAGGCGCTGCTCGCGCGGCTCATGCGGGCCGGGATCTCCTTCCGCGTCCTGACCTGAGTCCGCGGTCGCGTCCGGCGCCGACTGCCGACTCGAGCACCTCCTCGACCGCGCTGTCCAACAGCGACCGGTCCTTGTCCAGCTGCTCCCACTGGTCCGGGTGGGCGAGCAGGGATAATAGGAATATTTACGTCTTCGCCTTATGTCCTAAATGTCGGAAGGTTTTTTGTCCGGACGGGAATTAACGGCTCGGAGGATCCCCGGGGCACCGCCGGAGGCCATAGCATCCCTAACCGCGACGGAAGGAGGACGCGTGGCCAAGGGCGGCGGGGTGTTCTGCGTCGAGGGTCAGTGGCACCGGGACCTCAACGCGCGGGAATCCGTGCTGCCGATCCTGGAACTGCTCGAACGCCTCGGTCGGATCCGGTTCATCCATAAGGACGTGGCGACCGGCCGTGAGCTGCACTACTACCTCGACCGCTGGCTGCTCAAGCAGTACACCGACTACCGTGTCGGCTTCTTCGCGATGCACGGCGAGCCCACCCGGCTCTACGTCACCGACCGGGAGTCCGTCGACCTCGACGACGTCGCCACCTGGATGGCTGGCCGGTGCGAGGGCAAACGGCTCTACTTCGGGAGCTGTTCCGTCCTGCGGGCCTCCGACGCCAGGTTGCAGAAGTTCCTCACCGAGACGGGGGCCGCGATGATCTGCGGTTACACCCGCGTCGTCGACTGGGTAGAGTCCGCAGCCTTCGAGACCGTACTGCTCGACGTGCTCGCCAACGGCGCACACATCGACGCCGCCGAACGGCGCCTGCGCTCGGCGCAGTGGGCGCCGCTCGCGGCGTACCTCGGATTCCGCATCGTCTACGCCAACGGCCGCGCCTGGCGTCCGGCCCCTGTCCAAAAGATTCCGGCGCAGGTGCCGGCGCACGACGGGTGACCGTTGTCAGCGCAGGGTGAACCGGACCGGCAGGCGTTTGAGACCGTTCTGGAAGTTCGACCGCAGGCGGACCGGCTCGCCGGCCGGCTCGACCGCGGAGAACCGTTCCAGCAGCGCCGTGAACATCGCCCGCATCTGGTGGCGACCCAGCGCCGCCCCGAGACAGAAGTGCGGGCCGTGTCCGAACGACAGGTGATCGTTCGGGAAGCGGCCGATGTCGAACACGTCGGGGTCGGGGAACACCCGGGGATCCCGGTTGGCGCTGGCGAAGTAGACCACCACCTTGTCGCCGGCCTTGATGTCCACCCCGCCGAGGGTGGTGTCCGTGGTGGCGGTCCGCCGGAAATGGATCACCGGCGTCCACCAGCGGAGCATCTCCTCGACCGCGCTGTCCAGCAGCGACCGGTCCTTGTCCAGCCGCTCCCACTGGTCCGGGTGGGCGAGCAGGGCCGCCAAGCCGCCCGGGATGCCGTTGCGCAACGTCTCGTTGCCGGCCACCGCGAACAGCCAGAACAGGTTCTCGAACTCCTCGACGCTGACCCGACCGCCCTCGTCGTCGACCTGCTGCAGCAGGATCGACATGACGTCGTTGCCCGGGTGGCGACGCTTGTGGGCGGCGAGTTCGTGCGCGTACGCGTACAGGTCCGGGATGCCGTCGCGGGTACGCGGGTCGGGCATCCGCCCGTCGGCGTCCGGTTTCGGCCGCACCCGCAGCGCCGCCTGCGCCATCGGGGTGGTGGCCGTCATCGTGGAGGCGAGATTGCTGCTGCGGTACTCCGGATCCTGGTAGCCGATCACCCGGTTCGCCCAGTCGAACATGAGGTAGCGGTCCGACTCGGGCACCCCGAGGATGTCTGCCAACGTCCACAGCGGCAGGTCGGCGGCGAGCTTGACGAAGTCGGTCAACCCGTCGTCCGGCACTGCGGCGACCAGCTGGCGCGCCCGGGCGTCGATGCGGTCCTGCAACGCCGCCACCGCGCGCGGTGTGAACGCCTTGGTGAGCAGGCCCCGCAGCCGGCTGTGCTCGGGCGGATCCATGTTGAGCATCATCCGCCGCACGTACGCCAGATCCTCCGGGGTGGCCGGGTCACGGATCTGGGTCGCCCCCAGATATGAGCTGAACACCTTCGGGTTGCGCAGCACCGCCTTCACGTCCGCGTGCCGCCACACCGCCCAGAAGCCCGGGCCGGCCGGCCACGAGTCCACCGCCGGCTCCGGCACCCAGGAGACCGGGGCGGCCTCCCGCAGCCGGGCGAACTCCGCGTGCGGCACCCGCTCGACGTAGGTGTCGGGGTCGAAGATGACAGTGCTGTCCACGGATCCTCCCGCGTGTCGAGCGTACGGGTGGCTGCGAGCCTAGCGCCCGATGGCCGGATTGGGCAGCTACCAGTGGCCCATCCGGTGCGTGACG
Organism: Micromonosporaceae bacterium; assembly: GCA_036381835.1. Classification (GTDB taxonomy): domain Bacteria; phylum Actinomycetota; class Actinomycetes; order Mycobacteriales; family Micromonosporaceae; genus DASULK01. The sequence continues at coordinate 18,756 of DASVCA010000091.1, forward strand.
GGTCTTGACGCCTACGTGATCAACGTGTTTCATGCTCCCGACCAAGTGATCTCAAAATTTCTGCGCCTGGGGAGGCATGGATGGCTCGACGCAGTCGACACGCAGTCGCGGCGGTGCTCGCCGCTTCGCTCATGACCACCGCCTGCGCCGCCGCCGAGGAGGGCGCGTCGACGTCGGAGGACGAGATCCCGATCGGGGTCAGCATCGAGCTGTCCGGACCGGCGCAGGTGCAGGGTGAGGCGTACCAGAACGCGCTGCGGTTGGAAGCGGAGCGGATCAACGCCGAAGGCGTGAAGGTCGGCGACAAGACCTACAAGATCAACCTGATCATCCGGGACAACAAGAGCGATCCCACCGAGTCGCTGCAGGTCGTCAAGTCGATGATCGACAACGACAAGGTGGCGGCGATCGTCGGCGGCGGTTCATCGCCGACCACCATGTCCGTCGTGGACACCGTGGAGAGCCGCGGGGTTCCGCTGGTCTCCATGGGCTCGTCGAACGCCATCGTGTCGCCCATCGACAAGCGGCAGTTCGTGTTCAAGACGCCGGCCAACACCGGGCTCATCGTCGACACGATGATCGAGGAGTTCCAGCGGCAGAACATCAAGAAGGTCGCCCTGCTGTCGGTGGACAACGCGTACGGCCAGGCGGGTGTCGGTGCCTTCGACGCGGCGGCCAAGGCGGGCCGGCTGGAGCTCGTCGCGAAGGAGAAGTTCACCGACAAGGACAAGGACTTCACCGTCCAGGTGACCAAGCTGATCGCGGCGAAGCCGGACGCGATCGTCGTGTGGGCGATCCCGCCGGGCTCCACCATCGCGGCGAAGAACATCAAGACCAGCGGGTTCGCCGGCAAGGTCTTCTTCGACGCGGGCGCCGGCGCCGAACTGTTCATCAAGGGCGCGGGCGCCGAGTCCGAGGGCATGTTCATGGTGCACCCGAAGATCCTCGCGGGGGCGCAGATCCCCGGCTACACCCCGGCCGAGAAGGTGCAGCGCGAATTCTTCGACGAGTACACCGCCAAGTACGGCAACTTCTCCGGCTTCGCCCCGTACGCGGCGGACGCGCTGCGGCTCATCGTCGCCGCAATCGAGAAGGCCGGCAGCACCGACCGCAAGGCCATCCGCGACGCGATGGAGACACTCGCCTACGACGGCGTCACCGGGCGGTACGAGTTCTCCACCGAGAACCACGGCGGGGTGATCAAGGACTCGTTGGCCCTGCTGGTCGTGCGGGACGGCGTCTGGGTTCCGGCCGGCAGTTAGCCATGGCGGAGTTCTTCCAGTTCGTGGTGACCGGGCTCGCCACCGGCGCGATGTACGCGCTGGTCGGGCTCGGCATCGCGCTGGTCTTCCAGGTCACCGGGGTGATCAACTTCGCCCAGGGGCACTTCGTGATGCTCGGCGCGCTGACCTTCGCCATCCTGGCCGAAAGCGGCGTCGCCCCGCTGCCGGCCGCGGCGCTCGCCCTGGCCGGCACCACCATGGTCGGGTTCCTGCTGGACCGGCTGGTGATCGCACCCGCGCGCAACCAGCCGACCGACCGGCTGATCATCCTCACCATCGGGGCGTCGATCGTGATCGAAGGCGTCACCCTGGTCGCGTTCGGCACCCAACCCCGGGCCGCCGAACCGTTCAGCCCCGGCGTGCTGCGCATCGGCGGGGTCAGCCTGGAACGCCAATACCTGTGGGTGGCGGGTGCGGCGGCGGTCGCCGTGGCCGCCGTCTGGTTCTTCCTCACCCGGACCACCCTCGGCAAGGCGATGCGCGGTGTGGCCATGGACCGGGAGGCCGCCCGGCTGATGGGCATCTCACCCAGCCGCATGTCGCTGCTGGTCTTCACGCTCGCCGCGGCGCTCGCCGCACTCGGTGGAGTGGCGCTTGCGCCGATCCAGCACCCCGACCCCGGCATCGGGATCGCGCTCGGCCTCAAAGGGTTCACCGCCGCGGTCATCGGCGGGCTCGACTCGCCGGCCGGCGCCGTGGTCGGCGGGCTGCTGCTCGGCGTGGCCGAGGCGGTCGCGGCCGGCTACCTGCCCAGCGGCTACAAGGACGCGGTGGCCTACGGGGTGCTGATCCTGCTGCTGGTCGCGCGTCCGACCGGGCTGCTTCGCACGGTGAGGGCGGTCCGGGTATGAGACGACTGCTTCTCGGGTACGCGATCTTCGCGGCGATCCTCTACGCCATCCCGGGGATCTTCACCCGCGTCCACCCCTACACCATGTCCGACGGGGTGCAGATGGCGATCCTGGCCATCGCCGCGCTGGGGTTGATCCCCCTGACCGGCTACGCCAACCAGATCTCCCTCGGCCAGGCCGCCTTCTACGGCACCGGGGCGTACGCCTCGGCCATCCTCACCACCCACTCCGGCTGGAGCCCCTGGCTGGCGATGCTCGTCGGCGCGGCGCTCGCCGGCGGCGGCGCCTACCTGCTCGGGTTGTTCATCTTCCGCGTCAGCGGCCACTACCTCGCCCTGGCCACCATCGCGCTCGGCCTCGTCCTCGCGATCGTGGCCCGGCAGTTGGCCATCACCGGCGGATCCGAGGGCATCCCCGGCGTCCCGTACCTGTCGCTGTTCGGTGTCGAGGTGGTCGGCGACGTCGACTACTACTACCTCACCGCGACGGCGCTGCTGCTCGCCACACTCGTCGTCGGGCTGGTGGTGCGCTCGTCGCTCGGCCGTTCGCTGACCGCCGTGGGGGACAGCGCCTTCGCCGCCGCCGCCAGCGGCATCGACATCGCCCGGTACAAGCGGGTCGCGTTCGTGCTCGCCGCGGTGCTCGCCGCGGTGGCCGGCTCGCTCTACGCGCACTGGGTCACCTATATCGACGTGCACACCCTCGACCTGCTGCTGTCCATCCAGATGCTGATCGTCGTCGCGGTCGGCGGCATGCGCACGGTCTGGGGTGCGGCACTCGGATCGTTCATCGTCGTGTCGCTGGTCCGGTTCAGCAAGGAGTGGCTGCCCGCCCTGTCGGAGAAGGCCGGCGGCCAGGTCGAGATCGTCGCCTACGGCACGGCGTTGATCCTCGTGCTGCTATTCCTGCCCCGCGGCGTGGCCGGCGGGTTCGCGGACCTGTTCCACCGGCTGCGGTCCACCGCCGGTACCGCCCGGGAGCCGGCATCCGCCGTCGCGGCGGCCGGTGCCGGCACAGCCGAAGCGGCCCGGGAGATCGCGCAGGCCGGATCGCAACGGGGGGAGCGGCCGTGACCGCGCTCGAGATCTCCGACCTCGTGATGCGTTTCGGTGGAGTCACCGCGGTCGACGGGCTCACCCTGCGGCACGACAGCGGCGGCGTCATCGGACTCATCGGACCCAACGGAGCCGGCAAGACCACGGTGCTCAACGTGCTCTCCGGGGCATTGCGGCCCACCGCCGGCACGGTCACCCTCGACGGGCAGCGGATCGACGGTCTGCGCGCCGACCGCATCGCCCGACTCGGGGTCGCCCGCACCTTCCAGAACCTGCAGACCTTCGCCTCGCTGACCGTACGGGAGAACGTGCTCGTCCCGCTCGCCGCTCACGCCGCCGCACGACCGGTCGTCGGACTGTTCACCCTGCTCAGCGGCCGGGACGCGGCGGCACACCGGGACCGGGCCGACGAGTTGCTCGCCGACGTCGGTCTACTCGACCTCGCCGACCGACGAGCCGGCAACCTCCCGTACGGGCTGCAGCGTCGCCTTGAGGTGGCCCGGGCGCTCGCCGGCGACCCCCGACTGCTGCTGCTCGACGAGCCGCTGGCCGGACTGTCACGGGCGGAGAGCGCCGACCTGACCGCGCTGTTCACCGACGTCGCCTCGCGCGGGGTCACCGTGCTGCTCGTCGAGCACGACGTGGCGAGCGTGCTCGCGGTGAGCCGACGGGTCGTCGTTCTCGATCACGGCGCCCTGCTGGCCGACGGCGAGCCCGCGGCGGTGGCGGCCGATCCCGCGGTGCGGGCGGCGTATCTGGGGGAACTCGATGACTGAGCTGCGCGTGGAGGGGCTGGTCGCCGGGTACGGTCGGATCGAGGCGCTGCACGGCGTCGAACTGACCGTGTCCGAAGGGGAGGTGGTCACCGTGGTCGGCGCCAACGGCGCCGGGAAGACCACCCTGCTCAAGACGATCGCCGGGCTGATCCGGCCGACCCGTGGCCGGATCGTCTGGGACGGGCAGGACATCACCGCCTGGCCGACGGAGAAGCGGGTGAAGGCGGGGCTGGCCCTGGTGCCCGAGGGAAGGCGGGTCTTCCCGGCCCTGTCCGTCGCCGACAACCTGGTCCTCGGCGGCTACGTGCGGCGGCGGGAACTCGACTTCGACACGGTCTACTCGCTGTTCCCGGTGCTCGCCGACCGCCGCTCCCAGCCCGCCGGCACGCTCTCCGGCGGAGAGCAGCAGATGCTCGCCATCGGCCGGGCGCTGATGAGCCGCCCCCGGCTGCTGCTGCTGGACGAGCCGTCGCTCGGGCTCGCGCCGCTGATGGTCGCCCAGGTCGCCGCCGCATTGGTCGAGTTGCGCGCCCGAGGCGTGCCGCTGCTGCTCGTCGAGCAGAACGCGGCGGTGGCGTTCAAGATCGCCGAACGGGGCTACCTGCTCGACCGGGGCGTGGTCGCGGTGGCCGCGTCCACCGCGGAGCTGGCCGCCGACCCGCAGGTGCGGGCCGCCTATCTCGGCACCGAAGTGGTCGATCAGAACTGACCGAAAGTTCCCGTGGACAACCACACAGAGAACCGTGCCCCGTATCGACGATTCGGGGGCCGGCCCTAGTCTGCGTGGATGCGGGATGCCGACGGTGGCCACGACTATCACGAACTCCTCGACCTGCACCACGCGCTGCGGCTGCGACGCACCATCGGGCGCGTCCAAGCCGCTGGAAAGGGCAGGTCGGCTGCGGAGCTGCTCGCCACCTGGCCGCAGCGGTTGACGGATCAGCGGCACCTGCGGGAGAGCCTGGTCCTGCTGGAACCGCTGGGCGATACCCTGGCTCACCTCTATGGGAAGCTGTTCCGGGACCGGCCGCACCTGCGCGCGCTGTTTCCGGATTCGCTCGACGCGCAGCGGGACCGACTGGCCTGGTCGTTCCGGCAGGTGGCGGACGGCTTGGACCAGCCGGACAGGCTGGTGGCGCTGTTCGACGAGATCGGACAGGCGCACCGCAAGCTCGGGGTGCGCACCGTCCACTATGAGCCGTTCGGCGAGGCGTTCATCGAAGCGTTGCGCATTCGCGCGGGCGCCGCCTGGCGTCCGGAGTGGGAACACGCGTGGTCGCGGGCGTACGATTTCGTCGCCGGCGTCATGAACTGCGCCGCCGAGCACACGTCCACGCCGCCGTACGTCAAGGCCACCGTGGTCGGCCACGAGCGACGCGGTCCCGACCTGGCCGTACTGCAGGTGCATCCGGCCCAGCCCTACCCGTACCTGGCCGGGCAGTACGCCACCGTGGAGTCCCCATACCTGCCGCACACCTGGCGCTCGTATTCGATAGCCAACCGGCCCAGCGAGGACGGGCTGCTCGAATTCCACGTCCGTGCGACCGGCGGCAACCGGCTCAGCGACGTGCTCGTGCACAAGGTCGCGCCAGGCGATGTACTGCGGCTGGCTCCGGCCCGCGGCTCGCTGACGCTGGCCCCGCCGTCGGGGCGCGGTCAGCTGCTCATCGCCGGCGGCACCGGGCTGGCTCCGATCCGGGCGCTGCTGCAGGAGATCGCTCACCGGCCGGATCCGCCGGCCACCTGGCTGTTCGTCGGGGCGCGCACCAAGGGGCAACTCTATGACCTGGAGCTGTTGCGCGGGTACGCCGAGCGGTACCCGTGGCTGCGGTTGGTGGTGACCGTCTCCGACGAAGACGCTTACCCGTACGAGCCGGGCACGGTCGTCGACGCGGTGAGCCGGCGCGGCGGTTGGGCCGGGCACGACGTCTATGTGAGCGGCCCGTGGGAGATGGTGGTCGCGGTGCGGCAGCGGATGATGGAGCTCGGGGTCGAGCCGGACCGGATCCGCTACGACCGGCATTAGCCCGTCAGCACGGCTCCCGGCTGCGGCTAGCCGTTCCCGCGAGATCGGCCCCGCCCCTGGTTTCGGGCGGCGATCGACGCGTTCAGCGCGGTGGCGAATCCGGTCCAGGCCAGGTACGGCAGCAGCGCGTTGGCCGCCACCCGGTCGATGCGTCGGGTCCGGCGGAACAGGGCGAGGTTGGCCGCGTTCAGCAGGACGATCTCGGCCAGCGCCCACACCGGCCGGCGGGCGCGGAAGAACAGCATCGTCCAGGCGGTGTTGAGCGTGAGGTTGGCGGCGTAGGTGCGACGGAAGCGGTCTCGGTCGTCGCCCTCGGCCCGGTCCAGGGCGCGGGCGCCCGAGAACGCGATCAGCGCGTACAGCGGGGTCCACACCGCCGGGAAGGCCGCCGCCGGCGGCTGCCACGGGGGTTTTTCCAGCGACCGATACCAGCGGCCGGCCGGTTTGGTGGCGATCGCGCCGACCGCGGCGGCGGTTGCGGTCGCGGCGGTCGTCTTGGCGAGCGTCTCGATGGGCACGGCGCGACATA
>DASVCA010000092.1:0-12051 GCA_036381835.1 Micromonosporaceae bacterium
GACCGGACACCAACTCTGTCATCACTTCCTCCGGTGGCAGCCTCGACTCGTTGGTCGGCATCCACCGGAGATCGGTTCCGGATCGTGGGCACCTGTGTCCGGCACCACCCGTGGCGCCGCCGAACCGCAGGTGCCGGGTCAGCCGGTCAGTGAACGGTGACGGTCGGGCCCGACATCAAGGCGCGCAACTCCTCGGGCAACTCAGCGCCCATCTCGTCCGCCAGCCGGAGAGCCTCGCCGATCAGGGTCTCCACGATCTGCGACTCGGGCACCGTCTTGACGACCTGGCCGCGTACGAAGATCTGGCCCTTGCCGTTGCCGGAGGCCACGCCGAGATCGGCCTCCCGTGCCTCTCCGGGGCCGTTCACCACACAGCCCATCACCGCGACCCGCAGCGGCACCGGCAGCCCCTCGAGCCCGGCCTGGACCTCCTCGGCCAGCTTGTAGACGTCGACCTGGGCGCGCCCGCAGGACGGGCAGGAGACGATCTCCAGTCCCCGCTCCCGCAGGCCGAGCGCTTCCAGGATCGCCGTCCCCACCTTGACCTCCTCCACGGGCGGGGCGGAGAGTGAGACCCGGATGGTGTCCCCGATGCCCTCGGCGAGCAGCGCGCCGAACGCGACCGCGGACTTGACGGTGCCCTGGAAGGCGGGGCCGGCCTCGGTGACGCCGAGGTGCAGCGGATAGTCACACTGTTCGGCGAGCAGCCGGTAGGCGCGGATCATGACGACCGGGTCGTGGTGCTTGACCGAGATCTTGATGTCGCGGAACCCATGCTCCTCGAACAGCGAGCACTCCCACAGCGCGGACTCGACCAGAGCCTCGGCGGTGGCCTTGCCGTACTTCGCCAGCAGCCGCTTGTCGAGCGAGCCGGCGTTGACCCCGATCCGGATCGGCACGCCGGCACCGGCGGCCGCCTTGGCGATCTCGCCGACCTTGTCGTCGAACTTCTTGATGTTGCCCGGGTTGACCCGAACCCCGGCACAGCCCGCGTCGATGGCCGCGAAGACGTACTTCGGCTGGAAGTGAATGTCCGCGATCACCGGGATCGGCGACTTCTTCGCGATCGCGGGCAGCGCCGCCACGTCGTCCTGGGAGGGCACGGCCACCCGCACGATCTGGCAGCCGGCCGCGGTCAGTTCCGCGATCTGCTGCAGGGTCGCGTTGACATCGGCGGTCGGTGTGGTGGTCATCGACTGGACGGAGATCGGTGCCCCGCCACCCACCGGAACCGAACCGACCATGAGCTGACGTGTCACCCGTCGACTGGCGAGCGGCGGCGGCGGGGTAGCGGGCATACCGAGACTGACAGCGGTCACAGGGCACCTCAGAAGGGGAGGGTGATTGGGTTGACGATATCCGTGGCCAAGGTCAGAAGCGCGAAGCCGCCGAAGATGAAGATCACCATGTAGGTGAGGGGCATCAGCTTGTAGTAGTCCACCCGACCCGGGTCGGCCTTGCCCAGCCGGGCGTAGCACCAGGACCGCGCCCGCTCGAACCAGGCGATGGCGATGTGGCCGCCGTCCAACGGCAGCAGCGGCAGCATGTTGAAGATCCCGACGAAGAAGTTGAGCATGGCCAACAGCAGGAGGATCTCCGCGTACATCCCCCGCTCGAACAACTGGCCGCCGATCACGCTGGCGCCCACGATGCTGATCGGGGTCTCCGGATCACGCTCCTCCCCGGTCAGGGCCGCCCACAGCTTCGGCACCTTCTCCGGGAACTTCTTGATCGCCTTCAGGGTGTTCTCGAACATGAAGACCGTCTGGTCGGCTGCCAGCCCGACAGCGGCGATCGGCCCGGCGGTGCTCTCGGGAACCACCGGTGAGATGCCGAGCAAGCCGACCCGCTCCAGGTCCGCGTCGGTGATGCTCTCCAGCGTCCGGTTCGGATCCACCGATCGCTTGATCCGCTGCACCAGCGGAAGCGTCACCGACCGGGTCTCGGCGACGCCGTCCCGCTCGTACGTCACCTGGATGGTCTCGCCACCGGCGGCGCGTACTCGGTCGGTCAGGTCGCTCCACCCGCGCACCGGTCGGCCGTCGATCGCGGTGATCACATCACCGGGCCGCAGTCCCATGCTCGCCGCCGGGCTCTGCGGATCCACCCCCTCGACGCAGGACTTGTCACGTCCGGTCGCCGGATCGTACTCCCAGGTCGCCTTCACACACGTCGCCACGGTCGCGATCTGCGGCGCCTGCTCGTTGAGCTTCTCCGCGTCCGGCAGCGGCACGAAGGCGAACAGCCCCCAGAGAATGGCCGCACCCAGGATGAAATGGGTCGCCGAGCCCGCGGCCATCACGATCGTGCGTTTCCACACCGGGAACCGCCACATCGCCCGCGGCTCGTCGGCCGGGTCGACATCGTCGTCCTGCGGCGTCATCCCGACGATCTTGACGAAGCCGCCGGCCGGGATGGCCTTGACCCCGTACTCGGTCTCGCCCTTGCGGAAAGACCAGAGCGTCGGCCCGAATCCGACGAAGAACCGGGTCACCTTCATCCCGAAGGCCTTGGCCGTCGCCATGTGGCCGGCTTCGTGCAGCGAGACCGAGATGAGGATGCCCAGCGCGAACAGGACGACCCCGAGAACGATCATCAGGCTCCTCTATTCCTCACGACCCGGCGATGATCTCACGCGCTCGGCGGCGCGCCCACGCCTCTGCTTCGAGAACGTCCTCGACGGTACCCGGTTCGGCGAAGTCCGGCGCTTCATCCAGGACCCGCCGCAGCGTGTCGACGATGCCGAGGAACGGCAGCCGACCCGCGACGAAGGCGGCCACGCACTCCTCGTTGGCGGCGTTGTAGATCGCCGGCCTGCACCGCCCGGCCTCGCCCGCCTGCTTAGCCAGACGTACGGCGGGGAACGCCTCGTCGTCCAACGGCTCGAACCGCCAGGTGTGCGCCTTCGTCCAGTCTACGGCGGGGGCGGCCTCGGGCACCCGCTCCGGCCAGCCGAGCGCCACCGCGATCGGCAGCCGCATATCCGGCGGACTGGCCTGCGCGATCGTCGACCCGTCCAGGAACTCCACCATCGAGTGGATCACCGACTGCGGGTGCACCACCACCTCGATGTCGGCGTACGGGACGTCGAACAGCTCGTGTGCCTCGATGACCTCGAGGGCCTTGTTCACCATGGTCGCCGAGTTGATCGTGACCACCTGGCCCATGTTCCAGGTGGGGTGCGCCAGCGCCTGCTCCGGGGTGACCTCGGTCAACTCCTCGCGTCGCCGACCCCGAAACGGACCGCCGCTGGCGGTCACCACCAGCCGACGTACCTCGCTGCGCCGGCCGGCGCGCAAGGACTGGGCGAGGGCGGAGTGTTCCGAATCGACCGGAACGATCTGGTCCGGCCGGGTGATCGCGGCCCGCACCAGCGGTCCGCCCGCGACCAGGGACTCCTTGTTCGCCAACGCGAGGGTGCGCCCGGCGCTCAGGGCGGCCAGGGTCGGCGCCAGCCCGAGCGAACCGACGACGCCGTTGAGCACGATCTCGCACGGCCACTGGGCCAGCTCGGTCATCGCCTGCGGCCCGGCCAGAATCTTGGGAATTCGGAACCCGCCGGTCGGATAGCCCCGCTTCGCCGCCTCGGCGTAGAAGGCGAGCTGCAGATCCTGGGCCATCGAGGCCCTGGCCACGCCGACCGCGTCCACGCCCAACTCCAGAGCCTGCGCGGCGAGCAGCTCGACGTTGCCGCCGCCGGCACCGATGGCGACCGCGCGGAAGCGGTCGGGGTTACGACGGATGATGTCGATGGCCTGGGTACCGATCGACCCGGTGGAACCGAGCAGCACGATGTCGCGGGGTACGGTCACGCGGCCATTCTCCCGTACCGATGCTGACCGTCCGCGCAGAGCCGGGGGCTTCGGGCACCTTGGAGCCAGGACACCGGCAGCCTCGGCGCACCGGGACATCAAGGAGATCACCATCGCCTGGGATGCCTCCCGGGCGGCCCCGCTTTCTCACCGGCCCGTGATCAGCCGAGCTGGTACCGTGCCCGGGCCAGCCCGTTCAATGCGTCCTGGATCTCCGGATCGCGGGCCAGATCGGACGCGGCGGACGCGCCACCGGGCCCGCCGACCGGCAACTCCCGGCCGAAGATCTCCCGATACATCTCGGCGATCCGCTCACTGGCCTGCGTCGCAGCCGCCCTGGTCGCCGCGACGATCTCCTCGGCCAGCTCATGCGAACTCAACCGCATGCCCCGCGGGTCGATGGACAGCTCCTCCAGCAGTCCGCTGGCCGAGGTCCGGGCGTGTGCGAGGTTGCGTGGCCCGTACCCCTCGCCGGTCACCCCGGTCAACCGCTGCTGGAGCTGCCCGAGCGCCGCGACCTCCCGCTCGGCCTGCGTGATCAACTCATCGAGATCAGCGTCTCCAGGACCGCCTGCCAGCATCTCGTCCCCCTCCCGGACTTCCTGGGACCGTCAATCGCCGAACGCCCACGGCTCGGCGGCAATCAACCTAGCCGATGCCGGGCTCAGGCATGTTCTACGCGGTACGGTGCCGGTGCCGCTCGATCTCGATAACCGCGGCATGACCCCGGTCACGCGGACGCGGACTCCCGGATGCCGTACCGGCGGTAGATTCTGGTCAGCGGGCCCGGCGCCCACCAGTTCCAGCGGCCGAGCAGGCGCATGGCGGCCGGCACGAGCAGCACGCGGACCAGGGTGGCGTCCACCACGATCGCCACGATCATCCCCACCCCGATCAGCTTGATCATCGTGATGCCCCCGGCCGCGAATCCGGCGACGACCACGATCAGCAGCAGTGCCGCGGCGGTGATGATGCCGCCCGTGTGCTGAAGGCCCGCGGCCACCGACGAGGTGTTCTCGCCGCGGCGATCCCATTCCTCCCGTACTCGGGAGAGCAGGAACACCTCGTAGTCGGTGGAGAGTCCGAACAGAACGGCGAGCATGAGGATCGGAACGGTCGGTTCGATGAACCCGGTCGGGGTGAAGTCCAGCCAATCGGCGAGGTGTCCGTCCTGGAACACCCAGACCACCACCCCGAACGACGCACCAATGGAGATCAGGTTCACCAGCACCGCTTTGATCGGCAACACCACCGACCCGAAGGCGAGGAAGAGCAGCAGCAACGTCGCCGCCGCCATCAGCAGCGCCATCCAGGGCAGGCGCTGGCCCAGGCTGGCGAGCAGATCGAGGTCCGCGGCCGACCGGCCACCGACGAGGATCTCGGCCCCGGCCGGGGCGGGCAGGTCCCGGATGGCGCGGACCACGTCCTGTGCGGTTTCGCTGGTCGGCTCGCCCCGGTAGGCCACGGACAGCAGCGTCGACGCCTCCTGCTGGGCGACCGGGCTCACCCCGGTCACCCCGGGCAACCCGCCCACCGCGGCGGCGAACCGCTCGGCCTCTGCGGGAGACGCCCCGGAGATCAACACCTCGATGGGGCTGGCGGTCCCGGCGGGGAACTCGTTCGCGATGCGTTCGCTCACCACTCGCACCTCGGTCCCGCGCGGCAGCACCCGCTCATCGAAGCCGCCGAACTCGACCCGCAGGAACGGCAGCGCGAGCAGGACGAGCAGGACGACCACGCCGAACGCGTAGGGGATCGGTCGGTGCATGACGCTGCGGGCGATCCGCGCCCATGCCCCGCTGGACTCCGGGCCGGTCGGCGTGCTCCGGCGCCCACGCCCACGCCCGAGCGGAAGGTGCAGCGCGTTGATCTGCGGGCCGAGCACGACCAGCAGCGCGGGGAGCACGGTCAACGCGCCGATCATCGCGACCAGGACCGCGGACATCCCGCCGAGCGCCATGGAGCGCAGGAAGACCTGTGGGAAGATCAGCAGGCTGGCCAGCGCCAGTGTGATCGTCAGGCCGGAGACGAAGACGGTACGGCCGGCGGTGGCCAGGGTCCGAGCGATGGCGTCGCGGGTGTCGTGCCCGCCGGCCAGCTCTTCCCGGAACCGGCTGACCACGAACAGAGCGTAGTCGATCGCCATCCCCAGTCCGATGAGCGTGATGACGTTGATGGCGAAGACCGAGATCTCGGTGACGAAGCTGAGCAGGCGGACCGCGATGAATCCGCCGAGGATCGCCAGGCCGCCGATGAGCAGCGGGGTGGCGGCGGCCACCAGCCCCCGGAAGATCAGGATGAGCAGGACCAGCAGGACTGGCAGGGACAGCAGTTCGGCCCGCTGGATGTCCTTGACGGTCTGATCGCTCGAAGCCTGCAACAACGGCACATATCCGCCGACCTGGGTCTGCACGCCAGGAGCGTCGAACGCCGGGCGTAGCTCCTCGAAGGCGGCCATCTTGTCGTCCTCGTCAGCGGCGCGCAACCGCACCGTGGCGTAGGTGGCGTGCCGATCGGCGGAGAGCAGCGCCGGTGCCCGGGTTTCGTACCAGCTCAGCACCTCAGCCACCGCCGGCCGCTGACGGAGTCGGGTCAGCGTCTCGGTGACCGGACCGCGGAACGCCGGATCGTCGACCGTGCTGGTCTCGCTGGAGTAGAGCACGATCACGTCCACGTCGCGGTCGCCGAGTTCGGCGGTGATCCGCTCCCTGGCCCGGACGGACTCGCTCGCCGGATCTTCGAAGCCACCCCCGGTGAGAGCGCCGAACACCCCCGTGCCCCAGGTCGCGCCGATCGCGGCGAGGACGAATGCGGCGGCGAGGACGACCCGCCTCAGTCGTACGACCTCTCTGCCCCACCAGGCGAACATGCGGTCTCCCCCGTCGGTTGCCGTCCCAATCGAGTTAACGGCGTATACTTACCATATCGGCGTTCACTATCTTTGCAGGGGGTCGCGGATGACGGTGCCGAACCGGCGGGAACGGCTACGCAAAGCCACCGTCACCGAGATCAAAGCCCACGCCCGCCGACTGCTCGTGGCCGGCGGCCCCCAAGCGATCTCGCTGCGCGCCATCGCCCGCGACATGGGAATGACCGCCCCCGCCATCTACCGCTACTTCCCCGGCCTCGACGCCCTCGTCGCGGAACTGACCGGCGACCTCTACGACGAGATGCGCGAACTCGTCACCCAGGCCCGCGACGCGGCCGGCGAAGAACCGCTGCCCCGGCTCGCCGCGATGACCCGCGCCTTCCGCTCCTGGTCGGTGACCCACCCGGCAGAATTCACCCTGCTCTTCGGCGCACCACTCCCCGGCGTAGCCGGCTTCGTCGAGCAGTGCACCCACGCCGACCATCCCGGGGCGCGCTTCGGAGCCCTGTTCCTGCAGATCCTGACCGAACTATGGCACCATTCCCCCTGGCCGGTGCCGCCCACACAAACGCTTCGCGAGCGACTCGGTGACACCCTGGCCCCGCTGCGACAGAGCCAAGGCCCACTTCCCGTCGAGGTCGCCTACACATTCCTCTCCGGCTGGGTACGCCTCTACGGTCTGGTCGCGCAGGAGGTCTTCGGTCACCTACGCTGGGCGGTCACCGACCCCGAAGCGCTCTTCTCGATCGAGGTCGACCGGTTCCTGAAGCAACTCACCGCCGACGCCCCACCGACGCACCACTGAGAAGCCCGGCGGCGGGCGCCCGCCTGCGATTTGCGCGAGCTTCGACTATTCTGCGCCGCCATGCGACCCGACCTGCCCACCCACGCCGACGTCGCCGTCGTCGGCTCCGGTCACAACGGACTCGTCGCCGCCGTGCTGCTCGCCCGCCGCGGTCTCGACGTCGTCGTGTTGGAAGCCGCAGACGTGATCGGCGGAGCCACCCGCACCGAACAGCCCTTCCCTCGAGTGCCCGCACTCCGGCACTCGACCGGCTCCTATCTCCTCGGCCTCATGCCGCCCGAACTGCTCCGAACGCTCGAGGTCGACCTCCCGGTGCTGCGCCGCGACCCCCACTACTTCCTGCCCACCCCGGGTGGCCCGGGCTCACCGTACCTGCTGTTCGGAACGGACCGGGCCGCCACTCGGCGGCAGATGGCCGCCGTCTTCTCACCCGCGGACGTGGCCGCCGACGACGCGATGCAGAGCGAACTGGCCGCGCTGCGTCACGATCTCGCGCCGGCCTGGCTCGCCGAACCGCTCCCCGTCGAGGAGACCGCGCAGCGCTACGTGCGCCCCGCGCTACGCCAGGTCTTCGTCGACCTGGTCCGCGGTTCGGTCGCCGACTACCTGGCCCGGTTCGACTTCCGCAGCGAGCTGCTCGTCTCGATGTACGCGGTGACCGACGGGCTGTCCGGGCTCAACGCCGGCCCCGACGACCCCGGCACGGGCCACAACTTCCTCGTGCACAACATGTGCCGGCTGCCCGGTGCCGACGGAACGTGGATGATCGTCGCCGGTGGAATGGGCACCGTGGCTCGGGCGTTCGCCGACGCCGCCCGCTCCGCAGGCGCCCGGATCTACACCGGGGCACCGGTCACCGCGGTCACCGTGGACGGCGGCGCGGCCAGCGGAGTCGTGGTCGCCGACACCCACCACGTGTCGGCGCGGGTGGTGCTCGGCGCCTGCGACCCGTACCGGCTGATCGATCTCGTGCCCGACGGTGCGCTGCCGGAGGCCCTCACCGCGCGCATGGCGGCGGTCCGCCGAACCGGCACCACGCTCAAAGTCAACCTGGCCCTGACCGGCCTGCCCCGCTTCTCATGTCTGCCCGCCGATGCGCCGAGCCCGTTCGGCTCGACCATCCACCTGCTGCCGGGCTCGTCGTCGCTCGTCTCGGACACGGCGACCTCCCCGATGGCCGCGCTGCGCAGGATGTGGAACGACGTGCGGGCCGGCCGGCTGCCCGACGAGCCCACCATCGAGTGGTACCTGCACACCACCGTCGACCCGTCCCTGCAGGACGAGGCCGGACACCACTCGTCGGCGCTGTTCGTGCAATCGGTGCCGTACACGCCCGCCGACGGAGACTGGCCGGAGCTCCTGCCCGCGTACGTGGACCGGCTGCTGGCCATCTGCGACCGGTACGCCCCCGGCACCGGCGACCTGGTCGCCGACGCGGTGCCGTTGGCCCCACCCGACATCGAGACCCGATTCGGCATCACCGGGGGACACATCCACCACGTCGACAACACGGTGTCCTTCACCGACCGGATGCCGTACGCGACCGGCCTCGACGGCCTCTACGCGGGCGGCGCCGGCTGCCACCCCGCGGGCAGCGTCATCGGCGCGGCCGGGCACAACGCCGCCCGCCGGATCCTCGCCGACCTCGGGCGCTGACCCGCTCAGGCCTGCGGTCCGGCGGCCGGCTCCGGGGTGCCGGCGGGACGGCAGCGCAGCTCGTGGCCCGCGCTGGTCATGCACCGGCCGTTGCGCAGATCCCACTTCCAACCGTGCAGCTGGCAGGTGAGCTGATCCCCGTCGATCACCCCGAACCTGGACAGGTCCGCCTTCAGATGGGGGCAGCGCCGCTGCACGATCCAGTCGCCCAGCTTGATGTCCTCGGCGTCGGGTCGCTGCTCGGCGTACCAGCCCTCGGCGTACTGCAGCCGCTCCTGCGACAGGCACTTGAAGAACGAGTAGATGTACTCGTTGTACTGTCCGATCCGGGCCGCCGAGAACCGGCAGGAGAGGAAGAGCGAGTTCACCCAGTCGACCTCCCCGGTGTGCAGCAGATGCTCGATGAGCGCTCGCTGGGTCCGGAAGCGGTAGCGCACCTTCTCATCGGCGTAGGGCCGGACCTCCTTGCCCGGAAAGTCCACCACGATCGACTCGACGCTCTCCCCGTCGTAGCCGACCAGATCGAACCGGACCGGCCCGCCGACACCCTTGGCCATGGAGACCGACTGCTCCAGCAGCGGCTCGATACGCCGCTTCAGCTCCTTGAGCACGTCGATCTCGGGATGCCGCCACGAGGCCTTCGCCGCCTCGATCACCGGGCGCTGCCTTTCCCGGTACGCGCGCAGGTGCTCCTCCTTGCGGGCGAAGAACCCGGCTACGTCGTCGACCGGCTGGCGTACCTCGCAGGAATCCGGGGTCAGCGTGACCTCCGTACCCGGCAGCAGCACCACCGCGTTGGTGCCCCCGACCTTCGCGTACTCCTCCACGAAGACCTGCTGGTCCGGGAAGATGTTGCCCTCCTCGCCGAAGATGTCGTTGAACTGCCACAGCTCATCGTCGAGGAAGCACGGCGGGCCGGCGATCGGGAACACCCAGGAGGCCTGCAGCTCGTCGATGTAGCGGAAGGTCCGGTCGAACTGTCGTTCCCGCTTCTGCTTACCGAACGCGGTCTTCGCCGTCTGCGGCAGCTCGTAGACCATCGGATACCAGATCGCCCCGGAGAACTGCAGCAGGTGGGCGTGCACCTGGCCGAGCTCCGCGAAGACGCTCAGCTCAGTCGGGCGGGCGTCGTTCTGGTTGAGCAGCCGCACCCCGTCGTACTCCACCCAGAGGGAGGAGTCGCCGATCGGGCCGTCGGTGGGCGAGGTGAGCGCCTGAATCATGATCTTCAGGCCACCGTCGAGCTCCACCACCTCGTTGGTCTTGGTCCGCAGAAAGCGGGTGAAGCCCAACTCCCGCAGCTCGTCCTCCATCTCGGAGGTGGGGAACTCCGGCAGCAGCACCGTCGCCTTCTTCGAGACGAACCGACGCAGGTGCTCGGCGTCGAAGTGGTCCCGGTGCAGGTGCGAGACGTACAGGTAGTCGACCTGACCGAGGCTCTCCCAGTCGAGCCCGGAGTTGTCGGGGAAAGGAAACCAGGAAGCGAAATACGCCGGATTGACCCAGGGGTCGCACAAGATGCTGCCGGCAGCGGTGTCGATCCGCATGCTGGCGTGTCCCGTTCCGGTCAGTCGCACCGCAGTCTCCCTCGCTCGCCAACCTTCGACGTGTATGCCCAAACTACCCGAGTGGGGTCGGCGGGCGGCTGTCGACGTATCAGGTGCGCAGGCGGCCCTGAACCTGCCCGTTCTCCGAGCCGTGCCAGACTAAGGTCTCGCCTAGTCGGTACTCGGTAGGCGACCCGGTAGGCGGAACGCCCCCGAGGTCAGCCGAGCGAGCCCGGATCAGCCGAGAGAGAAGGACCGGAACGTGGCAGACAGCGAGCCGATCACCTCGCCCGACCAGCGCAAGCCGATCAACCGCAAAGCGGGTCGTATCGGTGCGATCGTCACCGCGCTGATACTCGTCGCGATGATGTTCAACAACAACGAGGTCAGCGGAACCGCCAAGCTCTGGCTCGTCGGCACCGCGCTCCTGCTGGTGGGCATCGTCATCGGCGACGAGATCCTGCGCCGCAACGGCCTGCGTTCCTGAACGCGAGCGGGTGGGCCCGTCGCCGAACGACCGGCCCACCCGCAGATCGCCTGGCGGTTGGCGCGACACGAGCGGTCAGCGACGCCGCAGCATCTCCTTGACCTGCTGCAAGGCGGCGTCCACCTCGTTCTCGTAGTAACCGCCGGATACGAGGTCGAACCGCATGGTGTCGAGCTCGGCCGGGTTCACCGGCATCGGCCCGTGACCGGCGAGCGCGGCGAGGATTCCCTCGAACAGCCGGTCGACCTGCGCCGGGTCGTAGCCGGAACCGAACCGCCGCACCTGGAAGCCACGGCGCAGCTGGTCCACGAACTGAAGCTCTCTGGAGGCCGGCCCGGCCATCGGCGGACCCACGGGAACTCCGGCGGGGGGGCCGCTCATCGGTGGGGGCATCGGCGGCACCCGCCCCCCGGGCCCGGGCACCGGCCTGCGCGGGTCCTGCTCCGGGATCCCGATCTCGGTGGTCATGTCGGGCCGAGCGTGTCGGCCCGCCGCGAAGCCGTCGAACGATTCACCTCGGCCGAAGCCCGGCCCCGTCGGCCCCATCGGGCCGGTGCCGCCCGGCCCCGGTACACCCGGCACTGGTACACCCGGCCCCGGTACGCCGGGCCCCGGTACACCCGGCCCCGGTACGCCGGGGCCACGACCGGCCGGTCGCGGCCCCGCCGGCACCGCAGGCGGCGCCTCGTAGCCGCCGGGTACGTCATAGCCGCGCGGCCGGGCCTCGAACGTCGGATCGGGCACGCCGTACGGATCACGGGGCGGACCGGCCGGAGCAGGCATCGGTCGGGGCGGCATCGGCGGTACGGCCGGAGGAAGCCCGGGATCGTCGTACCCCGCGGGGCCGCCGCGCTCCGGCGGCGCCATCCGATGCT
>DASVCA010000093.1:0-2009 GCA_036381835.1 Micromonosporaceae bacterium
TCCGCCGCCGACCGGGTGCCGGCCCGTCAGCCGGCCGGCACCCGCCGCACCTGGGCCAACATCGCGGCCGCCACCGTCGCCGCCCGCACCGGATGGCCAGCCTGCGCCGGCGGATGCGGCTGGCCCCTCGACCCCGCCGCCGCGGCCGGCGTCGACGGCACGCCGGCTGCGTTCGACCGACACCCCGGATGCGAGTCCATCCACCAACCCCACGAAGGCAAGTTGACATGAAGATCGTCCGCAAGAACCGCGGCCGGAACCACTGGTACGTCGACGAAGAAACCGGCCAGAAAGTCGACGGCGTCACCACCATCACCGGCAACGGTCTGCCCAAGCCCGCACTTGTCAACTGGGCTGGGGACGCGACGGCCGAATACGCCGTCAACCACTGGGATGAGCTGTCCGCCCTGCCGGTCGCTGACCGGCTGAAGAGGATCAAGGGCGGACGGTACGAGACCCGCGACGAGGCTGCGAACCGCGGCACGCAGGTGCACAGGCTGGCCGAGCGGCTCATCCGGGGCGAGCGGGTTACCGTTCCAGCCGGACTGGAGGGCTACGTCGCGTCGTACGTCGCCTTCCTCGACGACTTCCAAGTCCAGCCGGTCCACGTCGAGGCCGTCGTCTACTCCGAAACCAACCGGCACGTCGGCACCTGCGACCTGATCGCCGACCTGATGTTCGCCGACATGCCGGCGTACGACGACATCCCGCGCACCCCCGATGGGTACGTGCGGTCGCTGCTCGACATCAAAACCAGTCGCAGCGGCATTTTCGGTGACGTCGCCGTCCAGCTGGCCCCGTACCGGTACTCCCAGTTCCTGATCGACAAGGACCCAGATACCGGCGAGGAGCAGGTCATCGACATGCCGGAGGTGGCCTGGACCGGGGCGGTGCACGTCACCCCCACCGGGTACGAGCTGCGGCCCGTACTCGCTGGCCCGGACCAGTACCGGGCGTTCCTCTACATCCAGCAGGTCGCCATGTTCCGCGGTGTGGCCAACGACCTGGTCGGTGAGCCGGTCGTGCCGCCGACCACCTCCCGCTACGAACTAACCCGGGTCGACCTCGTCGACCCGGCGGACGGAGTGCCGCTCTGATGACCACAACATCCCTCGCCGAGGCCCTGGCCGAGTTCCAGGCTGACCCGCCGGTGCTGAAGAAGAACAAGGCGGGTCACCAGTCCAAGTACGCCGACCTGGTCCAGGTCAACGAGCAGGTGCTGGCCCGCCTCAACAAGCTCGGCGTGATCTACACCTGCGCGCCGACCCTCGACGAAGACGGAAAGTTCGTCCTCGCCTACGAACTGCGGCACGTCCCGACCGGGGAGACCAAGGGCGGCCGGTACCCGCTCAAGCTGTCGGAGAACCCGCAGCAGATGGGTTCGGCCATCACCTACGCCCGCCGGTACGTGCTGCTGTCCCTGACCGGCGTGGCCGCCGAGGACGAGGACGACGACGGGCAGGCCGCCTACGGCCGGCGTACCGCCCAGCGGGCGGCACAGCCCCGGCAGCAGGCCAGCGCCGGCCAGCCGACCGCGCAGCGGCAGACCCGTCCCGCCGGCGGTCCACCCCCGCTTCCGGGTGAGAGCGGCAGCATCACCGATGCCCAGCAGCGGCTGCTCTACGCCGAGCTGCGCAAGGCCGGCAAGGGCGAGCGGGGCGAAGCGCTGGCCTATATCTCCGGGGTCCTCGGCAGGGCGGTCGCCTCGACCAAGGATCTGACCGCCGCAGAGGCGTCGCAGGTCATCGACCGGCTGAAGGCACCGGCCGAGGCGGTGGCGTCGTGAGCGACCACATCCTCCAGGTCGTCTGGCCCATCGTCGACGACACCCGCACCCTGTCCGAGCTGATCGCCGAAGCCGGCGGTGAACTCGACCGGCACGCCGACCAGGCCCACGCCATCATCACCGGGCCGCCCGTCTGGGAGATCCACCCCGCCGCCGATGTGCCCGGATGGACCGGCTACGCCCCCGGCAGCGTCCTCATCGCGCGGGTGCCCGCCGATGCGTA
>DASVCA010000094.1:0-30730 GCA_036381835.1 Micromonosporaceae bacterium
TCGATCGCCGGCCGCTACGCCCAGGTGACCCGCGACGGTCGACGCATCCGACTGCTGCTGGCCAAGAATCCGGCGAGCTGGTTGGAGGCGTTCGACATGATCGAAGACGCGCCGACACTGCTCTCCATCAACGCCCGCGGCCCGGACGGCCTGGACACCTCCTGGTTGTACGACGTCGACTTCGCGCCGCTGCGCGGACGGCAGGTGCTCATCACCGGCGAACGGGCGTATGATCTCGCGGTCCGGTTGGAGGTCAACGACGTGCCGTTCCGACATGTCCGCACGCTGGCCGAGGCCATCGCGGCGGTCCCGCAGGGCCGACTAGAGGTGATCGCCAACTACACGGCGTTCCAGGACATTCGAGCGGAGTTCGACCGTGTGGACTGAGCGCAAACCGGCCGCGCCGAATTCGGAGAGCGCGCTGCGCATCGTGTGGCTCTACCCGGATCTGCTGTCGACCTACGGTGACCGGGGCAACCTGCTGATTCTGACCTGGCGGGCGCGGGCCCGCGGCATTCCCGTGGAGGCGCTCGAGGTCCGCTCCGATCAACCGCTGCCGCAGACCGCCGACATCTACCTGCTCGGCGGCGGCGAGGACGGCCCACAGGCACTGGCCGCGCAACGCCTCATCACCGACGGGGGCCTCACCCGGGCGGTGGCCCAAGGCTCGGTCGTCTTCGCCGTGTGCGCCGGCTACCAACTGCTCGGCCGGTCGTTCGTCGCCAAGGGAACCAGGTACGCCGGGTTGGAACTGCTGGATCTCTACTCGGACCGGGGTCCCTCGCGGGCGGTCGGCGAGCTCGCCGGGACGATCGACCCTCGGCTCGATCTGCCGCCGCTGAGCGGGTTCGAGAACCACGGAGGGCGTACCCATCTCGGCGCCGAGGTCTTCCCGCTCGCCCGGGTCACCGCCGGCACCGGCAACGACGGCAGCACCGAGGGCGCCTGGCGGGGCAAGGTGCTCGGCACGTACGCGCACGGTCCGGCGCTGGCCCGCAACCCGGCGCTGGCCGATCTGCTGCTGCGTTGGGCGACCGGAACGGGTGCCCTCCCGCCACTCGACGACACCTGGGCCGCGCGGCTGCGGGCGGAGCGGGCGGAGGCCCTCGCCCACAGATGACGCCGTCGCCGTCCCGTGCCACGGCCAGATTCGCCCTGCTGCTGGTCCTGCTCGGCGGGTTCGGGCTGGTTGCGCTGCTGCTGCCCCGACCGGATCTGGACCGGGTGCCGCAGCTGCTCGATCGGCTCGGTCCGTTCGCGCCGCTCGCCCCGGTGCTCATCGGTGCGGCTCTGCTGATCGCACTGGTCCCGCGGACCTTCGTGACACTGGCCTGGGGAGCATTGTTCGGTCCGTTCAGCGGAGCCGGGTACGCGCTCGCCGCGGCCCTGCTCGCCGCCGTGCTCGGCTATGCCGTCGGCCGGCGGCTCGGGCGGGACTTCGTCGCCGCCCCGCCCGAGCCGCCCGTGTCCGGTGGACCGGTGGCCCGGTTCCGGCGGCACCTGGCCCGTTTGGACGGTCGACTGTCCCGGACCGGCATGCTCGGGGTGATAGCGGTCCGGCTGCTACCGATCGGTGGCTTCGGACTGGTCAGCTACGGGTACGGCATGACCGGGGTGCGTCTCTCGCCGTATCTGACCGGTACCGTCCTGGCCTCGACCCCGTCGGCGTTCGGGTACGCGGCGGTGGGTGCGGCGGTGGTCTCGCCGCAGCGAACCGACTGGCTCGTCGCCGCGCCGGCCGCCATCGGCCTGATCGTCACCGCTGTGCTGGTGCGCCGCTGGTGGCGGACACGCGGGACCGGCCACACCTGAGGCGCATTTCGCATCCGGTCCGATCACGGGCACTCATCCCACCGCACCCGATATCGGCCTATATCGACAAATTGAAATCTGTCATAGATGATGGGCGGACACGGCCGCATCCGATCAGCAGAGGAGGTCCGCCGTGGCCCACCCGACAAGCTCCCGGCACGGTCCCACCCGACGGCTGGGCCGGCGGATCATGGCGCTGGCCGCGATCGGTGCGCTGGTCGCCCTCGCGGCGGGTCCCGTCGCCGCCGCCCCATCCGGTCTCCCAGGGCTGACCGCCGCCCGCTGGCAAGGCACGATCAACTGGACATCGGTGCAGAACGCCGGCATTCAGTTCGCCTACATCAGGGCCACCGAGGGCACCGGTTACAAGGACCCGAGCTTCAACAGCAACTACCCGGCCGCCTACTACGCCGGCGTCATCCGCGGCGCATACCACCTCGCGCGCCCCGACCTGTCCAACGGCACGGTGCAGGCGGACTACTTCGTCAACAACGGCGGCCGCTGGTCGGCCGACAACCTGACCCTGCCCGGGGCGGTCGGACTGGAATGGAACCCGTACGGGGCCACCTGCTACGGGCTGACCACCACCCAGATGCGCCAGTGGATCACCGACTTCTACAACCGCTACAAGGCACGCACCGGACGCGACATCGTCATCCACACGACGGCGAACTGGTGGAACCGATGCACCGGATCCTGGACCGGAATGGCCACCAAGAGCCCGCTGTGGATCGCCCACTACACCACCGCGGGCGGCCCGGCCCTCCCCGCCGGCTGGTCCTCGACCACCTGGACGTTCTGGCAATACACCGGAACCGGCACCGTCACCGGCGTGGCGGGCGCAGTCGACGGCAGCGTCTTCAACGGCAGCCGATCCCGGCTCCTCGCCCTGGCCAACAACACTCCGTGATCGATCGATCATCCGAGACCTGGAGACCGGATATGACCAGCGACAAGACCTCCCGGCGCACGCTGCTGGCCGGGGCCGCGGGACTGGCGATGGCCGCGGCCGTCCCGTTCCTCGGCGGCCGGGCCCGCGCCGACGCGAGCACTGCCGGCTACGTGTCCCAACCCACGATCGACAGCTGCGCGGACTGGGGCGCCCGCCCGCCCGCCGGCGGCATCTCGGTCGTGCCCAACCGGCCCAACAAGATCATCGTCCACCACACCGTCAGCCCCAACACCACCGACTATTCCCGCGCCCAGGCGCACGCCCACGCCCACTGGGTCCAGGACCTGCACATCGACAGCAACCGGTGGCCCGACACCGGCTACCACTTCATCAACAGCCGAGGCGGCTGGCTCACCGAGGGGCGACACGGCAGCCTGTACGCGCTCATGCGCAACAACGGCAACACCATCGTTCAGGGCGCGCACACCTCAGGCCAGAACGACCAGGCGATCGGCATCGCCAACGAAGGCTCCTACCACGACGGGGCGCAACCGACACAGGAGCAGTGGAACAGCCTCATCACCATCTGCGCGTTCGTCTGCCAGCAGTACGCCATCCCACCGTCGCAGATCTACGGTCACAAGGACTTCGGCAGCACCCTGTGTCCCGGGGTGATCCACGACCGACTACCGGAACTGCGCCAGGCGGTCGCCGCCAGGCTCGCCTAGCCGCGACCGCCCGACGCCCTCGCTCAGACGACCACACTCACCATCCGGCCGGGCACCACGATGACCTTGCGGGGCTCCCGGCCGGCCAGGTGGCCGGCGACCGCCGCCAGCGCCGCCGTCCGCACCTCGTCCTCACTCGCCTCGGCCGGCACGTCGATACGGGCGCGCACCTTGCCCGAGACCTGCACCGGATAGGTCACCGTCTCGGCCGTCAGCAGCGCCGGATCGGCGATGGGGAAATCGGCGTACGCCAGCGAGCCTTCGTATCCCAGCCGCTGCCACAGTTCCTCGGCCAGATGCGGGGCGAACGGCGACAGCATCAGCACCAGCGGCTCGGCCACCTCCCGGGGGGTCGCCGACAGCCGGGTCACCCGATTCGTCAACTCGATCAGCTTGGCGATCGCGGTGTTGAACCGCAGGTTCTCCATGTCCGTCCGGACGCCGTCGATGGTGCGGTGCAGCAGCCGCCGGGTCTCCTCGTCCGCCGGGGCGTCCACCACCCGCAGCGCGCCGCTCTCCTCGTCGACCACCAGACGCCAGACCCGCTGCAGGAACCGGTACGAGCCGACCACCGCCCGGGTCTCCCAGGGGCGGGAGACGTCCAGCGGGCCCATCGACATCTCGTAGACCCGGAAGGTGTCCGCCCCGTACGCCTCGCACATCTCGTCCGGGGTGACCACGTTCTTCAGGGACTTGCCCATCTTGCCGTACTCCTGGAAGACCTCCTGGTCCCCGTGGAAGTACCGGCCGTCCCGCTCCACGACCTCCGCTGCGGGCACCAGGACGCCCCGCGCGTCCCGGTAGGCGTAGGCCTGGATGTAGCCCTGGTTGAACAGCTTGCGGAACGGCTCGAACGACGAGACGTAGCCCAGGTCGTACAGCACCTTGTGCCAGAAGCGGGCGTACAGCAGGTGCAGCACCGCGTGCTCGACGCCCCCGACGTACAGGTCCACACCGCCGCAGTCGCCCGGGAACTGCGGGCCCATCCAATACCGCTCGTTGACCGGGTCGACGAAGCACCGGTCGTTGTCCGGGTCCAGGTAGCGCAGCTCGTACCAGCAGGATCCGGCCCAGTTGGGCATGGTGTTGGTGTCCCGCACGTACCGCTTGGGTCCGTCGCCCAGATCCAGCTCCACCTCCACCCAGTCCTTGGCCCGCGACAACGGGGTCTCGGGATCGGTGTCGGCGTCGTCGGGGTCGTAGGTGCGCGGCGAGAAGTCGGCGACCTCCGGCAGCTCGACCGGCAGCATCGACTCGGGCAACGCGACGGGCAGCCCGTGCTCGTCGTAGACGATCGGGAACGGCTCGCCCCAGTACCGCTGCCGGCTGAACAGCCAGTCCCGCAGCCGGTAGGTGGTGGCGCCGCGGCCGCAGCCGTTGGCCTCCAGCCAGTCGATGATCTTCGCCTTGGCCTCGGCGACGGACAGACCGTTCAGGTCCAGCCCCCGATCCGGCGCGGCCGAGTTGATCGCCGGCCCGTCCCCGACGTACGCCTTGCCCGCGAAGTCAGCCGGCGGCTGCACGGTGCGCACGATCGGCAGGTCGAAGACCTCGGCGAACGCCCAGTCCCGCTCGTCCTGGGCGGGCACGGCCATGATCGCTCCGGTGCCGTAGCCGGCCAGCACGTAGTCGGCGACGAAGATCGGGATCCGGCCGCCGGTCACCGGGTTGACGGCGTACGCGCCGGTGAAGACGCCGGTCTTCTCCTTCGTCTCGGCCTGCCGCTCCACGTCGGTCTTGGTCGCGGCGAGCTTGCGGTAGGCGTCGACCGCCTCACGCGGTGTGGCGTGCCCACCCGTCCAGACCGGCTTGGTGCCCTCGGGCCACACATCCGGCACCAGCCGGTCGACCAGCTCGTGCTCGGGGGCCAGCACCATGTAGGTCGCGCCGAAGACGGTGTCCGGGCGGGTGGTGAACACCCGGATGGGCGCGACCTCCGTCGGGAAGTCGATG
Source organism: Micromonosporaceae bacterium (assembly GCA_036381835.1). Classification (GTDB taxonomy): domain Bacteria; phylum Actinomycetota; class Actinomycetes; order Mycobacteriales; family Micromonosporaceae; genus DASULK01. Next base: position 5,386 of record DASVCA010000094.1, read on the forward strand.
TGCGCGCCGGTGGATCGGCCGATCCAGTTGCGCTGCATCAGCTTGATCGGCTCCGGCCACTCCAGCTTGTCCAGGTCGTCCAGCAGCCGGTCGGCGTACGCGGTGATCCGCATCATCCACTGCTTCAGGTTCCGCTTGAAGACCGGGAAGTTGCCGCGCTCACTGCGCCCCTCCGGGGTCACCTCCTCGTTGGCCAGCACGGTGCCCAGCCCGGGACACCAGTTCACCGGCGCCTCGGACACGTACGCCAGCCGGTGATCGTCGATGATCCTGCGCTGTTCGACCGGTGACAGGCTCGACCACGGGCGGCCGTCTGGAGTGGGGCGCCGCCCACTGGTGAACTCGGCGATCAGTTCGTCGATCGGCCGGGCTTTGCGCAGCTGCGGGTCGTACCAGGAATTGAAGATCTGCAGGAAGATCCACTGGGTCCACCGGTAGTACTCCGGGTCGGTGGTGGCGAAGCTGCGCCGGTTGTCATAGGCCAGGCCCAGCCGCCGCAGCTGCTGCCGGTACCGCTCGATGTTCGTCTCGGTGGTCACCCGCGGATGCGTGCCGGTCTGCACCGCGTACTGCTCGGCCGGCAGGCCGAAGGCGTCGAAGCCCATCGGGTGCAGCACGTTGTATCCGGTCATCCGCTTGTAGCGGGTGTAGCAGTCGGTGGCGATATAGCCGAGGGGGTGACCGACGTGCAGCCCGGCCCCGGAGGGATACGGGAACATGTCCTGCACGTGCAGCTTCGGCGCGCCGGCCCGGGGATGCTCCGGGTCGGCCAGCTCGCCGACCGGGTTTGGCGCGTTGAACGTGCCGTGCGACTCCCAGTAGTCCTGCCAGCGCGCCTCGATCTCACCGGCCAGCTCGGCGGTGTAGCGGAAGGGTGGGATGTCCGCTGTTTCGGCTGCCTCACTCATCGTCGCCACCTCGGGTCTCGTCCAGGGCCGTCACGGGCACAAATCTCCGGGCACAAAAAAGCCCCTCACGCAGGAGGGGAAGCCGTGCTGTCGCCGCTCGTTCGGGTCAGCACGGCTGGGTAAGAAGAAGGTAGGCCCCGGCCATGTCACGGAGTGTACCGTGCGAGCACCGGTGCGCGGCGACCGGCGACCGGCGTTTCAGGCCGACCGATGCGGTAGGCGGAGTGGTGCGGCAATCCTTCCTCATCGTCTGATGCCGGCAGCCGACTCCCCCGCGTCCGATTAGCCTAGGAGCATGCGGGTGGCCGCGGTCACAGACATTCGCGGCCACCCGCGAACCTTTTGCTCGGCCCAACGGGTTTAGACGTCAGCCGCGGAACAACGAGGAGGGCCCGTGACACAAGACAGCCGGAGAGAGTTAGGCCGATCCATGTCGAGCGACGAGTTCCGCGACGCCAGCGACGCCGTCGTCGCCAACATCGAGAAGGTCATCGAAGGCAAGACCGCAACGGTACGACTCGCGCTCGCCGTCCTCCTCGCCGAGGGCCACCTGCTGATCGAAGACGTGCCCGGAGTCGGCAAGACCAAACTCGCCAAGGCGCTCGCCCGCTCCATCGACTGCTCGGTGCGGCGCATCCAGTTCACCCCGGACCTGCTGCCCAGCGACGTCACCGGGGTGAGCGTCTACAACCAGGAGACCCACGACTTCGAGTTCCGGCCGGGGGCGGTCTTCGCCAATCTGGTCGTCGGTGACGAGATCAACCGCGCCTCCCCGAAGACGCAGTCGGCGCTGCTGGAGTGCATGGAGGAACGGCAGGTCACTGTGGACGGGGTCACCTACGAGCTGCAGACGCCGTTCATGGTGGTCGCCACGCAGAACCCGATCGAGATGGAGGGCACCTATCCGCTGCCCGAAGCCCAGCGCGACCGGTTCACCGCGCGCATCTCGATGGGCTACCCGGATCCGGCGGCGGAACTGGCGATGCTGGACGCGCACGGTGCGCAGGATCCGCTGCAGGAGCTGAACCCGGTCGCCGACGCGGCGACCGTCCGCCGCATGATCGCCACAGTTCGCGGCATCCACGTCGCGGACGTGGTCAAGCAGTACGCCATCAACCTGGTCACCGCCACGCGCGAAGCACCGGAACTGCGCCTCGGGGCGTCGCCGCGGGCGACCCTGCAACTGCTGCGCACGGCCCGTGCGGTGGCGGCATTGGACGGGCGCGACTACGTCCTCCCGGACGACTTGCAGGCCCTCGCCGTGCCGGTGCTCGCGCACCGGGTCATGCCGACCGCCGACGCGCAGCTCGCCCGTCGCACCACCGACGCGATCATCGCCGACCTCGTGCACCGGCTGCCGGTGCCGCACGACCGGCAGCGCTCCCCGTACGACGCCCGCCCCGCCCAGGGCGGCGACCGCGCCCCGTACGAGCCGCGGAGACGGTATGCGTGAGGCGCTGCACGGTCTGACCACACGGGGGCGCTGTTTCCTCGCGGCGGGCGGCGCCGCGACGCTGTCGGCGCTGCTGCTCGGTGAGAAGGACCTGCTCAGGGTGGCGCTTTTGCTCGTCGTCCTGCCGCTGCTCGCCGCCGCGTACGTCGCGCGCAGCCGCTACAAGCTGGCCTGCAGCCGATCGCTGCAGCCGCACCGGATCGCCGCCGGCGGCAGCACCCGGATCGTGCTGCGCCTGCAGAACCTGTCCCGGCTGCCGACCGGAACGCTCCTGCTCGAGGATCGGTTGCCGTACGCGCTCGGCACTCGCCCCCGGGTGGTGTTGGAACGGCTCGGCGGGCAGCGGGCCAGTTCGGTCGCCTACACGGTCCGGGTGGACACGCGGGGTCGTTACGAGGTGGGGCCGTTGGTGATCCGGATGACCGATCCGTTCGGTCTGTGCGAACTCGTCCGGTCCTTCCCCGCGACCGAGCGGCTGACCGTCATTCCACAGATCACCGCGCTGCCGGCGGTCCGGACGACCGGCGAGTACACCGGGACCGGGGAGAGCCGCGCCCGGTCGGTGGCGGTGCACGGCGACGACGACGCGGCGACCCGCGAGTACCGGCGCGGGGACGATCTACGCCGGGTCCACTGGAAATCGACCGCGCGGACCGGGCAGCTGATGGTACGCCGCGAGGAGCAGCCGTGGGAGAGTCGGGCGACGGTCGTGCTGGACACCCGGGCGGCTGCGCATCACGGCGAGGGCCCGACGGCCAGCTTCGAGTGGGCGGTCACGGCGACCGCCAGCATCTGTGCCCACCTGCGGCGCCTCGGATATCGGCTGCGCCTGGTGACCGGCTCCGGGGTCGATGTGGACGCCGTGGACGCCGCCGGCGAGGGGATCCTGCTGGACCATCTCGCGGACGTGCGCACGGAGCAGCGCAGCGACCTGGCGCAACTGGTGGAGGTGGTCCGTCGACGGTCGGACGGCGGCCTGGTCATCGCCCTGCTCGGTGCGCTCGCCCCCGGGGAGACCGAGTTGCTGGCCGGGCTGCGCGGCAAGAACGCCACCTGCGTCGGTTTCCTCATCGACACCTCGTCCTGGCTGGCCCTGCCCGCGCCGATGCGGGCGCGGGCCGACGCCGCGCAGGAGGAAGCGACGCTCGGCCTGATGTCCGCCGGCTGGCGGGTGCTGGGAGTCAGCCACGGCGACCACCTGGCCGCGCTGTGGCCCCGGATCGGCCGCGGCCCGCAGGCGTGGGCGTGGCGAGCGGCATCGGCGGAGACCGTGGCGGGGAGTCTGCGATGACGTCGAGACGAGCGACGAACCGGATCAGCGGCGAGGAGAGGTCATGAACGTTCGGCTGCGGATCGGACTGGTCGCCGGTGCCGCCACCCTGCTCTCCGCCGCTCCCCTGTCCGCGATCTTCGATCGGCTGACCTGGTTCGTCCAGGCCCTCATCGTGGTCGCGTTGATCGCGGCTGTGGGGGCGACGGCCCGGGTATTGCAGGCACCGGTGTGGGCCCAGGCCCTCGGCATGTTCGGCACCCTCGTGGTCACGCTCGCCTGGCTGTTCCCCAGCGGGCAGGAACTGTTCGGCATCGTGCCGACAACCGGTACCTTCGCCCGCTTCGGCGAACTGCTGGGCACCTCGGTGGACGATATCCGCCGCCACGTCATCCCCGTTCCGGACACCGACGCGCTGCTGTTCATCGCCGTTGCCGGGATCGGCCTGGTGGCGATCGTCGTGGATCTGGTCGTGGTGGAACTACGGCGGCCTGCCCTGGCCGGGCTGCCGATGCTCGCGATCTACTCGGTGCCGGTCGCGGTCTCCACCGAGAGCGTTCCGCCGGTGCCGTTCGTCGTCGCCGCCGCCGGCTTCCTCTGGCTGCTCATGTCGGACAACGTGGACCGGGTTCGGCATTTCGGCCGCCGGTTCACCGGCGATGGACGCAACGTCGACGTCTGGGCTCCCTCGCCGCTGGCTGCGGCGGGTCGCCGGCTGGCCGTCGTCGGCATCGCGCTCGCCGTGCTGGCCCCGGTCGCCGTGCCGGGGATGACCGGCGGCCTGCTCAACAACGTCGGCGGGACCGGCGGACAGGGCGACGGGAACGGCCTCGGCTCCGGACGGGTCGACCTGTTCGCCGCCCTGAGCGGACAGCTTCGGCAGAAGGAGTCGCGCGAGCTGGTCAAGGTGACGACAACCGAGCCGAATCCGTTCTACCTGCGGTTCGGCGTCGCCGATCGAGTCGGCAGCGATGGGTTCAGCGCCCGTAACCCAGGTGGGATTCCGGTCGTCCGCCCGCTACCCGATCCGCGGTCCAGCGCCGCCCCCGGCGTGACCTACCGACAGTATCGGGCGAGTGTGGAGATAACCTCCAATTTCAATATGCCGCTGCTGCCCATCTACTCCGACCCGGTCGTGATCCGCGGACTGGACAGCAGTTGGCTGTACGAGCCCGACCTGCAGCTCGTCTCCTCTCGCCGCGGCCAGTCGAAGGACAAGCGGTACTCATTCGAGTACATCCGCGCCCACTACACCCCGGAGGTTCTCGACGCCGCCCCGCCATTGCCTCGCGCGCACTCGTTGCACGACCTCATCGCGGTGCCACGGGTGCCGGAGGTCGAGGCGCTGGTGGCCGAACTGACCGAGGGCGCGAAGACCGACTACCGCAAGGTCCGCTCCATCTACGACTTCTTCTCCCGCAAGAACGGCTTCCGCTACCGGTTGAGCACCGTGGGCGGCACCAGCGGCGAGGACATCGTCGACTTCCTCACCCACCGGGAAGGCTTCTGTCAGCAGTACGCCGCGGCGATGGCGTGGTTGGTCCGAGCGGCCGGCATCCCGGCCCGGGTGGCCTTCGGCTTCACCAACGGCACCCGCCGAGAGCGGAACGCCTACGTCCTGACCAACTTCAACCTGCACGCCTGGACCGAGGTCTACTTCCACGGGATCGGCTGGGTACCGTTCGACCCGACGCCGGCGGCGAACGTACCGGGTTCGACCCGGACGGAGTGGGCACCGGATCCGGACGCGCCGCCGGAGGTGGATCCTACGGCCGGCCCGTCGGCCGCCCCGGGCGCGACTCCCGACGGCGCTCGAGACGCACGTGACCGGGCCGGCGACGACTTCGGGCCCGACACGTCGGCCGGCGGCGGTTCGGCCGCTTCGAGCGCTCCCGCCTGGCTGTGGTGGACGGCGGCGGGGCTGCTGGCACTGCTCCTGCTGCTCGCCATGCCCGCACTGACCCGGATCGCGCTGCGACGACGTCGCCACCCTCGGTCCAGGACTCGGGCGGTCGGCGACACCACCTCGGAGGTGGTCACGGTGCTGCCATCCGCAGCGGCCGCACGCGCCCAGGCCCACGCCGCGTGGGACGAACTGACCGACACCATGATCGATCACGGGATCGGGGCGAACCCCAGCGAGACACCGCGCGCCCTGATCCATCGGATGATCGCCGCCGAGACGATCACCGGGCCCGCCGTGGACGCGGTCCGACTACTCGGCACCGCCGAGGAGCGTGCCCGCTACGCCCGCGGCCCGATGCCGGCCGACCGTCTGGGCGAAGCGCTGGTGACGGCGCGGCAGGCGATCGCCGCCGGCACCGACCGGCGGACACGGGTGATGGCGGCCCTGCTGCCCCCCTCGGTCCTACTGCGCTGGCGGAGCCGGGTCATGGACACGGTGACCGCAGCGGTGGCCCTCACCGGCCGGATCCGCGAGGTCCTGGCCCGGTTGAGCCCACGCCGGCTGCTCGCCCGCCACCCCGGATGACGATCGGTACGGGTATCCGTCAGCGGTGACCCTCGGGACGCTGCCGCCAACGCTCCTCGAGGCGGTCGATCAGCGACATCCGGCGTTTCCGGGTGCGTCGGCCGCCACCGTCCACGACGCGAAGATCGGGTGTCTGCGCTCGGTGTTGGGATCGCATGGCGAATGCGGCTGCCCCGAGCATGACGACGAAGCCCGCCACCCCGAGCGCCGGGATCTTGCTCACCGTTCCGTAGACGAGCAAGCCGAGACCGACGATGGTCAGGCCGGCAGCGACGAACAGGCGACGCCGCGCGCGGAAACGCGGGTCGCTGGCACGCACAGCCGAAGCGAACTTCGGGTCCTCCGCAAGCGACCGCTCGATCTCCTCGAACAGCCGCTGCTCGTGCTCCGAGAGCGGCACGGCAACCCTCCCCGGTCACGCAGGTCGGCCCACCGAATCGACAGACCGTGACAGCCCGACGGCTGCTCACTCAAGTCTACGAGGGTGCGGGGCGGTCGGAAAGCAGGACGCCGGCCGCCGACCCGAATTTTGCCGCGGTCGCTAGCCGCGTTGCCGGCGATCCGGCGGGCCGGTGTCGTCGAGCAGGCTGGCCGGCCGGATCACGTGAGCGCCGAACCGGGCCACGGTGGCGTCCACCGCCAGCTCGGCTTCCCGCCAGCCGCGCTCGGGCGTATCGAGGGCGAGCTGGCGAGGCGCGGCGGCCGCGGTGAGGCCCTCGACCCGCACGCCGACCAGACGAATACGGTCGCATACCGACAATGCCGTGAACAACGCCCAGGCTACCGCGAAAACCTCGCGGGCGACATCGGTCGGGACCGAGAGCGTACGGGATCGGGTGACCGTGCGGAAATCGCCTGATCTGACCTTGATGACGACGGTACGTCCCGCCTGCCCCGCCTGCCGCAGCCGGGCCCCGACCCTGCTCGCGAGCGCGAGCAACGCGCGGCGGACGACCTGCGGGTCGGTGACATCGACGTCGAAGGTGACCTCGGCGCCGATGGACTTCTCCACCTGATCCGGTGTCACCCGGCGCGGGTCGCGACCCCAGGCCAGTTCGTTCAGCTGCCGAGCCGCCGTCTCACCGAGTGCCCCACGCAGCATCCCGAGCGGTGCGCGGGCGAGGTCGCCGATGGTGGTCAGGCCGAGACGGCGCAACGCTTCGGCCGTCCGTTCCCCGACTCCCCACAGCGCCTGGACCGGCAGCGGATGCAGAAAGTCCAGCACCCGGTCGGCCGGCACCACGACCAAGCCGTCCGGTTTCGCCTGGCCGGATCCGAGCTTGGCGACGAACTTGCTGGGGGCCACCCCGACCGAGCAGGTCAACCCCTCCTGCTCGCGGATCCGCGCCCGGATCAGCTGGGCGATTCGAGCCGGACGGCCGAACAGGCGCCGAGCGCCGGCGACGTCGAGGAACGCCTCATCCAGGGAGAGCGGTTCGACCAGGGGGGTGATGTCGCGAAAGATCTCCATCACCGCACGGGAGGCCGTCGTGTACTGCGCGAAGTCCGGCGGCAGGAACACGGCGTCCGGGCAGAGCCGGCGGGCGTGTGCCGTGGGCATGGCACTGCGTACGCCGTACGCACGCGCCTCGTAGCTGGCGGAACTCACCACCCCGCGCGGACCGAGCCCGCCGACCACGACGGGCCGCCCCCGCAGCTCGGGACGACGGCGCACCTCGACGGAAGCGAAGAACGCATCCATGTCGACGTGCAGGATCGAACAGTCCTCATCGTCGGCGTCCGCGCCGAAGCGGGGATCGCCGCCCCGGGGAACGGCATGGCTGCGGCCCACCCGCGCAGACTAACCCGGGGATCCGACCGTCAGTCGGCTGCGGGACGGACGATCAGCAGCGGAACCACCATCTCGGCGGCGGTCCACGAGCCGTGGTAGGCGACGAGTCGGGCCTCCATCGGATGGTCGGTCCTCGTGGCGAGCAACGCGTACGAGTCGTGGCAGGCCACCACGACGTCACCGATGCGTTGCCGGTGTGCCGCCGGCACGGGGCCGAACCAGCCCGCGGTGATCGCCTCCGCCCGGGTGGCGGCCCAGGCCACCTCGCCCAGCACGGCCCGCCAGGTGGCCACGACGTCGTCCACCGCGCCCGACTCCACATGCAGGTAGCGCACCCGCGGCTCCCCGGTCACCACGCGGACCCCGGCGCGCAGCCGCGGGTCCGCATCGATATCGATACGGTGCTCGGGCGGCACGTTGAGTTGGCCGTGGTCGGCGACCACCAGTAGCGCGCCGTCCTTCGGCAGCCCGCCGATCAGCCGGTCGAGGAGCCGGTCCACCTCGGCGGCGGCGAGCCGCCAGGAAGCGGAGTCGACCCCGGCCAGGTGTCCGTGCCGGTCCAGGTCGGGATGGTAGCCGGACACCAGGGTCGGACCGGTGCCCGCCTGCAGCGCGGCGAGCATCTCCACCGCCAGCGCGTCCGCATCCCCCGCGCCCCGGTAGTCGCCGCCCCGGTTGGCCGCCAGCGTCAGCCCGCTGCCGGCGAACTCGGGGCGGCTCACCACCGTCACCGAGACCCCGGCGGCCCGTGCCCGTTCGAACTGGGTCGGCAGCGGCTGCCAGCGGTAGGGGTCCGGCGGCTGGGAGCCCGGCCAATCGATGTGGGTGAGGACGCGGTCGGTGTCCGGCATCAGCACACGGAAGCCGAGCACCCCGTGGCTGCCCGGCGGGGCACCGGTGCCCAGCGTGACCAGGCTGGTCGGGGTGGTGGAGGGAAAACCCGCGGTCAACCGACGCCCGCGGGTGGCGAGATCAGCCAATGTGGGGGCGTACGGCGCGGCGATCGGAATCTGGTACCAGCCGAGGCCGTCGATGAGCAGAACCGCGATCCGACGTGCCCCGGCGAGCTCGTCGGCCAGTCCGAGCCGATCGGACACGTCCGGCACGCCGAGCACCGCCAGCACGCTGGGCAGTACCTCGGCGAGGCTGCCGGTGCCGTAACGGGGATGGACGGTGGCGAAGGGGGCGTTCATTCCATCGGCCGGCGAGCGAACAGGTGCAGCTGTGCGGCGATGTCCCGGTACGGGGCGGCGGCCGCGACGGCGAGTTCCAGCTCCAACAGCGTCCGCGGATCGGCCTCGGCAACGGCAGACGGAAGCAGATCGGCGAAGACCCGTACCCCGTGGATCTGTTCGATCTGCAGCCCGGCGGCGCGCAGCAGTCCCGCGGCGGCCTGTGCGTCGTACCGCCGTCGCAGCGTGTCTCGCGGCCCGGCGCTCCCGTCGTCGCTGGCGAGCAGCGCCGCGGCGACCTCCAGCTGACCGTTCATGGCGCGGCTGAGCACGGCTGCGGCTCGGCCGGCGACCAGGATGCTCGCCGCGCCCCCGGGGCGCAGCGTCGCGGCCAGCGCCTGAACCACCCGGCCCGGGTCGTCGACGACCTCCAGTACGGCGTGGCAGAGCACCAGATCGGCGCTGGCCGGCTCGACGAGCTCCCCGAGCGCGTCCCCGTCCCCCTGCAGCCCGCGGATCCGGGACCCGACTCCGGCGTCGGCGGCCCGCCGCGCCAGCGCGGCGAGCGCGTCCGGGCTCGCATCGATCACGGTAACCTGATGGCCGGCCTGGGCGAGCGGCACGGCGAACCCTCCGGTGCCACCGCCGACATCGAGGACGTTGAGCGTGCGGTCCGGCTGGCGGTCGAGCTCGGCGCGGATCACCGCCCAGACCACCGCGGTTCGGGGCGTGACCGACGGCCCGGCGATCGGCAGGGCACCACCCGAGCGGCTGTGTGTCGTCTCCACCCCGATCAGCCTAGGGCACCGGTGATCCGGTGCGATCGCCGCGAACCGGATGTCCGCGTCCACACCGACCACCGGATCGGGCCGACTCGGTGTCCGCGTCGGTGTCCGCGCGACCGGGCGCGCTCACCGAAACCCGCCCGCTGTGGTCCGTGTCTCCCCGTGTTGTCGGCGATCCGGCCGGCCTGCCAGGCTCCCAGGAGTGATGACCGTGGTCGCCGCCTTCGGCGTCGTCCTGCTCGGCGCGCTCGCCCAGGCCGTGAGCGGATTCGGCTTCGCGCTGGTGGCGGTGCCGCTGCTGGCGCTGGCCACCGACGCCCGCACCGCGGTGGTGGTGGCGGGTATGACCGGGCTCGGCCTCACCCTGACCACGGCGGTGCGAGAACGAGCCAACGTCCGGTGGCGGACCGCCGGCCTGCTGACCGGTGCCGCCGCACTCGGCATGCCGGCCGGACTGCTCATCCTGACGCTCGCGCCGGAGCGACTGCTCACCGGTCTCATCGCGATCGTCGTGCTCGGCTGTACCGCGCTGGTCTGGGCGGACGCCCGCCTGCGCGCCGGCCCCGCGATCGTCGGGGTGATCGGGGTGCTGAGCGGCGTGCTCACCACGTCCACCGGCACCAACGGCCCACCGCTGGTCGCGGTCTGCCATGCCCTCGGCTACGACCCCCGCACCTTCCGCGCCACCCTCGCCGCGATCTTCACCGGCACCGGCACCATCGGGCTGATCGGATTCTGGATCAGCGGCCAGCTGAGCGCGAACACCGTGCGGATCGCTGCGCTCGCGCTACCCGCCGTGGCGATCGGCTGGTGGGCGGGAAACCGGATCTTCGCCCGGATCGACACAGCCGCGTTCCGTCGGGTCCTGCTGTTCGGGTTGGCGGCCAGCTCGGCCGCAGCGCTGATACGGGTCTTGGCCGTCTGACCGGTCGTACCGTTGCCGGTGAACCACCCGGTCGGCCGGCACGGCCCCCGTCGTCCAGCACGGCGGATGCGACGCGCACGGCGGCCGAGCGGTCGTCAACGGAAGTCCCGGGAGGCGGGACTGACCGGCGGGACGACGGCGTCGAGCCGGTCGGCGACCAGGTTGATCACCCCGTCGTGTCTCTCCAGCCGACCGCGTACGACGAGCGCGGCACTGCTGCGGGCGACCGTGCGATAACGCTGCCACAGCCCCGGCGAGCAGATGACGTTGAGCATCCCGGTCTCGTCCTCCAGGTTCAGGAAGGTGACTCCGCCCGCGGTGGCCGGCCGCTGCCGGTGGGTGACGAGACCACCGACGCGCACCCGACGGCCGTTCTCGATTCGGCCCAGCCGCGCGATCGGCACCGCCCCCAACTCGTCCAGTCGAGAACGGACGAACTGGATCGGGTGACGGTCCGGGGACAGGCCGGTGGCCCACACATCGGCGACCAGCTCGTCCACCTCGTCCATCCCGGGCAGGGTGGGTGCGGCCGTGCCGACAGCCGTATCCGGCAGCCGACCCGGCCGATCCTGGGCGGCGGCGCCCGCCGCCCAGAGCGCCTCCCGACGGGTCAGCCCGAAACAGGCGAAGGCGTCCGCGGTGGCCAGCGCCTCCAGCCGAGCGGCGGTCAGCCCGACCCGGCGGGCCAGGTCGGACATACTCCGGTAGGGGCCGCCGGCGGCGCGTTCCGCCACGATCCGCTCCGCGGTCTCAGCGCCGACCCCGCGGACACCGGCCAGGCCAAGCCGCACCGCCGGACCGCCCAACCCCCACCGATGCGGCGGCTCGCCGGGCAGGCTCCCCCACCGCGTGTCCGGGCCGGCCTCCAGCACCGCCACGGCCTCGCTGGCGTTGATGTCTGGCCGTCGCACCTCGACCCCGTGCCGGCGGGCGTCGTCCACCAGGCTCTGCGGCGAGTAGAAGCCCATCGGCTGGGCGTTGAGCAGCGCGGCGAGGAACGGCCCCGGGTGGTAGCGCTTGAGCCAGGCGCTGGCGTAGACCAGGTAGGCGAAGCTCATCGCGTGGCTTTCCGGGAAGCCGTAGCTGGCGAACGAGGAGAGTTTGAGGTAGACGTCGTCGGCCAACTCCCCGGTGACGCCCCGCTCGGCCATACCGGCGTAGAGCCGGTCCCGCAGCCGGGCCATCCGCTCGACGGAGCGTTTGGCTCCCATGGCCCGGCGCAACTGGTCGGCCTCGGCGGCGTCGAACCCGGCCATGTCGATCGCCAACTGCATGAGCTGCTCCTGGAACAGCGGCACCCCGAGCGTCTTCTCCAGGGCGTTGCGCATCAGCGGGTGCGGGAACTCGACCGGTTCCAGGCCGTTGCGTCGGCGGATGTACGGGTGCACCGAGCCGCCCTGGATCGGGCCGGGCCGGATCAGCGCCACCTCGACCACCAGGTCGTAGAACTCGCGGGGTCTGAGTCGAGGCAGGGTGGCCATCTGGGCGCGGCTCTCCACCTGGAAGACCCCCACCGAGTCGCCCCGGCAGAGCATGTCGTACACCTCGGGGTCGTCCAGCGACATTCCGCTCAGGTCGAGGGTGGAGCCGATCATGTCGAACGCATAGTGCAGCGCGGACAGCATGCCGAGCCCGAGCAGGTCGAACTTGACCAGCCCCACGCTCGCACAGTCGTCCTTGTCCCACTGCAGGACGGTCCGGCCCGCCATCCGCGCCCACTCCACCGGGCACACGTCGATGATCGGCCGGTCGCAGATCACCATCCCGCCCGAGTGGATGCCCAGATGCCGGGGGAAGGTCTGCAGCTCATTGGCGTACGCGACCACGTGCTCCGGGATGTCCTGGACGTCCACCGAGGCGATCTCGCCCCACCGGTCGATCTGCTTGCTCCAGGCGTCCTGCTGCCCCGGTGAGAAGCCGAACGCCCGGGCGATGTCCCGGACCGCCGAACGAGGCCGATAGGAGATGACGTTGGCCACCTGGGCGGTGTGCTCTCGGCCGTACCGGGCGTAGACGTACTGGATGACCTCCTCTCGACGGTCGGACTCGATGTCGACGTCGATGTCGGGCGGTCCGTCCCGCTCGGGGGCGAGGAAGCGTTCGAAGAGCAGCTTGTGCCGAACCGCGTCGACGTTGGTGATCCGCAGCGCGTAGCAGACCGCGGAGTTGGCCGCCGAGCCGCGACCCTGGCAGTAGATGTCGTTGCGCCGGCAGAACTCGACGATGTCGTAGACCACCAGGAAGTAGCCGGGGAAACCGAGCTTCTCGATCATCGCCAGCTCGTGTTCGAGCTGGCGGTAGGCCGCCGGGTGGGCCTGCGGCGGGCCGTAGCGTTCCAACGCGCCCCGCATGGTCAGCTCGCGCAGCCAACTCATCTCGGTGTGGCCGGGCGGCACCGGGTAGTCGGGCAGCTTCGGTGCGACCAGGTTCAGGTCGAAGGCCAGCTCCATGCCGTACGCGGCGGCGCGGGCCACCGCTCCGGGGTACGGGGCGAACCGGGCCGCCATCTCGGCTCCGCTGCGCAGGTGGGCGGTGGCTGCGGCCGGCAGCCAACCATCGATCTCGTCGAGGCTGCGTCGGGCCCGCACCGCGGCCAACGCGGTCGCCAACCGCCGCCGGGACGGGGTCGCGTAGTGGACGTTGTTGGTGGCGACCGTGGGCAGTCCCGCCCGCGCGGCCAGTTCGGCGAGGGCGTCGTTGCGGTCCGCGTCGAGCGGGTCGCCGTGGTCGGTCAACTCGACCGCCACGTTGTCCGCGCCGAACAGGGCGACCAGGCGGTCCAGCTCCCGGACCGCGGCCGGCATGCCCCCGGTACGCAGCGCGGCCGGGACCGGCCCCTTCCGGCACCCGGTGAGCACGAGAACGTGGTCGCGCAGCGCAGCGGCCACCTCCTCCAGCTCCCCGTAGTCGGGTCGGCCCTTCTCCCCGCCCCGCAGATGGGCCCGACCGATGGCACGCGCCAGCCGGGCATATCCCCGCGCTCCGCAGGCGAGCACCAGCAGATGGCGGCCGCCGGGGTCGGGCTCCCCCGCACGCGGTCCCGGCAGGTCGAGGGAGAGTTCGGCGCCGAACACGGTGGGCAGGCGCAGCGCGCGGGCCGCCTCGGCGAACCGGACCACCCCGTAGAACCCGTCGTGGTCGGTCACCGCGAGCGCGGTCAGCCCCAGCCGAACCGCCTCCCCGGCCAACTCCTCCGGATGACTGGCCCCGTCGAGGAAACTGAAGTTGGTGTGGCAGTGCAGCTCCGCGTAGGGCACCGCGTCCTCAGTCATAGATCGCCTCCACCAACCACCGCCCGCCGGAGGCGCTCAGCAGCAACGCCCTCCCATCGGCGAGGCTGACCTGGAAACGGGCCCGACGGCGGGCCTCCCCCGCCGCCCACCAGCGCTCGTCGATCGGCCACGGCCCCGCCCAGCCGGTTATCTCCGCAGGGTCGGCGGAGCCGATGACGAGCCGGGTCGGGGTCCCGCTGACCTGCAGCCGGGCGCTCACCGAGACCGGTACTCCCGCGGCGTCGTACACCGCGGCCGCGAGCGGATCCGGCAACACCAGCGCCGGTGCCGGTGGCGGCAGCCGACCCGGCCACGGCGGCTCGGCCGGTCGGGCCGGGAGCCGCTCGTCCCCCCACGGCACCAGTCGCACCCGGTCGTCCGGCGAGCGTCCGCCGCCGAGCACCGCGGTGAGCACCGCTTCGGGGCCGAGCAGCCCCTGCACCCGGCTCAACGCCCGGTGTGCTCGGTCCCGTTCCTCCCCCGGCTCGCCCCACAGCCCCGGTTGCAGGTCGGCCAACGCGAGCATCCCGTCCGGGATCAGCCGCAACCGGACGATGCCCGCGGTCGGGCGGATGGGCGCGCCGCCCGGCCTGCGGTAGGTGCCGGACAGCCATCCGTCGAGCTGCCAACGCACCCGATCGGCGATGGCGACCGGGGTCAGCGACCCGTCGTGCCGCCAGACCCGGTGCAGTTCCCGCCCGTCGGCGGTGACCGCCTCGATCCCGAGGCGGGTGCAGGCCAGGCCGTGGCGGAAGAGGCGGTCGTGCAGCCGCTCGGCGAGCGCCCGGGCGGCGAACGCCGCCGCGTCCACCCGCTCCAGCGGGTCGTCGTACGTCTCGGTCACGTCCAGCTCGGGTGGTGGGCGGCGCACCGCGAGGGAGCGGTGATCCCGCCCGGCGGCCAGGCGGTGCGCCAGCGCCGCGTCGAATCCGAACCGGGCCAGGACGTCTCCGGCGGGAAGCGCCGCGAAATCGCCGAGGGTACGCACCCCGAGCCGGCGCAGCAGATCGGTCAGCCGCGGGCGCCCGAGCGATTCGATCGGCTGGTCGGCGAGGAACCGCGGCGTGCCGCCGGGAGGCACGATCCGTCCGGTACGTGCGGCGATACCGGCGGCGAAGACCCCGTCGGCGATCCCGATCTGGCATTCCACGTCGCAGTCCTGGGCGACCTGTTCGACGATTCGTTCAGCGGCCTGCTCCTCACCGCCGAAGTAGCGGGCCGGGCCGCGGGCGGCGAGGGCACCGGAGCCGGGACGGATCACTTCGACCCCGGCGGCGACCGACTCGACCGCCGCCACCACCGCTTCGAAGGCTCGTACGTCCCGTGCCGGGTCATGATCGATCACGGTCAGCCGGGGGCAGCGGCTCTGCGCCTCTCGCCTGCGCAGGCCACGGCGCACCCCTTCGGCACGGGCGGCTGGGGAGCAGGCGACCACCCGATTCGCGTGCAGCACCGCGACCGGGCCGGTGGCCGGAACCCCGTCGATGATCTCGGCTGCGATCACCGGCCCATCGGGGCACCAGAGGAACATCGTCCGGTTCATGTCGGGATTCGCACCGGTTTCCGCACCAGGGTGAGCGAGACCGGGCGCGGCACCTCCGAGGTGGGGATGCCGATGTCGTCGATCGGGGCGACGGTGCCCGGCGGCTCCCCGGGCAGCCAGACCCGGATCTGCCGGGGGCGGGCGGCGGCACCTCTGCCCCGTGCGGAGAGGACGAGTTCCCGGCGGCGCAGCCGGCCCCGGCCCTGGCCGAGTCCGTGCCACACGCCGCGGACCACGCGAAGCGTCACGTCGGCCCCCTCCCACCGGCCGTACGGGACGAGCACGCAGCCGCGCTGGCGGGCCCGGGCGGCCAGGCGGCTGGCGACCGACGCGCTGACCGTCCCCGGGATCGCGGTGACCACCACGTCCACCCCGTCGATCAGGGCGGCGACCACGGTCGTCCAGTCCGGTCCGGGGTGGGGCACGAGGGCGAGCCGATCCAGTGCGATGCCCACCTCGGCTGCGGCGACCACGCCGAGAGCGGGCACGCCCACCACAGCGCACCACGACCCCGCCCGAGACGCCTCCGCGAGCAGCGCCAGCACCAACGAGGTGCCGCCGCTGGGAGCGGGGCGGTCGGCGGCGACCGCGACGGTGCTGCCTCGACGCAGCCCCCGGTGCGGCAGCAGCCCGGTCAGCCCGGGCGGCACCGGCAGCACATCGGGTTCTGACTGACTCGCCGGTCGGACCAGGCTCGCCAGCGCTGCGGATCCGACCGCCATCCGACCTGCCATCGGCTGGTGGCGCCTCACTCTTCTCAGGCGGCCAGCCCGTCGAGGGTGGGCTGGCGGGTCGCGTCGAGGGCTGCCTCGACCAACGCCACGAACTGTCCGGCGGCACGCAGCAGGTCGTCCGCCTCCCGGGTGGTCACGACGCGGGGGATGCCGGCTTCTGCGGCGGCCCGCTTGGTGGCACCGGCGGCGAAGAAGTTCGCCCACTCCCCCAGCTCGGGAGCAACCATCGCCAGCAGGATCCACACGCTGGTGACCCGGTTACGGCGGTTGGGTGCGGGGCGGGCCCGGGCGGCGAGCATCGCTGCGGCGGCACGCAGCGCGGCGAGGTGGGCCGTGGCGTAGCGCAGTCCGTCGGGACGGGTCCGGGCGGCCTCGACCAGTCCCTGGCGGGCGATCACGAGCAGTTGTGCCGGGGTGCGGTGTGGCAGCAGGTGCGCCGGCACTGTAGGCGTCTGAGCCGTGGGCATGATCCGCTCCTCTGTGTCGCTTCGCGCGCCCCGCCGAACTGCGGGGCGCGTTGTCGGGATCGAGAGGCCCGCTGCGGAGGAAGACGCACCGGTGTGGCCGGCCGGCCGGGTGCAGAGCTTCCCCACACCACACCCGGCCGGCGCGAAGCCGGCGGGTCCGTTGCCCGCCGCCTGGGGGTCGGAGGCGGCGGACAACGGTCCTGCCTTTCGGGCCCGGCCCGCGCAGCCGGACCCCGTGCGGCCCGCGGAACCGCACTCCGGGAGGTGCGCCGCGAACGCCCTCCCGGCATCAGCACGAACGCTCGACTCAATCGAACATTCGTTCGAACTATAAGCGAGAGTACCCCCCTTCGCCACTCGAAACGCAGCCGTTGCCAGAACCCGGTCGCCCGGCGTCCGACCGGATCACGCAAGATAGGCCCGTGACACACCCGAACGTGCAGGCCGTACAGGACGCGCTGGACAACGCGGGCGCCCACGACGGTGCCGGACGACCGAGCCAGGTACACATGCTCCCCGACGCGGTGCACACCGCCGCCGCGGCCGCCACGGCTCTCGGTGTGGAGGTCGGACAGATCGTCAAGTCACTGATCTTCGCCGCCGACGAGGAGCCGCTACTGGTGCTCACCTCCGGCGCACATCAGGTGGACACCGACCGGATCGCCATCCGGCTCGGTGCGGCGGAGATCCGGCGTGCCACGCCCGAGTTCGTCCGCGCCCACACCGGCCAGCCGATCGGCGGCGTCGCTCCGCTCGGACATCCCAAACCGATCCGGACCCTGGTCGACGTCGCGCTCGCCGAGTACGACCAGATCTGGGCGGCCGGCGGGGTGCCCCGAGCCGTCTTCCCGATCACCTACAGCGAGCTGCTGCGCGTCACCGCAGGAACACCTACCGACGTGGCGTGAATCCCCCGGCACACACCGGTCCGCGGGAACGCATCCCGGTGCGGGAACCGCTACTGTCGGCAGCACGCATCCGGGCGGACCGGTACGGGTCAGGGCGTACCAGGGTAGAGGTGAGGAGCGGACAGGCATGCGGTTGGTGCCGTGGCAGCCGAACGATCTGATCCGACGGTTGGACGACGTGGTCACGGTCTACGGCGAGGCGATGGGCTACCGCGCCGAGCTGCTGCAGGCCCGCCGCGGCTACATCGCGACCCACGTCCGCCGGCCGGGCTTCCGGGCGGTGGCGACGCTCACCAACGACGGCCAACTGGTGGGATTCGGCTACGGCTACCGGTCGGCGCCCGGACAGTGGTGGCGTGACCAGGTGTACGCCGCGCTGGACGAGCCGGCGCGCCGGCACTGGCTGACCGACTGCTTCGAAGTGGTCGAACTGCATGTGCGTCCGGCTGCGCAAGGCCACGGGGTGGGAACCCGACAGCTGCGCGTTCTGCTCTCCATGGCCGGCGGCACCACCACCCTGCTGTCCACACCGGAGGCCGACGAGCAGACGTCGCGGGCATGGCGCCTCTATCGCCGGTTCGGCTTCGTCGATGTGCTGCGCGACTTCCGCTTCCCCGGCGACGAGCGAGTCTTCGCCGTGCTCGGCCGAACATTGCCGCTACCGGCGCAGAAGTAGCCCCGACCGCCGGCCCGGTCTCCCACCCGATCCCGCACCACGGTCAGCGCAGGGCGCGGCGTACCACCGTCAACAGCTGGCCCAGGCCGAGAAGCGCGAGCAGCAGCCATACCGCAGCGGCCACGGTGATCGTGCCCGGACGGAACTCCGGCAGGATCAGACCGGCCAGCCCGGCCACGACCAGGCCCACCACGGCGATCCAGACCCGGGTGCCGCGCTCCCCCACGGTCACCAGGCCGACCTCGTTCATCCCGGCCGCCACCGCCCGAGCGCGCACATATTCGTGCAGCCAGGAGAGCGCCCCGCCGGCGACCACCACCACCTCGGATGCGCCGAGCTGCCAGAACGCGGCGAGCCAGAACACCTCGGTGAGCCGGTCGGCGAACCCGTCGTAGACGTAACCCAGCCGGGTCATCCGCCCGGTGGTCAAGGCGACCGCCTCGCGGACGCTGTCCGCCATCGCGACGAGCAGGACCAGGCCGGCCGCGACGATCGGGCTCGACGGCTGCTGCCGTACCGCGAGCAACGGCACCCCGAGTGAGACCAGGACGGCCACCAGGCTGATCGCGCCGGGCCGCACCCAGATCCGGCCGAGTGCGCTGCCCACTCGGTAGGCCGCGTACTGCCAGCGGCGGACCGACGGGGTGGCCAGCCGAGGATCGTAGCCGCCGCGCGCCCTCGCCCACGCGAGCGCGTACTCGTCCCAGCTCAGTCGTCTGGCCGTCACAAGTCAACGATCGGGCACCGGTCGCCGAGACACGGCCGGATCGCCGGAAATCGAGCCGGCTCAGACCCGAATCTGGAGGTTCTGCCAGACCTCCCGGGTCGCCGTGGAGCGGTTGAAGGTGATGAAGTGGATGCCGGGCACCCCCTCGTCGATCAGCCGCCGGCACATCTCGCTGGCCTGCTGGACGCCGAGCCTTCGGACCGCCTCCGGGTCGTCGGCGACCCGCTCGAACTCGGCGGCCAGCGCCGGCGGGAACGGGGCGCCGGACAGCTGCCGGGAGCGTTCGATGGTGCCGATCCGGGTGACCGGCATGACCCCGGCGAGGATCGGGATGTCGCAACCGGCGGCCGCAACCCGGTCGCGCAGCCGCAGGTAATCTTCGGCGTCGAAGAACATCTGGGTGATGGCGAAGGCCGCCCCCATCCGGCACTTCTCCACGAAGTACCGGGTGTCGGTGGCGATGTCGGGCGAACGTGGATGTTTGTACGGAAAAGCGGCTACCCCGACGCAGAAGTCGCCCGACTCCCGCACCAGCCGGACCAACTCCGCGGCGTACCGCAGGCCCCTGGGGTGCGGCACCCACTCGCCCAACGGGTTCCCCTTCGGATCGCCCCGCAACGCCAGCACGTTGCGCACCCCGGCGGCGGCGAGCCGGCCGATGACGTTGCGCAGCTCGGCCACCGAATGGTCGACCGCGGTCAGATGGGCCATCGGCAGCAGAGTGGTCTCGGTGGCGATCCGCTCGGTCAGCGCGACCGTGGTGTCCCGGGTGGTACCGCCCGCGCCGTAGGTGATGGAGACGAACGAAGGACGCAGCGGTTCGAGCTCCCGGATCGCCTGCCACAGCCGCCGCTCCCCCTCGACGGTCTTCGGCGGGAAGAACTCGAACGAGAACGTCGGCCGGTGGGCACGGAGCAGGTCCCCGATCGACGGCGGAGAGCCGGGGAAGACGGAAGGAAGACCGAGCGCCACCCGTGTGACTCTACGTCGCCGACGCCGGGACGGACGGGCTCGTCCCATCAGGTGGCTCCCCTGCCGCCGGCGAGCACGGTCAGGATCTTGTTGTACCGCGCAACAGGCTGCGAAGGGCATGGCCATGGCACCCCGATGAGTAAGAAAGCCGCGGGCCGCATCACCCCCCGGTGGGTCGTGGTCCGGGTCGGGCCGGCAGCGGCTAGCGTCGTGGCGTGACCGATGCAACGCTGGTTTCGCCGCTCGACCGGGCCGGTCTCCGGCCACGAATCGACAAGGCGCTGGCCGAGTTCCTGGCCGCGCAGCGCGGCCGGTTGGCCGCCATCGACGACGCGCTGCTGTCGGTGGCCGACGCGGTCGAGGCGTTCGTGCTGCGCGGCGGGAAACGGCTGCGGCCCGCATTCGGCTACTGGGGCTACCGGGGCGCCGGGGGGACCGACTCCGACCAGGTGGTGGCGAGCGTGGCCGCGCTGGAGTTCGTGCAGGCCAGCGCACTGATCCACGATGACTTGATCGACCGCTCCGACACCCGTCGCGGTGAGCCGGCGCTGCATCGCCGGTTCGCCGCCGAACACCGCGCAGCCGGCTGGCGGGGCGATCCGGATGCGTTCGGGGACTCGGCCGCGATCCTGCTCGGTGATCTCTGCCTGGTCTGGTCGGACGAGATGCTGCATACCGGCGGATTGGCACCGGCGACGGTGGCTCGGGCCCGGCCGGTGTTCGACGAGATGCGCACCGAGGTCACCGCCGGGCAGTACCTCGATGTGCTGACCCAGGTGACCGGGGACACGTCGGTCGAGCGGGCGGGCAAGGTCGCACGCTACAAGTCGGCGAAGTACACGGTGGAGCGGCCGCTGCTGCTGGGTGCCGCGCTGGCGGGGGCCCCCGCCGCGATCACCGCGGCCTACTCCGCCTACGGGTTGCCGCTCGGCGAGGCGTTTCAGCTGCGCGACGACGTGCTGGGCGTGTTCGGTGACCCGGCTCAGACGGGCAAACCGGCCGGCGACGATCTCCGCGAGGGCAAGCGCACCTACCTGGTGGCGGCCGCGCTCGAAGCGGCCGACGAGGCGGCCCGGGCGGTGCTGGCCCGACGGCTGGGTGATCCGCGGCTGGACCAGGACGGTGTCGAGCAGCTTCGGGAGATCATCGCCGACAGCGGGGCCCTGGCTCGGACCGAGCGTCGCATCGCCCGACTCACCGATCAGGCGCTGACCGCGCTGACCGGAGTCGAGCTGGACGGCGAGGCGTACGAGGTGCTGGTGGATCTGGCCGTGGCGGCGACCCGTCGGACCGACTGAGCGGCGAGCTGCGCTCCCCGGCGAGCGGGGTGTGCTGAACGCCCCGCCGCCCGAGCCAGACCCAGACGGAGAGGGTCACCAGGATCAGCGCGAACCCGAAGCCGAGGTCCTCCACCGGAGCGTTGGCCACCCGTGTCCCGAGGATCGTCTCCGCGTCGTACCGGACGATCCCCCGCCCGGCCAGGATCCCGTTGGCGAGCAGCTGGAAGAACAGGATGATCGGGTAGGTGACCCAGAACACGGGCCGACACACCAGCCTGGTGCGCAGCACGACGAGGTCGATCAGGAGCGCACCCGCCGATGCGAGCAGGACGGCCGTCGAATAGGTCATCGCGGCTCGTCTCCCGCCGACCAGCCCAACACCGCGCGCACCGCCTCGAACCCGAGCACCGTGCAGACCGGGACGACGAGGAAGAAGAGCAGTTCCTCCAGCGGCAGGTCGCCGGGCAGCCGGACCCCGAGGGTCTGCGCCGGGTCGAAGCTCCAGTGCCCGGCCGCTATGGCGGCCAGATCCCAGCCGACGAAGAGGACGACGACCGGCAGCAGGGTGAGCAGCAGCCGTCGCCGTCGGCGCAGCACGTTGACCCGCAGCACCGGCTCCAGCCACAGCGCCGCGGCCAGGCATCCGGCCAGCACCGCCAGGTAGGTGAGTCGCGCCATCGGAACGCCCGGTCAGAAGCCCAGGGCCTGCGCACGTCGTTTGACCTCGCGCGCCTGCGCGCCGCTCAGGGCGGCCGCCGGGGTGCCCGGCAGGGTCTCGTCCGGCCGGTAGAGCCACTGCAGCGCTTCTTCGTCGCTGTACCCGGCATCGTGTAACAGGGTCAGCACGCCGGGCAGATGCTTGCGTACGTTGTCGTTGGCGACGAGCTCGCTGGGCACGCGCCGCACCCCGTCCCGCACGACCGCGAGCAACTCCCGATCACGGAGCATCTGGTGCACCTTGGTGACCGGCACGTTCAGTCTGGCTGCGACGTCCGGCAGGGTGAGCCAGCCGCTCGGCTCCACCGGCTCCGACCGGCCGGAAGGATTGGTGTCAGCAGGATATCCACGCACCGGACAACCCTGCCACGGCCGGCCCGGGCGACACCAACTCACGCCCGGCCGAGGCGACACCGGGATCGGGTTCTGTCACCGTAGCTGCACGACATAGACTGCCTGCCGATGGACACTCAGGCCGCCGACATTCTGCTGGGCTCGCTGATCGACGGGCGCTACCGCATCCTCGCCCGGGTGGCCCGGGGCGGCATGGCGACCGTCTACACCGCCGCCGACGAACGCCTCGACCGCACGGTAGCCATCAAGATCATTCACCCGGCGCAGGCTCGCAGCGCTCAGGCGCGGCTCACCGGTTTCCTCGACCGGTTCACCCAGGAGGCGAAGACGATCGCCCGGCTGACCCACCCGAACGTGGTCGCCGTCTACGACCAGGGCACGCACAACGGGTTGCCGTACCTGGCGATGGAGTACGTCCGCGGACGCACGCTGCGGGAGATCCTGGCCGAGCGACGCCGGCTGGAGCCGGCCGAGGCGTTGGCGATCGTGGAGCAGATCCTCGCCGGGATCGCCGCGGCGCACCGGGCCGGGATGGTGCACCGGGACGTGAAACCGGAGAACGTGCTGATCGCCGAGTCGCCGAGCGGTGGGGTCGGCAATCTGATCGACAGCGTGGTGAAGGTCGCCGACTTCGGGCTGGCGCAGGCGGTGGAGGCGAGCACCGAGGTCGACGGCGGCGGACAGTTGATGGCCACCGCCGCGTACGTCGCGCCGGAACTGGTACGGGACGGACACGCCGACCCTCGTACCGATGTCTACTCGGCGGGCATCGTGCTCTTCGAGATGCTCACCGGACGGGTTCCGTACGAGGGCGACCGGGCGGTCGAGGTGGCGTGGCAGCACGTCGACCGAGACGTGCCGCCCCCGTCGACGCTGGTCGCCGGCCTACCGCCGGCCCTGGACGAGTTGGTGCTGCGGGCCACCCGCCGGAATCCGGCCGTCCGCCCCACGGACGCCGGCGTGTTCCTGACGGAGGTGCAGGCGATCCGCGACGTGCTCGGCGATACGAGTCGGACCACCGTGCTGCGCCAGGTCCAGGTCGCCGAGCCCACCATGCAGGTCCGGGTCGCGGACCCGACGATCATGGTCGCGCCGATCTCAGCCGGCGGGCCACACGACAACCGTCCGGCGTGGGCCCGGCTGCCCGAGCCGAAGACCCAGCCGCGACGGCGGCGGGCTGCGGCGGCGCCGAGGTCCGATGGACCGCTGGGGTCGGTCCGCGCGCGGCTGATGGCCGACTCGCGAGCCCTGACCGCCGTACTCGTCGTGCTGGGCCTGCTCGTCCTGTTCGGCGGTTGGTGGCTCGCCGTGGGCCGGTACACGGATGCGCCGCAGCTGGTGAACCTGACGAAAGCCGAGGCGGAGGCGCTCGCGGCCCGCGAGGGTTTCACCCTCCGGTACGCCCAGCCCCGCCATGACGAGAAAGTCGAGAAGGACGTCGTCCTCGGCCAGGATCCCGGGGCGAACGCTCGGATCGTCAAGGGCGGCACCATCACCCTGACCCTTTCGCTCGGGCCGGAGCACTACCTGGTGCCCGATGTGGTGGGCAAGACGTACGACCTGGCCGTGGCGGACCTGGAGAAGGTCGATGCGCGGGTGGAGCGGACGGACAAGTTCGACGACAACCTGCCCGAAGGCGTGGTCATCGCGGTGGATCCGCAGCCGAACACCGAGATCCAACCGGGTGACGTGGTCAAGGTGACGGTCAGCAAGGGTCGCGCCCCGATCACCGTCCCGAATCTGGTCGGCAAGCACATCATGGAGGCCCGGGCCATCCTGCAGCAGATGGGACTGGTGCCGCGGGAGACGTACACGGAGTCCGATCAACCGAAGGATCAGGTGATCGGCCAGAGCCCGATCGACGGTTCCGGCGTGGAGAAGGGTGCGGAGATCAAACTCGACGTGAGCATGGGTCCGCCGACGATACCGATGCCACGGGTGATCGACATGCAGTGCCTGCATGCGCAGAACATGCTGGCGCAACAGGGGTTCGAGGTGCACATCCGGGGTGATCAGGAGAAGTTCGTGAAGGCACAGAACCCGCCGGAGAACACCCTGGTCGCACCTGGCGCCCGAGTGGTGATCCGCTGCGACTGACATGGGCGCGAACCGACCCGTCGGATCGCACACACCGACCGGGAGAGGCCTGGCCAGAACGGCGCTGCCGTACCTGGACGCTGCGGGATCGGAGGCGGTGCAGGTGTACGTCTCCAACTCCCGCGGCTGGGCGTTGCCGGAGGGCGACCCGGCGCAGGACGGGGCCTTCCGGGACGGCTGCGAACAGCGGGGAGTTCCCGTGTACATCCACGCCTCGCTGCTGGTGAATCTCGGCTCCCCGAACGAGATGACGGTGGAGCGCTCGGTCGCCACCCTGGCGCACGCGCTGCGGCGGGGGCGGGCGATCGGTGCGAGCGGGGTGGTTTTCCACGCCGGCAGCGCGGTCGATGCGGCTCGTACCGATGCGGCGCTGCGCCAGGTACGCGAGGAGCTTCTGCCGCTGCTGGATACGGCCATGGCCGCCGGTGGGCCGAAGCTGCTGGTGGAGCCGAGCGCCGGCGGGGGCGCCTCACTCGCCTCGCGGGTCGAGCAGCTGGAGCGGTACCTCGACGCGGTGGAGCATCACCCGTGGCTCGGGGTGTGTTTCGACACCTGTCACGCCTGGGCCGCCGGGCACGACCTGGCCCGGCCCGGTGGGATGACGGCGACTCTGGACGCACTGGTGGCGCTCATCGGTCCGGACCGGCTGTCTCTGGTGCACGCCAACGACTCGCGTGATCCGTGCGGGTCGACACGGGATCGACATGAGACGATCGGCAAGGGTGGGATCGGCGAGCCGGCGTTCGCCGAGTTGATGACGCATCCGGCGACCGCCGGGGTGCCGGTGATCGTGGAAACCCCC
>DASVCA010000095.1:0-8690 GCA_036381835.1 Micromonosporaceae bacterium
GGATACCCGGGCGGAGCAGACAAGATCAACGCCGCGTTCCAGTTCGGCCAGGGCGGCGAGGGCGGCACCCGGCTTGTCTCGGCCGCGCTCAGCCGCCTGACCGGCGTCCGATTCGACGGTGCCGCGATCATCGACTTCGGCGGCTTCAAGCGGGTCGTCGACCTCCTGGGCGGAGTCGAGGTGTGCCTCGACCAGGAGGTCCGCTCGATCCACACCGGCAAGGTCTACCCGCCCGGATGCCAGCAGATGGACGGCGGCGAGTCGCTCGATCTCGCACGGCAACGGTACGGGCTGCCGGAAGGCGATTTCGACCGGCAGCGCCATCAGCAGCAGCTGCTGCGGGCCATCTTCGACAAGATCAGCGGGGCGAACCTGCTCGCCGATCCGGTCAAGGCCGACCGAATCCTGCGTGAGGTGGGCTCCGCGCTGACGCTCGACACCAACGGCGTATCCACCCACGATCTCGTGGTCAGTCTGCGCAATCTCAGAGCGGACTCACTCTCCGGCATTCGCGTGCCGTCCCATTCGGCGACCATCGACGGAACCTCCTACACCCTGCTGGACAGCCCGGCGGCGGACCTCTTCCGGTCGCTGCGGGAGGCGGACCTGGCGACCTGGGTCAAAGGCAACCCGAAATGGGTGAACAAGCTGTAGCTCGGCGCAGCGCGCACCGCGCCGGTGTCCCGAGGGCCGCCATCCGCGCCGACGTACGCTGGTAGGCGTGTTCGGATCCGAGGTTCCTTCCGTCACCGTGCCCGACGTCGCCGACGACGCATGGCTGCTGGACGTGCGTGAGGCCGACGAATGGGCGGCAGGGCACGCCCCCGGGGCGCATCATCTGCCGATGACGGAGCTGCCGAGCCGGCTGGCCGACGTGCCGCTCGACGGCGAGGTCGTCGTGGTGTGCCGGTCGGGTCGACGCTCGGCGCAGGTGGTCGCCTACCTGATACAGCGAGGCTGGGAGAACGTGCGCAATCTCGACGGCGGAATGCAGGAGTGGGCGGCGGCCGGCCGGCCGCTGACCAATGAGAGCGGCACGCCGCCTCGTGTGATCTGAGTGTCCGCCACCGGTCCGCTGGTTTTCGCGCACCGCGGCTCCTCACAGGTGATGCCGGAGCACACCCTGGCCGCGTACCGGCAGGCGCTGCGGGAGGGCGCGGACGGCCTGGAGTGCGATGTCCGGATGACCCGGGACGGGCACCTGGTATGCGTGCACGACCGGCGCCTCGATCGGACCAGCAACGGGCGGGGCAGGGTCAGCACCCGCACCCTCGCCGAGTTGCAACTGTTGGACTTCGGGTCCTGGCACGCCGGCGCGGCAGACGACATGCCCAGCGACATACCCCTCGATCCGGACCGGACTCGACTGCTCACCCTGGACCGGTTGCTGCACGAGGTACGGGCGGCCGGCCGCCCGGTCGAACTGCTGGTCGAGACGAAACATCCGACCCGGTACGGCGGGGACGTCGAGCGCCGTCTGGTGGACCTGCTCCGCCGCCACGGATTGGCCGACCCGGGACCCGACGACCCGGTACGGGTCACCGTGATGTCCTTCTCGCCGTTGGCGGTGCGCCGGATTCGAGAATTGGCCCCCCGGCTGCCGACCGTGATGCTGCTGACGGATGTCTTCCCCCGACCGCTGTGGTCCGGGCGGTTGCCGTTCGGCGTGCGGATCGCCGGCCCGAGCATCAACCTGGTACGCGCCCGACCGCGGCTCGTGACCGCTCTGAAGGAGGCGGGCAACCGGGTCTTCGTCTGGACGGTGAACGAGTCGGACGACATCGAGTTGGTGCTGGATTGCGGCGTCGACGGCATAATCACCGATCGCCCCGCCACCGTGCTGACGCGTCTGGGCCGTTAGGGCCGTCGCAGCGAGGGGTCGGACGATGCAGACTCGGAGCATGGCCGATCCCCCCGACTATGCCGCCTTGCTCGCCGGGCATGCCGAGGCACTCGACCTGATCGATGCGGGGGTGGGCGCCTCGGTTGCGCTGACCCGGCTGCTGTCGACAGCACAGGCTGCGCTGGGCGCCGCCGGGCTGTCGCTCGTCGAACCCGGCGCGGTCGGTGGTCGGATCGTGCTCGCCACCGGGGCCATGACCTCGGCGGTGGGTCAGCCGGTCGATCTCGATCGACTGGCCTGCGACGACGCGCCTCGCAGCGCAGAGGTGGAGGTGATCGACCTTTCCGGTTGGTTGGCAGACCATCTCGCTCGACACGACCTTCCGCGGGTGCTTATCGCCCGAACGGGAGTCAGGCAGGGGGGACACCTGCTCGCCCACTTTCGGCCCGATGCGCGACTCACGTCGGATCATCACGGGGTCATGGCTTTCCTCGCCTCCGCCGTAGGCCACCTGGCCTGGGGAGTCGGATCCGGCGGGGCCGGCGGACTCGCCGATACCCAGGATCGGCACACGCAGGATCCGGATCTCTTCGTTGCGCTGATCGGGCACGAGCTGCGCACCCCGGTTACGGTGATCAAGGGTTACGCCGAGACGTTGGCCACGCACTGGGAGTCGCTGGCGGACGCCGACCGCAGGCAAGCCGCTGAGGCCATCGGTCAGCGCTCCACCGAGCTTGCCCGGCTGGTGGACCGGTTGCTCGCCGCCGCGACTCCGGACCCCGTCGATGCCGCGCCGTTCGACGTCGCGGGGGCCCTACGCGGCGCGGTGGCGGAACTGCCGTCGCGGCTGCGTCGTCGGCTATCGGTGGAGCTGCCCGACGAGTTGCCCAAAGCCCTGGGTGACCCCGTGAGCGTGGCGTGGGTGTTGTCCGAGCTGGTCACGAATGCCGACAAGTACTCGCCGGCCGGCTCCCCGGTGGAACTGACCGCGGCAGCGGACGAGGCTGCGGTGCTGTTCCGGGTGGAGGACCGTGGGGTCGGGATCCGCCCCGAGCACGTGGAGCGGGCATTTGACCGGTTTTGGCGGGGCGAACAGAACGACGACGGGCGATACCCTGGGATAGGACTCGGCCTATACCTAGCGCGGAAGCTAATCCAGCGACAAAATGGGCGGATATCAGTCCGTCCGCGCGAAATGGGCGGTACGGTCGTAGAGGTACGCTTGCCCCGGGGGTGACCGCGCGCAAGAGAAAGAGGGCCCGCACATGTCGGTCACGGTGACAGAACGTGCGTGGTGTGTACTGGTGCCGCACTCCACCCTTGGTGCCCGGCTCGCCCGGCACCGGATGATCGGCGAACTCGCCGACATCGTCTCACCGGCACTGCTCAACAGCGTGTCCGCGGTGGTGACCGAACTCGTCGCCAACGCGGTCCGGCACGCCGCCCCACTGCCCGGCCAGGCGGTTCAGGTCACCTGGCGTCTGCGGTCCGACCCGAACGGCGACGTGGTGCAGATCCAGGTCACCGACGGCGGCGCGCCCGGCCAGCCGCATCTTCGACCGATGGACCCGGAGGCAACCGACGGGCGGGGGCTCAGTATCGTCGCGGCGCTCGCGAGGCGCTGGGGGGTCAAGCACGACGGTCTGGGCCAGAGCGTCTGGGCCGAGGTGTCCTGAAAGCCGATTCACGGCTTAGGCTGTCTGGCCGTGAGCAAGCGTCGTAAGAAGGCCCGGTCGAGCGACTCCCGGCCGAAGGTGCGCGATGTCTTCGTGCCTCGCCCGTTTCACGGGCTCGTCGACGAGCCGGAGTGGGTGGCGTTACGCGAACTGGTGCCCGCCGCCTACGCACCTCTGAAGCTCGTGCCCGAGTTGGCCGACCGGTTCGGGGATCGACCGGTGACGCTGGCCACCGTGTTACCCATGGCTTGGCCCGCGATGACCAAGCCGGATGGACGCGTCTTCATCGGACTGCAGCGCCACACCCACTCGGGCGATGTTTCCCGTGACCTTGCGGTGGCGCTGCTGAACGCGCTGGAGGCTCCGCCCGGTGGTCCGGTCTCCGTACCGGCGCTGCCTGGGGCAGGTCCGCGGTTGCAGGACATCCTGGTCGACGGTCCGCTCGAGATCACGGTACGAGACGGGTTCGACTTCTGGCTGGACGAGGAAGCAGCGGCCGACCCGGAGGTCAGGGCATCACTCGACCGGGCCAACGCCTCCATCTTCCCGACCGTCAAGCTCAACGCGGCCCGGGCCGCCTACTGGTGCCGGGTAACCGACAAGGGCCACGTCCGTTGGGTACTGCCGGACGAAGAGGACGTCGCGCTGGACGCCCTGGCCCGCCTGGCCGCCGCCGACGAGCTGCGGCTTCGCGACGGCACGAGGTTCGCCGGGATGTTCCGGGCGCACGGGCTGCTCGTGCCGGTATGGGACGTGCCGGCCGAACCGGAGGCCGTCGAGTGGGAAGCTCCGCTAACCGAATTCGCCAAGCGGTACGCCGAGGCGCGGGATGAGCGTGGCCCGCTGGACGCCGCCGCCCGGCGTGCGAAGCAGGGGCTGCTCGGCCGCCAGTTGACGTTGCGCTGATCACGGCCGGCACCCCGTCACGGCTTGGTCTGCCGGGCCGGTCCACGGCTCAGCGGGTTGCCGGTACCGTCGGCTCGCGCACCAGCGGGCACGACATGCAGCGCGGGCCGCCGCGGCCGGAGCCGAGTTCCGAGCCGGGGACCCGGATCACCTCGATCCCGGCCCGTTCGAGTTGCGCGTTGGTCTCCGTGTTGCGCTCGTAGGCGATGCACCGTCGAGGCGCGATCGCCAGCGTGTTGTTCCCGTCGTCCCACTGCTCGCGCTCGGCGGTCACCGGGTCGAGGCCGGTATCGATGACGCGCAACGTGTCGATGTCCATGGCGTCGGCTGCGGCTCGCAGGAACGGCGCGGGCCCGTCGATCTGCAGCTCCCCTTCCGGGCCGGCGATGACCGTGTAGGCCGTCAGGGAGTCGGCTACCGCCGGATACATGAGGACGGCGTCGACATCGACCATCGTGCAAACCGTGTCGAGGTGCATGGTGGCCCGCTGCTGGGCGATCGGCACCACCAGGACGGTGTGGGCCAGACCCTCGGCGAAGATCCGCCGGGCCAGGCGCTCCGCCCCGGCGGGTCTGGTGCGCTCCCCGACTCCGATCGCTACCACGCCCGGTGCCAGCAGCAGCACGTCGCCACCTTCCACATGTTCCAGCGTCGGGTGGTAGACCAGCTCGGTGCCGAGAAACCGGGGATGGTGGCGGTAGATGGCCTCGGTGATGCTGGTCTCACGACGGCGGGCCGGCATGGCCAGGCTGGTCACCGCGACCCGCTCGCGGATCCACACCGACGAGTCGCGGGTGAACAGCAGGTTGGGCAGCGGGTCGATGATGAAGTCGTGCCGGTCCATCAGCCGGTGGACCAGACCGCCCGGCCGGATGGGGCTGGTCCGCAGCTCCTCGTGGGCGAGTCCGGCGATCAGCACGGTCGCGAGCGCCGCCGAATCGAGATAGGCGAGCTGGTCGGCGACGGCCCGCCGCAGCGTGTCGCCGAGTCGAGGATCGGCGAGAATGGTGTCGATCAGTTCCGTGCGCGCTTGCGGGACCGCGAGCGTCTCGGTCAGCAACCGGTCGAGGTACAGCACCTCGACCCCGTTGGCGCGAAGCGCCTGCGCGAATACGTCGTGCTCCTCCTGCGCGCGGGCGACCCAGGGGATCGCATCGAAGAGCAGCGAACCGCTGTTGCGCGGGGTCAGTCGCGCGAGCTCGGGGCCGGGCCGATGCAGCAGCACGGCACCGAGGCGGCCGACCTCGGTGTCCACGTAGTGGGTCACGTGCGCAGCGTAGGCGACACCGACGGGCACGGTCCGGCAGAATGACGGACATGAACCGGACATTCATCCACACTCATTCCTGTCGCCTCCGCTGTCCTCACCCCCGAGCCACCACCTAACGTAGTTAAGCAGTGACGTTAAGGGATGGCGTACTGGAGGTCACATTGACTGCCTTTTATGTGCCCCGAGCGGTGCCGAGCCAACGCTTCCTGCCGTCAGTCGGCGATGCGACCCAGCCTCCAGCGACTCCATCCATGGTCGAAGAGGTGCGTCCGACGCTGCTCGACCGGGCACGCCGGCTCTGGGCCGGGCGTGAGGCGCGCAAACTGTCGGCGGCCGGCCATCGCGCCCTGCACCGCATCGACCACCTCGGTCCCGCCTGGCACGTGGTCGAGTGGCCCCGCACCGAGCTGCCGATCGACGGTGTCCACGAGGAACGGGCCGGTTTCCTCACCATCGGTCCCGGCGGCGTGTTCGCGGTGACCATCGCCGATCACGGACGATCCCGAGTGCTCATCGCCGGCGACGTGGTCCAGATCAACGGCCGACGACCGCCGTACGTCGTCGAGGCCCGACGCGACGCGAAGCGGGCGAGCCGCGCCATCTCCCACGCGGTCGGCCTGGCGGTGCCGGTCACCCCGGTGCTGACCTTCGTCGGTTCGGGCACGATCAGCGTCTACGGCCTGCCACGGGACTGCCTGGTGGCGACCCACCGCGATCTGGATCAACTACTGGTCGCGGGCGGTGACCGGATCAGCTCCACCACCGCACAGAAGCTGTCCGAAATCGCCCGACAGCCGGAGACCTGGCTGGTCGGATCCGACGCCGCGAGCTACCGGTGGTATCGCGACGGGCACACGGCCACGGGCAAGCGCTGACCAGCGGTAACGTCTCCCGACACCCGGGATCGCCCAATCTTCTCGACTGCCACGCGGCAGCAGTGGGTGGTGCGGCAGACAATATTGTGTAAAGGTCTGGCGCCAAGCCGGTACGGCGATCGGCTGGGTGAGTGGATGGAGGCGTAGTGGCGCACGTCGAACTCTCGCTCTCGGACGCCTTCGGGCGGCGGCAAGACCCGGTCGACAGTCTGGCCAACTGGGTGGCGTCCGTCGCCGTGGCCGCCGAGCCGTGCCTGATCATCGACGTGGATGCGGTCATCGCCGCCGCCTCGGTCTCCTGCTGCGACCTCCTCGGTCTGGGCAGTCCGGACAGCGTCGTCGGTCAACCGCTGCTCGACGGCAACCTGCGCCTCGTCGACTTCACCACCGCACGGAACGAACTGACCGACGCCGAGGTCGACAAGATCCCACCGCTGCTCGCACTGACCTCGGGGCGCCTCGCGCACGGGCTGTTGCGGGTTCGCACGGACCCGGACGGCCGCAGTGACGCCACGGTTGACGCCATCGCGACCCCGCTGCTGGTCGACGGAGCCGTCGCCGGCTCCCTCACCTTCTTCTCCGAGGTATGAGCATGGCCCATCGCCGCATCGGGGGCATCTTGATCGGTGCCCTCCTGCTGCTCACCGCATGCGGTGTTCCACCCGAGCTGCGGCAGGCTTCCGGGACGACCGTCCCCCGGCCCACCTCGACACCGAGCCGACCCGCCCCGTCCAGCCCGTCCCCCGCAACCCTCAGCCCACC
Source organism: Micromonosporaceae bacterium (assembly GCA_036381835.1). Classification (GTDB taxonomy): domain Bacteria; phylum Actinomycetota; class Actinomycetes; order Mycobacteriales; family Micromonosporaceae; genus DASULK01. Next base: position 7,333 of record DASVCA010000095.1, read on the forward strand.
GGTCGTCCCGTCCACCGCGAGCGGCCTGGTCGCCGTGGACTGCCAGGGCAGGCCCAGTGGACGGCAGGTACTCGACGTGCTCCGCCGTGCCGACCTGATCCCGGCCGGCAAGCAGGTGACCGTCTCGCGGGCCCCTGTCTGCGCCGAATCCTGGCAGTACACCGTGCTCACGATTGCGGGACACGAACCGCTACAGGTCGTCACCAAGGGTGAGCCGGGCTCCCTGACCCTGGTGACAGCCGGCACCGATGTCTGCAGCATCCCGGTACGAACCGCGGCCCCCCTGGGCATCCGATCCCTCGCCTGCTAGCCGACGCCGCCCGGAGCCTGGCTGCGTAGGCTGAACGCCATGCCGGGAACACCACCGACCCGTTTCGTCTACCTGGGGCCGGAAGGCACCTTCGCAGAGCAGGCGCTGCTCCGCGTCCCCGCCGCGGAACACGGCCAACGGACACCGGCGCGCAGCGTGCCGGAGGCGCTGGACGCGGTCCGCGCCGGGGACGCGGACGCGGCCCTGGTGCCGCTGGAGAACTCGGTCGGCGGTGGCGTCGGGGTGACCCTGGACGAGCTGGCGAGCGGCCCTCCGCTGCTGATCACGCGTGAGGTGGTGATCCCGGTCGACTTCGTGCTCGCCGCACGTCCGAGCACCGAGCGGTCCGCCATCCGTACCGTCGCCGCCCATCCTCAGGCGTCCATGCAGTGTCGTGCCTGGCTGCGCCGGCACCTGCCAGACGCCACCGTCGTCGACGTGCTCTCCAACAGCGCGGCCGCGGCGCAGGCGGCCGACGGCCGATACGACGCCGCGATCTGCGCTCCCATCGGCGCCGCCCGGCACCGCCTGGCGGTGCTGGCCGACCGGATAGCCGATCGCGGCGACGCGGTCACCCGGTTCGTCCTGGTGTCCCGACCGAGCCCGCCACCCCCACCCAGCGGGGACGACGTGACCTCGCTCGCCGTCTACATCGCGCACAACCGCGTCGGTGCGCTCCTCACCGTACTGATGGAATTCGCGGTACGCGGGGTCAACCTGACCCGCATCGAATCCCGCCCGACCGGCGAGGCGCTCGGCCGGTACGCGTTCTTCCTCGACTGCACCGGGCATGTGGCCGACGTCCGCCTCGGCGAGGCGCTGCAGGGCCTGCATCGAGTGTGTGCGGACGTCCGCTTCCTCGGCTCGTACCCCCGTGACCCCAATCGGGCCGAGGATCGGCCGGTGCCACCACCCCCGGGGCTCGGCGACGCCGACTACGCGGATGCCGCCGCCTGGCTGGCTCGGCTGCGGGCCGGCGAGGTCGGCTAGTCGCCCATCAGGCCGCCGAGCAGGCCGCCGCTCTGCTCCCTGCCGCCGCTGCCCTGAA
>DASVCA010000096.1:0-14510 GCA_036381835.1 Micromonosporaceae bacterium
TACCCACACGGATTTGCCGGGTCCGTGCCGGTAAGCGGCGTCGAGGGCGGCCAGACGTGTGTCGCTCATGGGAATGGGTGGGGGTGGAGGGGCAACTCGTCGTATGCGGGGCGGGCCGCAAGGCGGCCCAGCTGCCACGGCACGTCGAGCAGGCGAGGCAGCCCCCGGGTGCGCCGGTAGACGTGTCCGAACGTCAGGGGCAGCGCGCCGGGCACCAGCACCTTGGCGGCGTGCAGACCGAGCCGGTCTCGGATCACCGGGTCCGTCTGGTCGACCACCACCACATCCATGCCGGCTCGAACGACCCGATCGACCAGCTCGGTCAGCAGGACACCGAGGTCGGGTACCGGTTTCGGCTGATCCGGCCACATCTCGTGCCAGGGCCGGGGCGGACCTGACCCGGTGAGCAGGAAAGCGAAGCGTTCACGGGCCTCGGGCAACGTGTTGACCGCCATGTGATCGTGCAATGTCACCACCTGTCGCGGGTCGGCGAACAGGTGCCGCAGCCGATCCCGGTCGAACAGGTCCGGCCAGGTGCGGGTGAATTCCGGCACGAGCATCAGGTTGACGACGACCTCGACGACCGCGGCGCGGATCGCTTCCCGCGGGTCCGGGTGCGCGCCGCCGGAGAAGAACGCCTGCGGCATCGGGGAGTCCGGATCGCGGCAGAGTGCGAGCGCGGCCACCGCCGGCACGCCGAAGTCGTTCGTGGCGTTGAACAGCAGCAGGTCGTAGCCGAGCGCGTCGAGTCGGTCGACCAGGTGGGATACGAGCGGGACCTCCTCGGGAGGCGCGACCCGGTCCAGTGGTGTGCGGGCGTACCAGGACATGAGGAACGCGTCCCGCTCGGCGACTTCGAGCAGGCCGTAGAGCACCGCCTCCTCCAGGCTGTTGCCCAGTCCGCACCCGTTGGAGCTCTCCAACAGGAACTGCGGCGAGCGGGCGTTGTCCGAGCGGATGGGGTGCCCCCAGTAGGCGACGTGCTCGGGTACTGCCAGGGCCCGGTTCTCCGCCATCGACCAGCCGTACACCCAGGTGGTGACGGTGTCCGGGGAGTATCGGCTGATCTTGAATTGGGGTGATTCCTGCAACTGCGGCTCGTGCAGTCCGAGCCGTTCGGGATCGACCGCCCGTTGCGGGCCGAGTTCGGCGAAGCTGGCCTTCAGCACCGGGCGGGTGCCGCACGGGCTCAAGCCGGTCATCCGTTCCACGGCTTCGAACAGTGCGACACGTTCGGCCTCGGCGAAGGTCTGCCCGCGGCCGTATCCGCCGTCCCGGACCTCCCAGTCACCGACCACCTCGGCGTGTGCGAGTGCGAGGATCGTGTTCTCGCGGCGGGAGATGTGCGCCACCGGGCCCAGCCGCCAGTCGTGCAGCGCCGCGCGCAGGCCGGGCAGCGTGGTCGCCGGGTTGTCCTGGCGCAGCCGGTGCGGGTCGGGTAGGGGACGGCTCGCCGGAACGAACCGGGCGTTCGCCGGGGTGTCGTCCGGCAGCGGATGGCAGACCGGGCAGCCGCCGCGGCGGGGTCTGGCGCGATGCGTCGAGCAGGTTCCATCCTCGGTACGGACCGCCCACACCGTGCCGGGCCAACGCCGGGGGGCGGCGAGCACGTCTGCGATGAGTGCTGCCAGCAGCGGCAGGACAGTCGGTGCGGGCAGCCCCCCGAGCCGCAGGTCGGGCTGATTGCGCGGGGTGCGGCCGCCGATGGTGGCCAGCCGCTCCACCTCGGTGCAGCCGAGACAGGCCGGGGCGCCACGGTGCAGCAGCGGTCCGATCAGAACTGTGCTGCCGTCGACCCGTATCGGCAGCAGGGTGGCACCGGATCGCCACGCGTGCCGGGAGAGTTCGGTGGCCTGGCCGGGGGTCCAATGCTCCAGGGCGACGACGGCGGCCTCGCCCGCGACGGCGCCGACGGCGGACGCGTCGACGACCGGCCAGTCGTGTCCGGCCTGTGCGAGGACCGTGGCGAGTTGCTCGGCCAGCCCGGGCGGGGCCATGAACAGCGTCTCGGTCATGGCCGCACCGCCCGAACGACGAAACCGACCGCGGCCAGCGCCCGGGTGAGAGCCTCGTCGGGTACGGGCGCGGGGAGCGGGATCCGGCCGCGCAGCAATCGACGTAGCCGATCCTGGAACTCCGCCTCATGGTCGGCGAGCTGGGCGGGCCAGATCCACACGCCGGTCTGCCACGGCCGGTGGTTCTGTCCCGCCACTTCGGTGGACCGGGGCAGCGCGCCGCAGGCGGCGTGCACTCGGGTGGGCTGGCCGATCAACCCGTCGTCGGGGGTCGCGGTTCGTGCGGTGCGCCACTGCACCACACCGGCGGCGGCAAGCGCGCAGAAGGCCGCGGCGTCCGCCGCGGTGCGCTCGACCGCCCAGCTCAACGTCCGGTTCCCGCTGTTGGCTTGCGCGTGGAACACGTCAGGGGCCAGGCGGCGCACCCGGAGCACGGCGGGGACACCGAACCGTAAGGTGAGCGCTTTCCACCAGGCTCGGGCCGGCGCTGCCGTCGCCCACTCCTGGTCGGGTACCTCGTCACCGTCGGGCAGCGGGTGGTAGCGGTGAATCAGTCGGCGGAGCAGCACCCCGTCCGCGTGGACCGGGTCCGCTCCGACGGCGATGCGATCGGCGTCAACCCCGCCGATCGCTCGCTCCGCGGCTGCGGTCACCGCGACGAGTCGCGCCGTGGCCGCATCGGGGCCGACGCCGCAGACCGGATCCGCTCCCGCCTGACACTCGGCGAGCGCCACCGGCACCTGCGGCAGGTCGTCGAGTCGCACCGCTGGCAGCACACCGAGTTCCGGATCGGTCAGGTGTTCCACGGCCGAGAGCGCTTCGGCCAGGTCAAGCCGGCTATCGCCCGAGGCGGCCCGGGGCGCTTCGTTCGACGCGTCGCCGGTCAGCCACGGGTGGTATTCAGCCCGTAGCGGATCGAGGCGGGCGATCATGGCTGATGGCAGTCCCCGAGCCGGGGTCACCCGGGCGGCCAGTCGGTCCTCGGCCGGGTCGGGCAGCCCGGCCACCGCGCAGATCAGGCGATGGGCGGCGGCACCGCCGGCCAGCGCGGCGAGCACGTCCGGTGCGGCTCGGTCGGTGAGCCCGACGCGTTCCGCGATCGCCTGGGCGTCTCGCCGCACGGCCGTCGGTGAACCGACCGGGGTGACGAAACCGACGTGCGGGTCGGCGGCGGCGGCGACGGCCGTCTGCCCGGCCGTCAACAGCCCGTGCCGGCCGGGCCCGACCCCGCGCCGGGGTGCGGCACCGGCGGCGGTGAGTGCCCGGGCCGCGGCCACGGCGACCGGGCCGGTCCCTTCGATCGCGACCTCGGTCGACCCGATCCGTCGCCAGGCCTCGACCGGGTCCGGTGCCACCGACTCCAGCCAGCGGGCGATGCGGTACGGCGGCTCGTCCGGGCGTCCGGTCTCGCCCCACCCAGGGGGTACCTCGACCAGCATGTCGTGCTCCCGCAACTGCGTGAGCAGAGCGGAGAGCGCGGCGCGGACGTTCGGCTGCGCAGTCGAGTCGATCAGCCGCCGCACCGGCCGACCCTCGGCCAGGGCGATCGACAGCGCCTGCCACAGCTTCCACAGCCCGGGCCCGCCGGTGGCGGTGAAGCTCGATCGTGCACCCCGTAGGTGCAGCCCGTCGGCGGTCGGGCTGGCGTGCACGACCGGTCGTAGCCGCAGCACCCTGGTCTGTGTGCCCATCGTCCTACCTGCCTTTCCCGTCGGCGTGGCTCACCGACCCCGCCATCGCCTCCTGCCAGGTGACTCCGGTGAAGCGCTGGACCGCCTGGCTGAGCAGGTGAGCGGCCAGGTAGCGCTCCAGTGGGGTGACGTCGCAGAGCTTGAGGAGCAGATACAGCACGTTTGTCATGAACCGGTAGGGGGCGAAGTGCCCCGCTACTCCGGGCAGGCGCAGGAAGTCGGTCTGCAACAGCTTCCGGTGGTAGTCGCTGTATTCGGTGCGGATACTCCGGTCCCACCGTCGGATGGTCGCCGGATCGCCGATCCTCCTCGCCCGCGCCGCGTACTGCTCGCCTGGCACGACCGGGAGTTCGCCGCGCGCATCGGCACCGCGACAGATCTCCCATGCCGTACGCACCCATTCCGCCCAGGCTTGCGGCACCGGATCGTCGTGACGGTCGGCGGTCGCCAGTCGCTGGACCTCGTCGGTGACCGTCCGAGCCCGCCGCTGCCACTCCCGTTCGAAACGGCTGAGCACGTGTCGTTGCGGGTCGTGCAGGTGCAGGAAGTCCTGCAGATGGGAGAGGAACGACTGGTATCCGCCGGCGATCCCAGCCGGGTACGCGGCCGCGTGCACGGTCATCGCCGTGAGGGCCAGCCGGACGCGGGCCTCCGGGGTGTTGGCACCCCTCAACAGCTGGGCGATCGAGGCGGACACCGGTGCCAGGCCGGCGCGGAGCAGCTCGGCCCGACGCGCGACAGCTGCCTGGTTTCCCAGTAGCTCGCGCAGGTGGGCGTCGTCGGCCGGCACGACCCGTACGGTGTTGTCCGGGTGGATCGGCTCATACGGGCCGGAGACCAGTTCCGCTCGTCCGGCCAGCACGGACCGCTGCAGCAGCACCGCCGGATCGATGTCGACGGTGGACGGGTGGCGGCTCAAATACCCGCGGAGCGACTCCGCGCCCGCCTTCGCGGTCGCCGCGACAACGTCGGCCGGCCCCGACAGCCGGATCCGCACATGCGGGCCGTGCAGCCAGTGCCGTTCCAGGTGGACGGCGACTCCGCGCTGCCGGGCTCGGCGAGCCGCCGGAAGAATCGCATCCTGGATCAGACGCGCCTTCTCCGGCGTGTGGTAGTAGCAGAGGACATCTGTGTCGACGGTCCCGGTGGACCGCGTGCGGACGGTCATGGGGTGCTCCGGTAGATCTCGGTGACCAGCTCCACCGCGGGCGTACCGGGTTGCGGTTCGGGCAGGGCCTCTTCGAGAACCACGCCGTGGGGGTAGCGGGCGAGGGTTCGCGACAAGGTGCGCAGGTGGAGCGCGTTGGCCAGGTCCACGTACTGGGATTTGGCCTGTTCGAAGTAGGACAGGAACCCTTCCAGGCCCTTGGCGTCGCCGCTGGGCGCGGCGCTGACGAACAACCGTTGCGGCAGATTCAGCTCCGACCGCAACCGGACGGCGGTACGGGCGGGGACGCCGGTCTCCCGGTCCAGTTCGCTGCGCCAGGCCTGCACGGTCTCCGCGGTGAGCCGCCACTGGGCCCGGGAGAGGATCACGTCGCGGTAACGCAGCCTGGGCCGGTAGGCGACGGTCCCGAAGGCGGTATCGCGGTCCTGCCGTCGCACCAGCGCGCCGGTCAGGTCGACCAGCCCCGACCCTTGGTCGTGCAGCAGGCCGGCCAGGCGCTGCGGCAGGACGATCGCGACGAGGAACCCGAGATAGAGCACGTCGAGGAACTCGCCGGTGGCGCTCACCTGCACCCGCAGCTGGTCGCTCTCGGGGTCGTGGACCAGATTGAGATCCTCGGGCAGCAGTTTCCCACCGGCCCCGTCCGCGGCGATCTCCTCGTCGACGAGCAGCGGATGCAGGTTGCCGTTGAAACCGCTGACCGGGCGGATCTGCGCCACGCGGGAATCCCGGCCGAGCCCCTGGCGGATCCGGGTCGCCACCGCTTCCGCAGCCGCCGGGCCGAAGTAGCCGAGGAATCTGCTGGTGAACCGCCCCCAACCGCCGTAGATGTGGTTGAGGCAGAGCCGGGCACCGCCGGTCTCGTCGGGCACCGGCTGGGCGAACACCGAGTACGAGGTGGGACGATTCCGCAGCCATGCGGGAAGCAGGCGCTGCGCGTCACGGACCACCTGCTCCGGAAGGACGAGCTCACCATCGCCCGCGCCAGTCGGAACGGCGGCCACCAGTTCGCGGCGTATCCGGGCCAGGTCCCGCAGTTGCGGGCTGAAGGCCACGCCGCCCGCCGGGTTGATCTCGCCGTTCACCTCGAAGAATTTCAGGTTGTGCCAGATCTCGCCGAATTCGCGAGCGAACCCCGCGAGCGAGCGGCAGGTTCCGCCGACGCCGAACCGGTCGACGAAGCGGTCCCGGGCCAGGCGGCGAACCACCGCATGCTGATCGAAGATCTCCATCAGGGGGGCGAGTCGGGCGATGTCCGGGAGCGCATCGCGACCGTGTCGCGCGTCCAGCAGCGACGGTGTCGGGCAGACGATGTCCTCGGTGACCGGCGTCCGGCGCTTGGTCGGCGTGGCCCCGACCGATTCGAACGCCGCGTCCCACAGCGCCGTCAGGCCGGCCAGTGCGGCGGGGCGATCAGCCGCCGGCGTCTGGGCGAAGGCGGCGGTCCGGGCATCGATCTCCCGCAGGAGTGCCGCGGCCTCGACCAGGCCGAGCCGGTCCAGCCAGTCTGCCACGGCTGCGATGGCCTCGGTGGCCTGCGGATCGATCGGATACGTGGGAGTCAGCAGCTTCTGCCCGATGAGTTGCCGGACGTACGCCTCGGCGACGCGCATCGCCGCCGGGTTCGGTCCGGGAAGCCGTTCGGCGATGGCGGCGGCAAGCGCCCGCGGCGAGATCGAGCCGTCCGCCCGGACGAGCGTGAGCACGTGCCGTAGGGGGTTGGTCAGCGGGAGGCCGACCTCTTCCTCCCTGACCAGGCCGTCCGGCATCTCGTCCGCCGGGATGGGGCGGTGGAAGAAGACCTGCCCGTCCTCCATGCGCAGCCCAGGCGCGAGTTGATGCGGCAGGTCGTCCCGTATGTCAGGGCGGTTGAGCACAGCGTGGACCAGGGAGGTCAATGCGCCCCGGTCTGCCCGGGTCACCGCGACCACCGGTTTCGGATCTTCGGTAGAGGTCCGTTCGCGGTCCGGCAGGTCCGGACGGTCGTGCCACCAGCACCAGCTCACCTTGGTGAACCAGGAGAGGGGGATCGTCTTGGTGGCGCCCCGCAACGCGTACCGCAGCACGGTGGCCTCGGACTTGCGGGCCCGCCGGTCCGGCTGGTCGCCCTGCGCCGCGGCACGCTCCATGGCACGCAGCAGGTCCTCGCTGGTGAGCGCCACGGCACGGCGGAGGGCTTCGCTGTGGCACAGCTGCGCCAGCCCGGCCCTCTCGGCCCGCAGCGCGGCCTCGGACAGCTCGTCGAGTTCGACGGCGAGTCGGTCGATCTCGGCTCGGGCGTCGAGCCACCGCCGTAGCAGCGGCATCTGTCCGGCCAGCTGTGCTACCAACGTCGGCTGGTTCAGCCGAGGCGAGCGTCGGTTGTGCACATCCCGGCGCAGTGGTAGCAGCACCGCGCGCAGCTCGGGCCCTGCGGACGCCACCGCCTCGTACAAGGCGTCGCTCAGTTCCCCGCTGACCTGCGCCGACCATACGGTCAACCGGAGCATCCGCTCGATCCGGACCCGGAACCGGTCGGCGGCCGCGGATGGTTCCGGCAGGGACAGCGCGGTCGTTCGTACCATGGCGTAAGGTGCCACGCTCACGGCCGGCACCCGGATCGCCGCCATAGCCCACCTCCTCGCCCGGCCGTTCCCGGCTAACCGCCGGGTACTTCTTTCTCTGCTGGCGCGGATACGACCATCCCAGCCGTCGACTGCCGTAGGCATCGGTGCAAATACGTAATCGGTGTTCCGGGTGGGGCCGGCGAGCTAGGTATGGCGGTTACGTATTTCCACCGATGCCCCGGCCGGGGCGGTGCTCCACAGTGTTAGCCACACGGTCGACCGTGGAACTGAGTCGGGCGACCGGGCGGGTAACGGTGTCGACCCGGATCCGTCCAGATCGCCCATTTCGTTTCCGAAAGGAGGGAAGACAATGCCTCAGCTCGACAGCCAGGAGTTCGCCGCGGACGCCGAGTTCGACTTCGGCGACCTCGACCTCGGTGAGCTGACCGTCGTCAGCATGCACGACTCGGCCGCGCTGCCCGAGTCCGGTGCCTCTTACGCCAGCAGCTCGACCTGCTACGTGAAGACGGCATAGCCATCGGGTGATGGGGGTGGATGTCGATCATCCACCCCCATCCGCATCTCACCCCCACCCCGAGCGCCAAACCGGGCAGGGCCCGTCACCGCGTGCGCCTATCCGGACGGAGACCACAGTGATCATCGAGACCAGGAATCTACGCAAGTCATTCACGTCTCGCGCCGGGCGGCAACGCGCGACTGTCGAGGCGGTTGCCGGAATCGATCTGAATGTGAAAGACGGCGAGATCTTCGGCTTCCTCGGCCCCAACGGGGCCGGCAAGACCACCACCCTGCACATGCTCGCCACCCTCATCGCGCCGGACAGTGGCGAGGCGACGATCGCCGGCGCCGACCTGCGCTGCGCGCCGAACGAGGTGCGCCGGCGACTGGGCTACGTGGCGCAGCGGGGTGGCACCGCCGACGACGTCAGCGCCCGCGAGGAACTGGTCCTCCAGGCACGCCTGCACGGCTTCGGCAAGGCCGAGGCGCATCGGCGGGCCGAACGATTGATCGCGGACTTCGAACTCGGCGACTACGCCGACCGCCGATGCCGCACCTACTCGGGGGGTCAGCGCCGTCGGCTGGACATCGCGCTCGGTGTCATCCACGACCCGAAGGTGGTGCTGTTGGACGAGCCGAGCGTCGGCCTCGACCCGGCCAGCCGAGCCGCGCTCTGGGACGAGATCCGGCGGTTGCGCGCCGCCGGCACGACCGTGGTCATCACCACCCACTACCTGGACGAGGCCGACGCGCTCTGCGACCGGATCTCGATCCTCGACCACGGCCGGATCGTCGCCGAGGGCACCCCGGAAGAGCTGAAGAAACAGGTTGCCGGAGACGTGGTCGTGCTCACCGTCGGGTGCGCCGCCGAGGCCGTGATTCCGTACGTGCAAGACCAGGACTTCCTGGAGAAGCTCGAGGTCGCCGGCCCCGACCGGCTGCGCCTGTTCGTCGATTGCGGAACCACCGCCATCCCCGCGCTGCTGCGCATCTTGAACGGCTCCGGCATCGAGATCACCGAGCTGACCTTGCACCAGCCCAGCCTGGACGACGTGTTCCTGGCGAAGACCGGTCGATCGCTGCGTGGGCTGTCCGGCCACGGAGCAGAGGGAGGACCGCAGGCATGAAACTCGCACGCGACACCTGGCTGATCTTCCAGCGTCAGACTCTGCTCTTCCTCCGCAATCCGATCGGCGCGGTGATCGGTGTCATCCAGCCGCTGTTCTACCTGCTGCTGTTCGCGCCGCTGCTGCGCCCCGCACTCGGCGTGGCCGACCAGACCGAGTCGTACCGGATCTTCGTGCCGGGCCTGCTGGTCCTGTTGACCATCTTCGCGGGCCTGTTCGCCGGGATGGGGCTGATCGAGGACGTCCGTTCGGGCATCCTCGACCGCAGCCGGGTCACCCCGGTCAGTCGCCTGGCACTGCTGCTCGGCCGGTCCATGCGGGACGTAATCGTCATTCTGCTGCAGGCGGTCATCCTCACCATCGCTGCGCTGCCGTTCGGCCTGCGGGTGGGATTGCGCAACCTGCTGCTCACCTATCTGCTGTTGGGGCTGGTCTCGCTGACGTTGGCCGCGTTCTCCTACGGGCTGGCGCTGAAGTTCCGGACCCTCGAAGCCCTGTCGCCGGTGGTACAACTGCTCAGCCAGCAGCTGCTGCTGCTGTCGGGCGTGCTGCTGCCGCTGATGTTCGCCCCGACCTGGCTACGGGTGATCACCGCGTTCAACCCGTTCTCCTACAGCGTCGAAGCTGCGCGTGCGCTGTTCGCCGGTGACTACCGCGCGAGCAGTGTGTGGCAGGCGCTGCTGATCATGAGCGTTCTCGCGGTCGCCGCGGTCACTTGGGCGAGCCGGGCTTTCCGGCGCGGGTTGCGGTGACGCCATGACGATCGCCGGGACCCCTGCGGCCAACCACACCGGTACGTTCCGCAGCGCGACCGCGGAGCAGACCATGGCGCGGATCCGGCCGATGCTCCACCGGTTCGGCATCACCCGGGTCGCCGATGTGACCCGACTCGACGAGATCGGCCTGCCGGTGCACGTCGCCTACCGACCGTGCGGACGCACGCTCGCGGTCAGCATCGGTATCGCGATGGAGCCGGCGCAGTCCTGGGTCAGCGCGGTGATGGAGAGCATTGAGACCTGGCACGGCGAGAACCCGCGGCTGCCGGTGGTGGAGCGGGCCCCGGCCCGCGCGCTCGGTCTGCACTACGACGTACGGTCGCTCAATCTCGCCGAACGGTCCCTGCTCTCGTCATCGACGGTGCTGGACTGGGTGCTCGGCCGGGGCGTTTTGTCCGGGCAACCCGTGCCCGTCCCCATCGGGTTGATCGAACTCGATTCCACTCGACGGTTCGACCCGAACCACACCCTGTTCAACGTCACCAGCAACGGGTTGGCCACCGGTAGCACCCGAGACGAGGCCATACTGCACGCGCTGTTCGAGGTCATCGAGCGTGACTGCTGCGCGCCCGTCACGGAGCTTCCGCTCGACGCGCGGACGTATATCGATCCGGAGAGTGTCGCCCATCCCGTAGCGTCCCGAATCCTGGCGCTGCTCCGCGAGGCGGACTGCTATGTGGAGCTGTGCGAGACCACCAACGAGATGGGGATCCCCAGCTACGCCGGTGCCATCTGGTCAGTGGACGTGCCGATCTACTTCAGCGGCTTCGGCTGCCACCTCGATTCGGGTCTGGCAGTCGCCCGGGCCTTGTCGGAAGCGGTGCTGTCCCGCATGGCGGCGATCTCCGGAGCCCGTGACGATATCGATGAGTTCTTCTACCGCAACGCCGATCCGCTGGCCGAGCCGACGTTGGCGGGCCGGACCCTGCACCCGTTCGGTGCATCGACCGTCCGGCACGGATCCGTCGAATCCGCCGTCCGGTTCTGCGCGGAGCGGATCAAGGAGTACACCGGCGCCGAACCGGTAGTCGTCGACCTGACTCGGGACGACATCGGGATTCCAGCCGTCAAGGTCATCGCTCCCGGTCTGCGGATGTTCAACGACGCCGTGTTCCACCGGCCCAGGAGGTGAAATGGCCGACTACGTGTTTCTCGGGCCGAGTCTTCCGCTGGAAGAAGCGCGATCGCTGCTCCCGGACGCGGTGTTCCTCCCGCCGGTTCAGCACGGAGATCTCCTGAAGATCAAACCGGTCCCGGGTGATCGCGTGTTGATCATCGACGGGCTGTTCATGCGGGCGCCGGCAGTACGGCACAGAGAGGTCCTGGATCTGCTGGCCCGCGGGATCCCGGTGGCCGGCAGCAGCAGCATGGGCGCCCTGCGGGCGGCCGAACTCTGGCGGTTCGGCATGCGAGGCGTCGGCCGGGTCTTCGAACTGTTCCGCGACGGCGTGGTCACCGGCGACGATGAGGTGGCCGTGGTACACGCGCCGGCGGAGGACGGCTGGGTCTGCCTGAGCGAGCCGCTGGTCAACCTGCGGGTCAACCTGTCCGACGCGGTCGCGGCGGGACGGCTGACCCCGGCCGAAGCCGACGCCCTGTTGGAACTCGGCCGGTCGCTGCCGTTCCGGGTCCGCGGGCCGCGGGCGCTGGAACGCCAGGCCCGAAAGGTCCTGGCGGACGACAGCATCGACCGGTATCTGGCCTGGATGGCGGAACATCCCCGGGACGCCAAGGCGGACGACGCCCGCCTGCTGCTGTCCATGGCGGCGCGGAACGCGCCGGAACTGGCGGAAGCTGAGCATCCGCTCGCCCCGATCGAGAACGTCGACACCCATGACTTCGAACGCTGGCGCGGCCGCCACGGAGGCCAGTACGTCGGGAAACGCTGGGTCGCGGACGCCTCCACCGTCACCGCGATCATGGCCCTGCACCCGGACCACCCCGTCCTGCATCGCCGGCGGGTCCTCGCCGCCATCACCGGTGCCCCCGACGACAGCTCGGACACAGATCTGACGCGTGCCGCGCTCGCCTTCGCCCAGGCGAATGGGTTCCTCCAGGACGCCCAGCCCGGCCAACCGATCGCCTCGCCGTGGCTGTCGCCGTCCGAACGCCATCTGGACCCGCAGGAGGCGACCGTGCGGGTGCTGGTACGTGCCTTCGGTACGCGTGTCTGCTCCCCGCTCTCCGCGCAGGCGCTGCACCCGGCGCTGCTGGATCCGGGGATCGTGGCGGCCTCCCGGCGCTTCGTCCGGGCCGCCCTGCAGTTGACCGACCGGCTGCCCCGACCCGACCCGAGGCGTCCGCACTTGCGGCTCGGATTCCGCGGAGAGGTCATCGACCGGATCTTCGCGAAGCTGTGGGACACCGCCCCGGCCGACCTGCCCGCGGCCGCCTGGGACCGCGGATTCCGGGATCTGGCGCAGCTGCACACCTATACCGGGCCGTTCGTGGCGGCACTGAGAGCCGCCGAACCCCCGCGCTTTCCAGCAGCGGTCGCCCGGTCCCCGGTGGCTCTCGGCAGCCCGTGACCGCGTCGTTCATCCGGGCAGGTTCGCAGCGGCGAAGTCGCTCAACGCGATCCGGTTCGGGCAGCCGGTTTTGCTGAGGAGGCTCGCCACATGCTTCTCCACGGTGCGGGCCGACAGGTGCAGCCGTTCGGCGATCTCACGATTGCCGAGCCGATCGACCAGCAACTGGAGGGTCTCGTATTCGCGTACCGTGATCCCGAGCGAACGGAGCGACGCCGGAATGGCCGCCGCGCCGTCGCGTCGTTGCGGCACCGCGACACCTGCTCGGCGTAACAGGCTTCGGCAGGCGCTCGCCACGGGGATGATCTCCGCCTGATAGAAGTACTCCTCGGCGGCTTGCAGCCACGGGACCGGGGTGCCCCAGCCCTCGGCGAGCGCAGCCTCACCGATCAGTCGAAGCCCGAGGTGCCGGGCCAGCGCGTACGGCGCCGCGGTCCGCTGCGCCTCGGCCACGGCTTCCGCAACCTCGGCCTGTCCCGCCCGCCCGGCCAGCACCGCTCGAGCGAACTGAACGAACTGGTGGTTCCACCGCAGCCGGCTGACCGGTGTCGTGCCCGCCGCATCCAACGTCGCCCGGTCCAGCCCGCCCGACAACGCCTCGAGCAGCAGGTGCAGGCCGTGCCGGCCGGACAGGACGAAGGGCATCGGGTTGTCCTTCTCCGCGGCCAGCGCGCGGGCCATCTCCTCGTACGCGCGTGGTCGGTCTTCCTGCAGCAGAGCGCAGAAGGTCCGGGCCAGGCCGGAGATCCGTGACTCGTGCCGGCCCGGGTCGCCACCCCAGCTGCGGAACTCGGCGACCGCCCGGTCCAGCTCGCGCCGTCGGCCCCGGTGGCCGGCGAGGACGGCCCGGGTGAGCAGCAGGTATTGGGTGGTTTCCAGCAGTCCCAGGCGGCTGGTGGCGGCCAGCACCTCGTCGATGAGTTCTTCGGCGGCCGTGAAGTCGCCCCGGAGGACGGCCTGTAGGGCGATGCTCGCGTCGATCTGATATCCCGCCGTGACGGCTCCTGCTTCAGCGGCGATCCTGCGGGCCTGCTCCAGCCGGTTGAGATCGCCGTCCCGGATCGCATCGTCGTTGCCGAGCCGCACCAGCGCGTGGATCTCCCAGATCGGCATGCGATGACGCACCGCGATCTGACGGGACCGCTCCAGGCAGGCGGTCGCCTCGTCGAGGTCGCGTTCGCGGGTGAGTGCGCCCAACAGTTGCCATGCCTGGCAGGCCACGACGGGCAGTGGGACGGTCTCGGCCACCTCGGCCGCGCGGCGGGCCATCTCTTCCGCAACGCGGGGCTGGTCGTGCCCGGGTACGTCGAGGAGCAGGTGGGCGGCGACGACATCGAGTGGGGCACGTTCTTCGGCGGCCGCGTCCGGTCCGAGCAGCGTTCTCGCGATGTCCACCTGCGTCAGTCCGTCAGCCGTTCGCCCGGCGATGTTCGCGGCCCATGCCAGTTTGGTGTGCAACTGGGCCCGACGGCGCCGGTCGAGGCCACCTCCGATGGCGTCCAGCGCGTCGAGTGAGGCCAGTGCGCGCTCCACCATGCCCGCCTCGGCCAACGCGTAGATCAGGGTCTCGAGAGCGTCGGCTCGCAGGGCGACGTCGTCCGCCGGGATCAGCAGTTCCCAGGCCCGATCCAGCAGCGTGACGGCGGAGGCGGCGGCACCGGCGGTGAGCGCCCGACGGCCCGCTTCGACGAAGAGTCGGGCGGCGGCCGCGTGCTGGCCGGCATCGACCCGCAGGGCTGCCGCGATCTGACACCATTCCCCCGGAAGCCCCGGGTAGACCGCTTCCACCGCGTCCGCGGCCTGCCCGGCCAGCTTGGCACGTTCGATCGAGGTGAGTCGTTCGAGCAACACCTCGACGGCGAGCGGTTGCACGAACGCGTACCAGTCGGGTGCACCGTAGTCGGGTTTGACCAGGTGGGCAGTTAACTGTCCCTGCATGTGCCGCAGGACGCTGCGGTCATCCAGGCCGGTGACCGCTTGTACCACGGCGAGTGGGAAGCGGCGTCCCAGCACCGCGGCCACCGTCAGAAGATCCTGGGTCTGTGGGCTGAGTTGATCGAGTCGGCGGGCAAGGTTGCGGGCCACCGCGTCCGGCACGTTCACCCGCAACGCGTCAACGACCCGCCACCCGTCCGGACCG